>CAJXKO010000172.1 GCA_913055845.1 uncultured Bacteroidota bacterium | reverse complement strand
GCCCGGTGCGACGGGCCCACCATGTCGTAGATCTCGTCGGTGATCTCTTCGATGTCCGTCAGGCGCTCCGCGTCGGGGTCGTCGTGCGGATCGGCGGTGTAGAGGCCGTCCACGTCGGAGCAGATGACGAGGAGGTCCGCCTCCGCGAGGACCGCCACGTAGGCGGCCAGGTTGTCGTTGTCGCCCACCTTCAACTCCTCCGTCGCCACCGTGTCGTTTTCGTTCACGATCGGGAGCGTGCCGTGATCGAGGAGCTCGGCGATCGTATTTTTGGCGTTCACGAAGCGGGAGCGCCGCTGCAGGTCATCGTACGTCAGCAGCACCTGCGCGCAGGACACGTCGAAGAGGCGGCGCCAGTGGGCCATCAGCAGCGGCTGGCCGAGGGCGGCGAGGGCCTGCCGCTCGGGGATCGAGAGGCCGGTTCCCGGGCCGCTGCGGCCCTGCTCGGCGAGCCCGGCGGCCACGGCGCCCGAGGAGACGAGAATCACCTCCTTGCCCTTCCGGCGGCTCTCGATGATAAACCGCGCGATGGGCAGAAGATGCGTGGTGCTGCACCCGCGGTCGTCGGGGGCCACGAGGGCGCTGCCCACCTTGACGACGGCGCGGGTCCAGTCGGGAAGCGAGGGGTCAACCATGCCAGAGAATCGGCCTGTCGAGTCCGGAAGAACAGTGCGTTTCGATGGCGCACGGACGTCCACCAGATCGCGGAGGTCCGCACGCTTCTACACACGGACTCGGCCCTCCGGAACGCGAGAACTCGCGGCTGTTTTCCAAGGGTTTTCACAGCATTTCCGAAGGCAGAAAACAATATCATCCCGCGACCCTCGTTTCATGAAAGTGACATTTTTGGCGACGACTCGACGCCGTTTTCGTCCCTCCACCACACGGCTTTCCGTCGATCTCATGGGCATCACTGCGTCGAATCTGACGAAGGTGTACGGCGACCAGAAGGCCGTCGACGACGTGAGCTTCGAAATGAGCACTGGCGAGGTGCTCGGGTTTCTTGGGCCGAACGGGGCCGGCAAGACCACGACGATGCGGATCCTGACGTGCTACCTGGATCCGACCGCCGGCACGGCCACGCTCGACGGCTACGACATCCACGAGCATCCCGAGGAGGTACGACGCCGGATCGGGTATCTGCCGGAGAACACGCCGCTCTACACCGACATGCCGGTGATCGACTACCTCCGCCTCTCGGCCGATCTCCAGTCGGTGCCCGAGGCCGAGATGGACGACCGCATCCGGGAGATGATGGACGTCTGCGGCCTGGGGCCGGAGCGCCACAAGCGGATCGGCGAGCTGTCCAAGGGCTTCCAGCAGCGGGTGGGCCTCGCGCAGGCCCTTCTCCACGACCCGCCCGTCCTCATCCTCGACGAGCCGACGACCGGGCTCGACCCCAACCAGATCGTCGAGATCCGCGAGCTGATCAAGGAGATCGGAAAGGAGAAGACGGTCATGCTCAGCTCCCACATCCTGAAGGAGGTGGAGATGACATGCGACCGCATCCTCATCATCGACCAGGGGCGCATCGTGGCGGACGGGGCCACCGAGGAACTCCGGCAGCAGTTCATGGGCGGCACGCGGCTGCGCGTGACCGTCGACGCGCCCGGCGACGCCGACGTGGACGGGGCGTTCAAAACACTCGACGGCGTTGCCTCCGTCCAGCGCACGAATGGGTCCTACGAACTGGCCGCTGAGGGCGACACTGAGCCCGCCGCCAACGTCTTCCGTCTCTGCGCCGACCGCGGCTGGGTGCTTACCGAACTGACGCCCATCGAATCGAGCCTCGAGGATGTCTTCCGCGACCTCACGGAGACGCCGGAAACGCCCTCGGATACGAAGACCTCGTCCGATACCCCGGCTGAGACAACGACAGGCGAGGTGTGAGCCATGAGACGTGATTCGTGAAGCGTGATGCGTGGAGTCCCGAACCGCCCCCCACTCATCACGCGACTCGCATGCCCCTCACGCATCACTCGTCACGCATCATTCGCCCGCGACCATGCACGCCATCTGGACGATCTGCAAGCGCGAAGTCAACGCGTTCTTCGACTCCCTCACCGCCTACGTCCTCCTCGTCATCTTCCTCGGCTTGAGCGGCACCTTTACGTGGCTGTTCGGGCAGGGCGACATCTTCTTCGTGGGCGAGGCGTCGCTCGATGTCTTCTTCCGGGTCTCCTTCTGGACCCTCTTCTTCTTCATCCCGGCCGTC
>CAJXKO010000171.1 GCA_913055845.1 uncultured Bacteroidota bacterium | reverse complement strand
CCGTTCGAGGAATACCCCGAGATCGAGACCTACGCGTCCATCGACGCCGCTCTGGAGGCCGTGGCCGACGAAGAGATCGTCTTTATCGGCGGCGGCGAATCCATCTACGAGCAATTCCTGCCGCGGGCCGACCGACTCGAGCTCACCCTGATCGAGGGGGACTACGAGGGCGATACATTCTTCCCGCCGTTTGCTCCCCTCGTAGGCGAGGTCTTTAAGGAAGCCGCCGTGGACGCCCGGGACGGCTTTCGGTTCGTGACCTACGAACGGATAGACGCGGAGGACTGATCGACCGGCTCCCGTGCGAAGAAGGCCTCGATGCGGTCGTGCTGACGCTTGGCGTCGTTGTAGCCCACTTCGAGGAGGCGGTGGAGGTAGTCGGGGGTAAAGAGGAGCATGCTGAGCCAGTCCGGTGGAGGATCAGCCTGCCACTCCACGAGGTTGAGGAGTGCCCCCATCGCGCCCCCGATGTCGAGCTCGTGGTCGCCCGCCAGCGCGCCGAGGTCCACGGAGGGCCGAAGCACGAGCAGGTCGATTGGCTGGAGTCGGCCGCGCTGCTCCGGGCGAATCTTGCGCACGAGGCGATTCACGCGGCGCAGCACAGCCGCGTCATGTTCCAGCACGTCGAGCATCAGCACGTTGGCGAGGATGCCCATCATCTGAAAGAGCGACGGGTAGGCGGGCGTGCGGGGCACTTGGCTCGCCTCGGCCTGTGACCGCTCGTAGCGGGTGGACACGACGAAGAGGCGATCCGCGCCCAGGTGGATGGCGGGGGCGAGGGGATCGAGCATGCGGAGCCCTCCATCTCCATACCAGGCGTCGTCGAGACGCACGGCCGGAAAGACCATCGGCAGCGCCGTGGAGGCCATCACGTGATCGAGACTGAGGGTCGTCCGGCGCCCAATCCGATTGGGCCGCTCCCAGTCGCGCATCGAGCAGCCCTGCACCCAGGTCACCGTCTGAAGGGTGGCGTAGTTAGAGGTCGAGATGGCGAGGCCCTCCAGGCGGCCCGCGTCCAGGTTGTCGGCGACGCCGGTGAGGCAGCCGTCTTCGTCCGTCGGCAGTCGCTGATCGAGGTAGTCGCGAAGCGGTGCGGTGTCTAGGAGGGTCTGCTTCGGGCTCGGCGTGCCGCGTACCATCGACCGGATCAGGGTCCAGAGGGAGCGGGGCGTAAACACGTCCTCCATCGTCAGGTCCTCCCAGTAGCTCGTGAGCCGCGTGGTGCGATGGGCCCACGGGCACGGATCGGCCGCGAGGTGGGCGGCATTGATGGAGCCGGCCGACACACCCGTCATGAGCGGCACCGAGGCCTGCGGAAACGCCTCGCCCACGTAGCAGAGCGCCCCCGTCTGGTAGGCCGCCCGTGCCCCGCCGCCCCCCAGGACAAGGGCCGTGGCCTCGGAAGGGGTCGACTCGTCGCTCATCGGTCCAAAACAGCGATCCGGTTCGTTTCATGTAGTCGGTCCCCCCCGGACCAGGCGACGGGCGGGTGCCGGCCCTCCTCCCCGCCTGTCCCTGCGCTTCTATGAGGTGTGCCAGCGGTACTGCTGGAGCACCTCTGGGTCTCGGGTGCGCTTCATGACCGTCCCGCATTCTTCGCAGTAGAACACTACCTCTTTGACGGGGGCGGACACCCCGAGCATGAAGAAGAAACCAGCGCTCCACCCGTACTGCGGCTCCGCCGTTACGCGCGGATGCGTGAGGTCGTGTCCGCAGGCACAGGGATTGCTGTCCTCCATGCGCTCCGCGACGGTTTTCTTCACGCTCGTCTCCGAGGCCGCCGCCACTCCTACGCCGCCGTTCCCCGCGGGCTCGGCCACCGGCTCCCGCTCAAAGTCGTCGTCGCGCCACCAGAGCTCCGGGTCCTCGTCCTGGAGTTCCGGCTCCCGCCCGTACACGTACCGATCGGCCGCCCATTCGCCAGGACCGAACACGACTACCACCACGAGCAGGAACAGCACGAGGGCCGAAAACTCAAGCGACTGGTCGGCGGTCAGGAGCCCCTGATCCAGGTGCACCAGAAATACCGCCCCCATGAGAATGGGGACCTGCACGAGCGCCGCGATGCGCGTGAGCAGGCCCGCCGCCAGCATGAGCCCCCCAATCAGGTGCGCAAACGTCACGTAGTGGGCCAGCGCCGCCGAGGCGAGCGAGAATTCGGACAGGTCCACGAGGACCCCCACCCCCTGGCCCTCGTACGCGAACAAGATCCCCCGCACGAAGAGGCCGAGGCCAAGATAGATGCGAACCAGATCGAGCCCCACGGCCCGGTGCTCATCGATCCAGTCGACGAGAGCGCGGTAGCGAGACATAAGCAGCGTCAGATGGGTCGGAAAAGAGGCGTGGCGTGGCCTGACGATGAGGCGACAATCATATGTGTCCGAC
>CAJXKO010000170.1 GCA_913055845.1 uncultured Bacteroidota bacterium | reverse complement strand
GCAGATCATTGATACGTTTGGTGTACTGGCCGGGGCCGCCCATCCGCCTACACCCGCCGAAGGGTCGCTCCGGGCTGGGCGTGTCCTGCGTACGATCACGTACGTCCAATCACTTGCCGTGCAGGGGCTTGGCTGGGCCGAGATCTTGGAGGAACTGAAGCGCGTGGTGGATGGAGAGGAGGACGTGGATGGCATGACGCTGGAAACGGGGAGCGAAGACGCTGTGCGTGTAATGAACGTGCATCAGGCGAAGGGATTGGAAGCACCGGTCGTTTTTCTGGCCGATCCGTACAGTCGGGGCAGCGGACCACCCACCCAGCATCATCTCCGCCGCGACGCTGGGGAACTCGTGGCACCTATCGTGCAGGGCAGTGGCTACAGGCGGCAAGTAACCCACCCGCCGCTGGGGTGGGACTCCCCCGCGGATGGTCTGGAGGAAGGCTTCCGAGCCCGCGAGGAACGACACGAGGCGGCCGAGGAGCGACGTCTCTTGTACGTGGCCGCCACGCGCGCTCAGAAGCAACTCGTTGTGTCCACTTACCCCGAAAAGCCCAACGACGGCCCCTGGGCACCGCTCTATCCGCACCTCGACGCGGCAGAGGTGCCTGCCCTTGAGAGGCCTACGCTCGACGAGGGTGGGAGGGAGTTGGATTCCGCGCTTCGCGCCCCGCAACCCGACCTCGACGCGCACCGGACCGAACGGGATCGGCGGATTCGGGACGCTGCACAGCCCTCCTACCTTCAGGCAACGGTCACGGGAGACAAGTCGGGCCGTCCCGAAGATGCGCTGCACCCGGAACGGGGCCAAGACGGGTACGGCGATGCATTCGGCGCGGCGCTCCATGTACTACTTGAACAGGTGGTACAGTCCCGCCACACCGATCCGCAGCCGAGCGAAGGGCTTGCCCGATCGCTGCTAACGCGGCAAGGGGCCGAGGCCAGTGCCGAGGCCGTAGCGCGGCTCCAGCGCATGACACAGCGATTTCTGGACAGTGCAATCTGGACAGAGGTGCAGGGCGCAGACACGGTCTATACCGAATACCCACTGGCCCACCTGGAGGGCGGTGAGACGAGTCCAACCATTCGACGTGCTGTGATCGACCTTGCGTACCGCCTCGATAAAGGCTGGGTGCTAATCGACTACAAGAGTGATCACGTGGGCGAGGTGTCTACGGCGGTCCTTCCCGATGGCCATGCCTACAGGCAACAGATCCAAGCCTACGCCGAAAACTGGTGGGCTGTTTGCAAATCCCCGATCTCTCGTGCTGGTCTGTGGTTTGCCGATGATGCGACACAGGTTGTGGTCGTGGAATGAGCGACTTCGTCGTCCGAGAAGAGAATGCGACTCGTTGGTCGGGGCGTCCCGGCATGACTCTTGTCTCTGGAGGTTACTCCCATCCCTTCTAAGTCTCCTCTTCGTTGAGGACCGAGAAGGGTAGTCGCTTTGAACCCCCATCTGAGAGAGACTGCACTTGACCGCTTCGAGAGGTATTTCTTTTTCCGACGGTTATTGGTTTACCTGTGGCGTTGGTGTCCTGGTCTTGTTGCTCTTGGCCACAGGGTGCAAGAGCGCTGACCCTGAGTCGTCGTCCCCCCCGTCCGCTCCTTCCACTCCGCCTGCATCCTCCCAGCTACCCGCCATCGACGAGCACGCCGCGACGGGGGTGCACCGTGTCCGGCTCGGGGACGCTGTGGTCACCCGAACCAACCGCGTTCGACTGTCGCGCGACCGGCACCGTCTGAAGACCGATACCACCCTTGCTCGCATTGCGTGCCGGCATAACCAAGACATGCTTAGCCACGGGTATCTCGGGCACGAGGACACCGATGGACAACTCCCCCCCGACCGAGGAGGACGCGAACACCGGCGCCTCATTGGGACGATGGGGGAGAACGTGTATGAGACCGATTCGCCGCCCCAGGAGACGTCCAGAGATGGAAGGGATCGATGGGCGGAGCGCGTAGTAGACGCGTGGACGGATAGTCGCGGCCATCGCGAGAACCTTCTTCGGCCGCAGTTTACCCACGTCGGGGTGTGCGTAACGAAGGAGCGCGGGCGGGTCAAGGCGACACAATTGTTGGCGTCGGCGTGGGGATATCTCCAACACCCTCTTCCGTGGAGGGCGTCGCCTGGAGACTCGTTGGCCGTGGCTGTCCTGCCGGTAAAGGGGAGGGAGGCGCCCGTGCGGTACGCCTTCGTGCCGGTCGCCACACCCGTAGGCCAGGCATTAGGAACGAAGGCGCGTCGGTTCGAAGGGGCGCTGCGGGTGCCCGATGTAGCGGGCGTCTACGAGAGCCGGTTTGCGTTTCCGCGGGAGGCTCGCCGTCCCATTGTGGTGCCGGGCCCACGGGTGCGAGTGGACCCAGAGGTGGAGTAGTGGCAGGGGGCAATAGAAAATGCCCCTCAGCGGGGCTGAGGGGCATCGTTCGGAGTGGCCAGGGACGGATTCGAACCGTCGACACACGGCTTTTC
>CAJXKO010000169.1 GCA_913055845.1 uncultured Bacteroidota bacterium | reverse complement strand
GAGGACGACGCGGCCTTCAACGAGCTGCGCGGCCTCGGCTACGCCTCGGTGCTCGACGACCAGCCCACCAGCCTGCGTCGGAAGCGGCGCGAGGGGCCCAACGGCCATCTCGCCAACGAGTACGATAACATTTTCTACGAGACCGTGCCTTTTAGGCCCATGCGCGGCGGCGTGCTCGACTTCACTCCCCGGTTCTCGTCGCTCAAGGAGGCCCGGAGCCTGTCCGACCACCTACCGGTCTACGCGGACGTGCGGTGGACTGCCCCGTTGCCTCTTCATCCTTCACCCTGAGTCATCGAAGCCCCCGTCTCCGTTCCAAATAACGGAGACGGGGTGGCTCACGTCCTTCACCACGGAGTGAGAAGGCAATCTATGCACAGTGGGATGCGTGCTACGATTGACGATGTAACTACGAATGCCCCGCAGCGGAGCCTCGAACGACCTTCCGGAAAACCGGGACTCAAGATTTTGCAAGTGTACTCGAACAGTCCATCTCCCACGTCGTACCCCGATGTGCCGTGTGGACAGACCGCACACGATCCCTCTCCAGATGCTTATTCATGGCCTCCCACAGCTCATGCACGAACTTCTTGATCTTCCGGACTCGAATCTCTTTGCTATCAAGTTCAGCGACACGCTGACGGAGGAAGACCTCGATGTTCTCGACTCCACCCTCCGAAGTCATCTCGAGAAGCATACCACAACACGTGCGCTTTTCGTGATGGACAATGTTGACGAATGGACGCCCGAGGAGCGCTGGGAGACCCTCACCTTCGACATTCGTCACTTGCGTGACCTCGACAAGGTCGCAATTGTCGGGGACGACCTGTGGGACACGTGGCTCGAGAAGGCCGAGATTCTTTTTCCCATGTCCCAACTCCAGACGTATTCGGCCGAAGACCGCGAGGACGCGCTTGGGTGGCTGCGCGGTGACATGGACGTGCCAGGAATGGGGCCGGGAAGTGTGTCCGATCCGGAAGCAACGGTTCAGAACGAGGACGAATAGCCCGGCCTCCCTCCCCGATCCTCAGTTCTTCCGATGTCTCTGCCTGATCTTTCGGAAACGGAAGCGAGCGTACTCAGAGCCGTTCGGTCCGAAGAGCGTGTCGACATCTACAATCTCGCGCACGACCTTGGAGAAGGACCGCGGACAGTGCAGGCGGCAATCCAGCGCCTCGCAGAAGACGACCTCGTGCACGTTTCTGGACGCCAGGTGCGGTGCACGAAGACTGGTGATCAATGGGTGCGTCGGCACCGGTAGTATTCGGCGGCAGGCCCCATCCAAACGAAAAGGCCCTGCCGTCCGGCAGGGCCCTCCGCAAGCATCCGTTTGAGGAGCCAACGACCGGACTCGAACCGGTGACCTGTCCCTTACGAGGGGACTGCTCTACCAGCTGAGCTACGTTGGCTTAGTTTCAGCTTTGCTAGGTGGACTAGTCACGATCGGCCCTCAGTTGAAGATCCTACGCTCCGGCGCTTTCACGGTCGATTAACGGGGGCCACAGCGTTTCTCCCTCAGTTTTTGCATCGTCTCGACTGCCTCAGTGATCGAACTCACAGGCGTTTCGAAGCGCTACGGCGATACACATGCTGTGCAGGATGTAAGCCTTACCGCCGAAACCGCCAACACGACGGTGTTAATTGGCCCCTCAGGGAGCGGCAAGTCCACCGTTCTGCGGTTGATGATCGGCCTCACGCAACCAGATACAGGGCACATTGCTGTGGATGGACAGCGGTTAAGGTCCGTTCCCCTCCACTCCATTCGTCATCGCATGGGCTATGTCATCCAGGAAGGCGGCCTTTTCCCTCATTTGACAGGACGGGCAAACGCTTCCCTTCTAGCGCGTCATCTTGGCTGGTCGGCCGATCGCATCGATGCACGTTTGGACGAGCTTACGGAACTGGTTCAGCTCTCGTCCACCCGTCTTACCCAATATCCAAGTGAGCTATCTGGCGGGCAACGTCAGCGCGTGAGCCTGATGCGTGCACTTATGCTGGACCCCGATGTGCTCCTGCTCGATGAACCTCTCGGGGCCCTCGACCCGATGATCCGCACAGATCTACAGGAAGACTTACGGGATATTTTTCGCCGCCTCAACAAGACAGTCGTGTTCGTCACTCATGACATTGGAGAAGCTGCCTTTTTCGGAGATCAGGTCGTGTTACTCCGACGAGGACAGGTTGTGCAGACCGGTCCAATGAGCAAGTTACTCAAGGACCCAGCCTCTTCATTCGTCACGGAATTTATTCAGGCCCAGAGGGCACCACTGAAACAGCTAGAAGCGGAGGAATAGACAGAGGTCAACAAAAAAGGGACGCCGCTGCAGTTACAGCGGCGTCCCCAAAGGGAATCCTGGCAACGTCCTACTCTACCGGCGAAAAGCCAGTACCATCGGCGCTGCGGGACTTAACTTCTCTGTTCGAAATGAGAAGAGGTGTTGCCCCCGCGCTATAATCACCAGGAAAGCCAGTGCTGGCGAATGGGCCAGCGAAAAGTTCGACATAATGGTAGATTGATCCGCACTGCACTGAGCATGGAGCGTCATCTCTGTGATGACATGTGCAAAATAGGGGTGTTAAGCCTTATGGGTAATTAGTACGGCTCGGCTGAACGTGTTGCCACGCTTACACCTGCCGCCTATCTACGTTCTCGTCTCGAACGACCCATGAGGAAGACCCAGTCTTGCGGGGGGCTTGGCGCTTAGATGCTTTCAGCGCTTATCCCTTCCGGACATAGCTACCCAGCGATGCGCCTGACGGCACAACT
>CAJXKO010000168.1 GCA_913055845.1 uncultured Bacteroidota bacterium | reverse complement strand
GGCTGGGGCCTTCCGGTCGACGCCGTGCCGAGCGACTTTACGGCCGGGGCCGTGGAGCAGATGATCCTGCAGAAGGGCGATGCCCACGACTGGCTCTTCGTGGAGGGACAGGGCACCATCGTGCACCCCGGCTACTCGGGCGTCGCGTGCGGCATCCTGCACGGCGCCATGCCGGATGCGCTCGTGCTCTGCCACACCGCCGGGCGCACGCACATCCACGGCTTCGACGCGTTCGCCCTCCCCCCGCTCCGCGACTACGTCAACCTCCACGAGGACCTCGCCCGCCCCATCAAGCCGACCCACGTCGCCGCAGGCGCCCTCAACACGCAGGCCGTGGAAGACGATTCCGCCGCCCAGGATGCCGTCAAGCAGTACGCAGCGGCCATCGGCCTGCCCGCCGCCGATCCCGTCCGCTTCGGGACGGCTCCCCTTCTCGATGCCCTTATGACGTAACCAAGTATTGGTCCATTAAGGCTCATTCTGTACGTTCTGACGGGATCAGAGACCGTGGATGCGTGAAGCGTGAACGGGAGTCAGCCCCCCCTCACGCATCACCCGTCACGCATCACACTTCAAAAACGAGAGTCAGTCCCGCACCCTGCTCTTCTTCTCACACCCATCTAGAGAAATGCTCACGACGGATTTCGAGCGCGTCTCGCTCCGCACCGAGCACCCCTTCACGATTGCCCGCGAGACAATCCACGAGATCGAGAATGTGATCGTCCGTATCGAGGACGAAGACGGTCGCGTGGGCCTCGGCGGGGCCTCCCCCTCCCGACACTATGGGGAGACGGTCGACACCATCGTCGCGGTGATGCCCGCGTTGCTGGAGGCGGTGGAGGACATCGACGATCCGCACAATCTCCAGCGCATTGAGCACGCGATGAGCACGGTGGTGAACGACAACCCCGCGGCCAAGGCCGCCGTCAGCATTGCCCTGCACGACCTCGTCGCCAAGCGCGTCGACCTGCCCCTCTACCGCCACTGGGGCCTCGATTCCACCGAAACGGTCACCAGCTCATTCACGATTGCGATCGACTCGCTGGAGCGCATGGCCACGAAAACGACCGATGCCGTGGAGGCCGGCTATTCGATCCTGAAGGTCAAGCTGGGAACGGACCGTGACCGGGCCATCATCGAGATGGTGCGCGAGCACGCGCCGGACGCCACGATCCGGGTGGACGCCAACGAGGCCTGGACACCCCCAGAGGCTATCCAGAAGATCCAGATGCTCGCCGACTACGACGTGGAGTTCGTCGAGCAGCCCCTCCCCGCCGCCCACCACGAGGGGCTCAAGCACGTCTACGAACGCTCGGCCCTCCCCATCGCGCTCGACGAGTCGTGCGTCACCCTCCCCGACGTACCGCGCATCGCCGACCGGGCCGACATCGCCAACCTGAAGCTGATGAAGTGCGGCGGACTGCGGGAGGCGCGGCGCATGATTCATACCGCCCGGGCGCACGGACTGGAGGTCATGCTCGGGTGCATGATCGAGAGCAACGCGAGCATCGCGGCGGCCGCGCACCTCGCCCCCCTCCTCGACTACGCCGACCTGGACGGCTCCCTCCTGCTGGCCGAGGATCCGTACGACGGCGTGGACCTGCCGAATGGTCGGGTAGACCTTGAGGGTACGTCCCGGGCTGGTACCGGTGCTCGGCGGAGACCTTCGTAGTGCGTGTTGCGTGTTTCGTATGGCACCGCGATCGGGACAGACCGAATACGCAATACGAAATACGCAACAGTCCCCTACTCCTCCAGCCCCACCCGCCGAAAGATCCGGTCCACGTTCCGCACGTGATAGGACGGATCGAATGCATCCTCGATCTCGTCGTCCGTGAGCACCTCCGTGATGGTGTCCGACTCCGCCACCACCTCCTGGAACGGGCGCTCCTCCTCCCAGGCCGTCATGGCGAGGGGCTGCACGCGGTCGTACGCCTCCTCCCGGCTCAGGCCCGTGTCAATCAGCTTCAGCATGAGGCGCTGGCTGTTGTAGAGGCCGTAGGTCTCCTCCATGTTCTCGCGCATCGTGTCCTCGTAGACCACGAGGCCGTCGATGATGCCGCTGAAGCGGCGGAGCGCGTAGTGGAGGAGCGTCGTCGCGTCTGGCAGCACGATGCGCTCGACCGACGAGTGGCTGATGTCGCGCTCGTGCCAGAGGGCCACGTTGTCGAACTCGCTGTTCATGTAGCCGCGCAGGAGCCGCGCGCAGCCGGTGATGTTCTCCGAGCCCACGGGGTTGCGCTTGTGCGGCATGGCAGAGGAGCCCTTCTGCCCCGCACTGAACGCCTCTTCGGCCTCCCGCACCTCACTCCGCTGCAGGTGGCGCACCTCCACGGCCATCTTTTCGAGCGTGGCCCCGATGCCCGCGATCACGCTCAGGTAGTTCGCGTGGCGGTCGCGCGAGAGGACCTGGGTGGAGATCGTAGCCGGCTTCAAGCCCAGGCGCTCGCACGTGAAGCGCTCCACCTCGGGCGGGATGTGGGCGAACGTGCCCACCGCGCCACTCAGTTTGCCCACGCGCATCTCCTCGGAAGCCCGCTCGAAGCGCTCCTTGTGGCGGGTCATCTCGTCGTAGTAGCGCGCCATCTTGAGGCCGAACGTGGTGGGCTCGGCGTGCACTCCGTGGGTGCGGCCCATCGTGAGCGTGTGCTTGTGCTCGCGGGCCTTGTCCGCCAGCACGTCGATCATGCGGTCGAGCTGGGTGCGGATGAGGCTGTTGGCCTTCTTGATGCGCACCATGTAGGCGGTGTCCACTACGTCGGTGGAAGTGAGGCCGTAGTGGACCCACTTCTTCTCCTCCCCCAGCGTCTCGCT
>CAJXKO010000167.1 GCA_913055845.1 uncultured Bacteroidota bacterium | reverse complement strand
CGCCCGCTGCGCGTAGGCTTTTATATGTTCTTTCCGGGAGGGGGGATTGGGCGGTATACCCATAGGCTCATGAAGGCGATGGGGAAGCGCTCCGGCGTAGAGGTCGAGGTGATCTGCACGCCGGATTACGAGTGGGCTCACTCCGACGGATACGCGACTTGGGACGGGTTGGCGAGCATCTCACACGACGTGCCAACGCTGCGACGGTGGCGATTTTTGAAAGGCCAGTTCGTCAATCCGAAGCGGGCCATCGACCACGCTGTCTCGACGGACCTGGACGTGTTGCACCTCGCGAACATCAACCACTTGACGTTCCCATACTGGCGGGCCAAGCTCGAAAAGGCCGAGGTGAGGATTGTGGCCTCGGCCCACGACGTGAAGCGCGGCAAGAGCATCATTAACCGCTCTTGGGAAGATCGGCAACTCAAGGCCTTCTACCGGTTCGCGGATGCTCTCTTCGTTCACTCGGACTATCAGGTCCGCGAGCTGACCGCATTCGCCGACGTGTCCCCCGAGAAGATTCACGTCGTGCCTCATGGGCCGTACTCGCACGGAGCTGTTGAGGCCTCTCAGACAGCCCTGCGCGAGAAGTGGAACCTTCCATCAACGCGGCGGGTCGCCCTTCTCTTTGGGAAAATCCGGGATGAGAAAAACGTGGACGGTCTGCTCCGGGCCCTGTCCCAAACCGAGCAGCCCCCGTACCTCGTCGTGGCGGGACGGGAGGATGGGCGTCATCATGGGATCGATCACTATCGGCGACTAGCAGAAGACCTGGGCGTGGGGGAGTGTGTACGGTTCATTCCACGCCGCATTGAGGACGAAGAGGTCGCAGAGTTGTTTGTCGCCGCCGACTGGGTGGCGCTTCCGTATAAGAAAAAATTTACCTCGCAGAGCGGTGTCTTGAACGTAGCCGCTCACTACGAGCGGCCCGTTCTCGTGAGTTCGGCACCGGTCCTCCACGAGACGGTCCAGGACTGCGACATCGGGGTTGTTTGTGCAGGGGATTCCCCTTCAGACCTCGCCGAAGGCATTGAGACGATGCATCAGCGACTGGAGGCGGGGCATGCCTATGCCTTTGAGGCCTACCGCCGGCAATTCAACTGGGGAGAAAATACAGAGCGTACCCTGACGGTGTATCGGGAGCTTTTGTCATGAACAGAGACGCCAGTGGAGACTCGCTTCGCCTCGCCGTACTACACTCCCGGCTCTCGCCCCATATGGCGGCCTGTTTCCGTACGCTCCGCACACACCACAATGTAAAGCTGTTTGTTATTCGCATCCCGCCCGCAGACAATGCGCCGTTCGATGATCGCCACTTTGACTGGATCGGTCAACTCTACGACCGGAACGGACTGAGCGTGACGGACATGACGGGGATGCTTGAATCGTTTTCCCCGGACGCAGTCTTCATGTCGGGCTGGTTCGATCGGGGCTACTTGGAGGTGGCGCGCACGATGCGGGAGCAGAACGTGCTCGTTGTCGCAGGGTCGGATGAGCAGTGGACCGGTTCGTGGCGGCAGCAGGCCGCACGACTCATCGCGCCATGGTACCTGCACTCGGCTATTGACGTCCTCTGGGTGGCGGGCGAGCGACAGCGGCAATTTGCCCGCCGCCTCGGCTTCCGAGGACCGCAGTGCTGGGAGGGGGTGTATGCCTGTGACTGGGAAAAATTTGCTGCGCGCCGCACCGGCTCGCTCCCTCGGGTTTTCCTGTTCGTGGGGCGCTACATACGCAGGAAGGGCGTCGATCTTCTCATCGACGCCTATGCGAGGTATCGAGAGCGCGTAGACGACCCGTGGCCGTTGCTGTGCGCCGGGAGTGGAGAGCAGGAAGCGTTGCTCGACGGGCAGGAGGGCGTCGAAAACAAGGGATTCGTTCAGCCTGATGAGCTGCCGGGGCTGATGCGGAGGACCGGGACATTCGTGCTTCCGAGCCGGGAAGAGCCCTGGGGGGTCGTCGTGGAAGAGGCCGCCGCAGCCGGCTTGCCCCTTATTTGCTCAGAGGCCTGTGGATCAGCCGTTCACCTCCTCCGGGATCGCTATAATGGGTATCTTGTCGAGTCTGGATGTGCAGATCATCTTGCACAGTGCATGGTTGCAATGTCCACGTTGCCGGATGAGAATCGGCAGCGAATGGGCAGGCGTAGCCATGAGCTATCCAAACAGTATACGCCGGCCCAATGGGCCGATACGCTAATTTCAGGTGTTAAAGACTGGTATGCAGGCGCCCGCTCGCAAACAAGCGCCGCCACGTAGTCGCGGGAAGATCTGGAACGGACCGTACGTCCTGCGGAACTGGGTGTACTTCTGGACGGCTCTTCTTCTCGTGGCGTGGTTTACGCCGTACTCGTTCGGGATTTTTCTCTGCGGAGGCATTGCACTCTATAGCCTGCGCAGCACCAGGCGCTCCGTAGAAGCGCTGGGCATGCTCGCGTTTCTGATTGTCTCTGGCAAGACAGGCATCTCACTCGGACGCTGGGTCGTCTTGTTCGCAGCGTTCGGCCGGATGCTCTGGGACGGAGTCTTCGCCGGAAAATCTACGCCTCGGCTGGCGTATTCCCTGCTTTTGTTTTTCGTCGTACTGCTGCCCCTTTCAAGCTTCACGGGTACATTCCCACTGGTTTCTGCCCTGAAACTGATTACCTTTACCCTAGGGACGGTCGTCACTGTCGTTGGGTTTTACCGGACTCGCCACTTGGCGGACTATTGGCTGTCCTGGTTATTTACGCTCGGGGTGTTCATTCTGCTGGCGAGCCTTCCGCTCTACGTGCTACCGGCGGGATACACGGTAAATGGGGTCGGCTTCCAAGGGATTCTGACCCACCCCCAGACCTTCGGCCCCGTGCTGGCGCCAATTACGGCCCTCATG
>CAJXKO010000166.1 GCA_913055845.1 uncultured Bacteroidota bacterium | reverse complement strand
GGCAGAGCGGCCTGCTCCAGGTGGCGCGCGTAGGGCATCGGGACCTCGGCGCTGCAGATGCGCGCCACCGGCGCGTCCAGTTCGTAGAAGGCGCTCTCCGTAATGCGGGTGTTGACCTCCGCCGAGAGGCTCCCGCTCCGCCACCCTTCGTCGACGATAATGGCCCGGTGTGTCTTCGCCACCGATTCCAGAAAAGGGGCCTCGTCAAGCGGCCGGAGCACGCGCAGGTCGATCACCTCCAGCTCGATCCCGTCGTCCGCCAGCGTGTCTGCCGCCGCGAGGGCCTTGTGCAGGCTGGTGCCGTACGTGATGAGGGTAATGTCGTCTCCCTCACGGCGCACTGCGGCCGTTTCAATGTCGACAGGACCCGCGTCGGCGGGCAGCGTTCCTTCCCGGTTGTAGAGCGAAGAGCCCTCAAAAATAAGGACCGGGTCGGGGTCGTCGAGGGCCGTGGGCAGCATGCCCCGTGCGTCCTCTATCGTGGCGGGGGCGAGCACCTTCAGGCCCGGGATGTGCGCGTACCAGCCCTCCAGGCTGTGCGAGTGCTGAGCAGCGAGCTGGTTGCCCCCGCCCGTGGCCATGCGGATGACGACCGGCACATTGAACTGTCCGCCGGACATGTGCAGGAAGGTAGCGGCCGTGTTCAGAATCTGGTCGAGGGCGAGCAGGCTGAAGTTGACCGTCATGATTTCGACGATGGGCCGCATGCCCCCCAGCGCGGCCCCAATCCCGGCCCCCACGAAGGCTGACTCGGACAGGGGCGTGTCGCGGATGCGTTCCGGCCCGAACTCCTCCAGCAGCCCCTTGCTCACCGCAAAGCAGCCGCCGTACCGCCCCACATCCTCGCCCATCAGGAAGACGCGCTCGTCCGCCCGCATCGCCTCGCGGAGGGCCTCCCGCACGGCCTCGCGATAAGTCATCTCAGTGGTCGTGGCGGTGTTGATGCTCATGGTGTGGAGGTCGATTGAGGCGACGGGGTGCGCTCTGTGTCGGGCGACTCGACGTGCTGCAGGAAGCGGTCGACGAACCGGGCCACCTGGTCCCAATCGGTAAACTCAAAATCCCGCGAGGTATCAGTGGGGCGGCCGCTGCTTTTGCTGATCTGCTTCATGATGAAGCATTTGATAACGCTGTACTTCGTGTAGCGCAGGGCCCCCGCCACCGTCGTCACCTCGTCCGGCGCCCACCCCGTCTCGTCGAGGAAATTGCTCACGTACCGCTCGGCCTCTTCGTGGTGGTCCTCGTCCAGGACGGCGAGACTCACCGAGAAGAACGCTGAGGGACGGCGGTTCAGGACGCTGCGATGGTCGGCAACCACAGTCTGCACTGCTGCCTGATGCTGCCCGCTGTGGACCGACGCCCCGACGATCACCGCGTCGTATGCGTCAGGGGACGGCCAGTCCTCGAACTCGGACGCAGCCATCAGGTCCACTGTGTGGGCCTGGTCGCGAAGTGTGTCCGCGATAAACCTGGCGATCTTGCGAGTCTGGCCCTCGCTCGTGCCGTAGAGAACCAGAAGGTGGGCCATGACGGGTCAGGGCGTGGATGAGGAAGAGTGGCCGTCGGAGCCCACTGCGGGCGCTTCAGGCTCGCTGTAGACGAATCGGGGCAGGTCCTCGACCGGCTCCCAGGTGCCTTCCTCGGCGAACGTGACGGCCTCGTCGATCTCCTGCGCGACCGCCCGCTCCAGCTCGTCGCGGTCGGCCTCGTCGAGCAGGTCGTGTGTCTTCATGCGCTCGAAGAACGTGGAAATGGGATCCCGCTTCTTCCATTGCTCGACCTCCGTTTTTTCGCGGTAGAGCTCGGGGTCGAACATCGAGTGCGCCCGGAAGCGATACGTCTGGCATTCCAGAAACTGCGGTCCGGTGCCTGCCCGTATCGCCTCGGCGGCGCTCGTGGCGGCCGCCTCCACCGCCAGGACGTCCATGCCGTCCACGGTCGTCGCCGGAATGTTGTAGCTCTCGGCCTTCGTGGCGAGGTCGGTCTGCGACTCGGAGCGGTCCAGGGCCGTCCCCATGGCGTACAGGTTGTTTTCGCACACGAAGAGCACGGGGAGCTGCCAGAGCTCGGCCAGATTCATCGACTCGTGAAACTCGCCCTCGGCAATGGCCCCTTCTCCGAAGAAGCAGACGACGATGCCGGGCTGCTCCTGCATCTTCTTTGCCATCGCCAGTCCCACGGACAGGGGCAGGCCGCCGCCGACGATGGCATTGCCCCCGTAGAAGCGGAGATCGCGGTCGAACAGGTGCATCGACCCACCCCGGCCCCGCGAGCAGCCCTCCTGCTTGCCGTACATCTCGGCCATAATCGACTCGGCCGACATGCCCCGCACCAGCGCGTGGCCGTGCTCCCGATACGTCGCGACAATTGCATCCTCGGGACGCGTCGCCTCCATTACGCCGACGGCCACGGCCTCTTCTCCGATGTAGAGGTGCAGGAAGCCCCGGATCTTTTCCTCGGTGTAGAGCTCGGCCGCCCGCTCTTCGAGATGCCGGATGCGCAGCATCTGGTGGAGCAGGTGCCGCGCGTACTCGGGGGATACCGAGGGGACCTCCTCGTGGGCCATCTGTTCGTTTTCCATCGGTCGGTCGGGGCTGAATGACCTTATGGACGCATCTCCGCAGATTTTCGGACCTGCTGTCCGTCCTCGCGGGGCGGAAGGACTTCCCCCTCCGGGTTCGCCTCGGCCCGACGCTTGATGCCGAGCATCATCTTACGCTCCATGAGGAAGTGGGCCGGGTCGTACAGGTAGAATGCCGCTCGGGGCGCCTGCCAAGGTCGGCTCCGGGTGCGGACGAGGAGGCGGGTCTTCCCGTGGTTCAACGGTTCGAGCACGAAGGCCCACGTTCCGGCGCCGGTGCGGGCCGCGGCCTCAAAGTCCTCGGCGGTGTCCACGACTGGGCCGAAGACGAGGGCCCGGTTCGTGTCGAGGTCAATGACGCGCATTTTCGCCCGGCCCTCGTACTGGTCCGGCGGCGCGAGGCGGACGGTATCCCCAGGCTCCAGGTCCTGCCACTCAGGCACAATCCGGTCGGTGTTGTGGATGTCGAGGCCAAAGAGGTTTTCGAGCCAGTCGTAGCTATAAAACCCACCCCGGCCCTGTCCCATCTGCACGAGCCACGGCCACACGGCCTCCGGGGACGCGTTGATGGTGAGGGCACGTGTGGTCTGGTAGGAGGGGGCCGGCACCAGCCCGTCGCCCGGGAGCGACTT
>CAJXKO010000165.1 GCA_913055845.1 uncultured Bacteroidota bacterium | reverse complement strand
ATGGACATCCCCCGGGACGAGTACTACCACAAGGAGCTCGACGTGAAGGTGTCGATGTCGTACGGTCCCGGGCGTTACGATCCGTCCTACGAGGAGGGCGGCATCGACTACCCCTACGACTACGTGCGCTGGACCGAGCAGCGCAACATGGAGGCCGTCCTCGCACTCATGACTGAGGACAAACTGGATGTGGAGGCGCTCACGACACACCAGTATCCGTTCGCAGAGGCTCTTGACGCGTACGAGTTGATTCAGGAGGGAGACGAGTCGCACATCGGCATTCTGCTCGACTACGACGTGGAGCAGCCACAGGACGAAGTCATTCATGTTCAGTCGGAGGCGACACACGTTCCGACCGGCCAGTTGGGCGTCGGTTTTATAGGCGCGGGCAACTACGCGTCGGTGCACCTGATTCCCCACGTTCGAGATCACGCTCGTGCGAGCCTGGTCGGTCTAACGACTGCTACGGGCATGAACGCGCAGCAGAAGGCCGACAAGTTTGGGTTCGACTACTGCACGACGGACCTGCAACCGCTTCTGGACGACGAGCGCATCGACGCGGTCTTCATTGCTACCCGCCACAGCACGCACGCCGAGTTTGCGGTCCGGGCCCTGGAGGCCGGAAAGCACGTCTTCGTCGAGAAGCCGATGGTGGTTACGGAAGAGCAGCTTAACACCCTGCACGCCGCATACGAGTCCGCCCAGGCGGCGCAACCAACAGGGCTCATGGTCGGACTCAACCGCCGGTTTGCGCCCATGGTGCAAGAGCTGCGTGAGGCGCTTCCTTCCGATGGCCCAAAGCAGATGATGTACCGCGTCAATAGTGGGCCCATCGGTACCGATTCTTGGCTTCATCGTGACGAGGAAGGGGGCGGGATGCTCGTCGGCGAGATGGTCCACTTCATCGACCTGATGCAGCACCTCTGCGGGGAACGCCCTTCGCAGGTCTATGCGCAGTCGCTTACCCTGGACCGGCACGACCGGGCCGATTCGGATAATGTCGCAATCACCGTCACCTTCGACGGGGGCTCGACCGGAACGCTCTGCTACAACACGGTGGGCGACGACGCGGCTTCCAAGGAGCGGCTGGAGGTGTACGGTGGGGGGGCGACGGCTCGGCTCGAAGACTTCCGTCGCCTCGAAATTACGAGCAGTGGGTCGACCTCTACCTCTCGGGCTTGGAGCCAGGACAAGGGGCAACCCAACCAGATCGATGCTACAGTGGAAGCGTTTAGCGAGCGCGGTCGTGGGCCAATCGGGTTCGACGAGCTGGTGGCGGGTATGCAGGCCGTCTTCGGAGCACAGGAGTCTATGCGAGCAAATGAGCCGGTGCAGGTGACTCCGTATCAGCTCGAAGAGCAATCCGTGGAGTAACACCTTCCCGGTTGGGCTATCGGGGACTCAAGGGAAGCGGGATAATAGCGTTGCCGGGTCTGGTTCAGTCTGAGGCAGACCTCATGGTTCGTTCCGGTGTCCATGGGGGGAGTACTTCTCCGAGAGTCGGTACGCTTCGCTTCCAATTTGGTGGGAGGCTGTGGCGTCTCTGTCACACCAGCACTGAGGGTAGGAGGAATACCCTACGCGGAGTACTCCGCATCTAGCACACTGTAAGGGAGTGAAGGACTTGGGCACGAGTCCATTTTCTCTTACATTTAGAATCGTTGAAGAGGCGTTGTTCGAAAGTGGGAGAACGCCGACCAGAAAGCAGGCGACAGTCCAACTCATTTCTTCGTTGCAAACCGGAGCGTGCTGAACGCTCTGAGAAATCAAGGCGGTTCCAGCTCCAATTTGACTCAACAGGGAGGGGTAATCTCGTGCTTGCAGAGATGGGGAGCCTTTCCGGTGTTCTACCGAAACGGAGACGTTCCCAGTCTCATCCTGTGGCGTACAAGGAGCGAAAACTGCCGGCGTGCTAGGCCCCTCGGGCGCACAGGGAGTCCCATGACTAGTGGGCTGGGCTGTCGAGTGAGGAGAATTAGATAACAGCAACTCGTCCACCAACGCGTCGATCCCTGGTTCTCTACCAACTGCTTGGCCTGCGATATTGCTCGCGATGGATATATCGATTGTGATCCCCCTCTACAACGAAAGTGCCTCTGTGAAGCCACTCTGCGAGGCGATTGCTCAGGCTGTAGAGCCGATCGAGGGAGAACTGGAGGTTCTTCTCGTGGACGACGGAAGCACGGACACCACGTTTGAGCAAGCCCGGGAGGTGGTAAGACAGGATGGACGATTTAAAGTCATCAAGCTGAAAAGCAATTTCGGGCAGACCGCTGCCCTTCGCGCTGGTTTCGAGCGGGCGAGAGGAGACATCATCGTCACCATGGATGGGGATCTGCAGAACGATCCGGAGGATACGGGCCGGCTCGTTCGCAAAGTGCGGGAAGGGTACGATGTCGTCGCGGGCTACCGGAAAAATCGAACCGAGTCATTTCTGACCCGGGAACTCCCCTCCCGGGTCGCAAACTGGTTCGTCAGAAAGGCGACCGGAACGCCGGTCATTGATAACGGATGTGCCCTGCGGGCCTACCGGGCCGACGTTATCAAGCGGTTTCCCCTCTATTCGGAAATGCACCGCCTTCTCCCTACAATCTTGTCTCTGGCCGGAGTCCGAATGGCACAGATTGAGGTCGAGCATCATCCTCGCAAGTATGGGGAATCCAAATACGGGCTGGCGAGGGTCTACAAAGTGCTGATCGACCTGTTGGCACTCAACACCGTCCTCACGGCGGTGCGCTTCCCACTGTTCGGGTTCGGGATATTTTCTGCGTTGAGTGCCGGACTGGGAGGGCTTTCGCTTATGGCAGGATTGGTGCACCTGGCCGCCCGGCCGGAGGAAACGATTGTGGTGTTGATCGGCGCCAGCATGCTTTGGGGGGCGCTGAGCCTTTCACTGCTAATGCTGGGTGGGATCGCGTCGTTGGTGTATTCGAGGGGAGGGCTCAGGGTCGACGACCTTCTTGAAATGAAAACTGTGCAGGAGATTCGGAGGGGTGATGCAAATGGCTGAGTACCACAGCATTCCAGCGTCTGCGCAGACGCACGTATCCGAGAGCAGTCCCGAGGACGCGACGACGCTTTCGGTTGTCATTGCGGTGCGCGACCCCGAACGTGTCGCCTCGATTTCTCAGCTGTACCGGGAGTACAAAGAGCAACTCGACGGAGTCGGCTGGCCGTACGAGTTTGTCTTCGCGGTGGAGGGAGACCAGCCCACGATCGTGGAGGATCTCCGGCGACTGACAGAGGAAGGCGAGCCGGTTACTACGCTCGT
>CAJXKO010000164.1 GCA_913055845.1 uncultured Bacteroidota bacterium | reverse complement strand
AACCGCATGCCGTCGTCCAGCGCCGCCTCCACCCGGTCCGCCACGTCGTGCGGCGAGTCTTTGCTCACCGGGCGCCCACTCACCGGCGAGTAGGTGGTGCCGATGCGGGCAAAGAGGAGGCGCAGATGATCGTAGATCTCCGTCTGCGTGGCGACCGTCGAGCGCGGATTTTTGCCGGAGGTTTTCTGCTCGATGGCGATGGCGGGGGCGAGGCCCGTAATCAGGTCCGCCTCCGGCTTGTCCATTCGTTCCAGGAACTGGCGCGCGTAGGCACTCAGGCTCTCCACGTAGCGGCGCTGGCCTTCCGCGTAGATCGTATCGAAGCAGAGGCTCGACTTGCCGGAGCCGCTTGGGCCCGTGAAGACGATCAGCTTGTTGCGCGGCAGTTCCAGGTCAATGTCTTTCAGGTTGTGCTGCCGGGCCCCGCGGATCACGATGTGGTCCTGCGCCGACTTGCGGGCGGTGACCGACGCGTTGGCGATGACGGGGTCCTGCGTGGGGATCGATTCGGTGGTGGGCATTTGGGGCTTTGTGTGTGAGCGTCTGGAAGTGTGGGCGTCTGGGCGTGTCGGCGGGATTTAGTCCAACAACACGGATTTTTATGGCTTCGATAGAAACGACGGCAGTAAACTGTATATGTCCCGCATCCGAGATTGATGCCCGCTCATTCGCCCCGAGATGACATCCGCGTAACCATCGTGCCGGTCGTTTCGTCGGGTGGAACGGCGGACGAGGGAAGGCGTGGAGACATAACGTCACTTCCTTCTGCCGTCCGAATTCTATGTCCATCGATCCCATCCTTCCGATGCGTACCTTCATCGGTCTTCTTTCGCTCCTCCTCTGCGCCTGCACCCTCGGCAACGATCCCGACGCCTCTTCCTCCAGTTCGGCCACGGCGGACGAAGAGGTCGTGCTGGAGCGCGTTGAGTCCGAGGAAGAGACCTTCCGCGTTGTGCAGCTGATGGAGGGGCTCCAGCACGCGTGGGCCGTCGACTGGCTGCCGGACGGGCGTATGCTGATCACCGAGCGCCCCGGCCGCATGGTACTCGTGGACGGCGGATCGACGACGACCCTCTCGGGGGTGCCTGAGGTCTGGGCCCAAAACCAGGGCGGCATGCTCGACGTCCGTGTGGCGCCGAACTACGAGGAGAGCGGCTGGATCTACTTCTCGTACTCGATGAAGGAAGGCGACAAAGGGGGCACAGTGCTCGCCCGTGCCAAACTCGACGGCACGTCACTCACGGACGTGGAGGAGGTCTACCGGCAGACGCCCTTCCTAGGGACGGACTATCACTTCGGCTCCCGCATCGCATTTCTCGACGACGGCACCCTGGTCGTGACGATGGGCGAGCGGGGCCAGCGGCGCGAGCGTACCGTCGACATCCCCACGCCCACCACCTCCGTCGGCACGACGGTCCGCCTCCACATGGACGGCTCGATCCCCGACGACAACCCGTACGTGGGGAGCGACGAGGGCCGCCCCGAGGTCTACAGCTACGGCCACCGCAACCAGCAGGGCATGGCGATCCATCCGGAGACGGGCGCCATTTGGCAACACGAGCACGGGCCGCACGGGGGCGACGAGCTGAACCTCGTGGGGCCCGGCAACAACTACGGATGGCCCGCGGTCAGCTACGGCGACACCTACACCGATCAGTCGCCCATCGGCGGGACCACGGCGCCCGGCATCACGGACCCGGTCAAGTACTGGGATCCCTCCCCGGCCTTCTCGGGCATGGCCTTCTACACGGGCGACAAGTTTCCGAACTGGCAGAACGACCTCTTCATGGGCGCACTCGCTCACATGAGCATGCTCCGCGTGGAGCTCGACGGGGAGACCGTCGCCCACGAGGAGGAGTTGGTGCGCGCCGAGCTGGGCCGCATCCGCGACGTGGCCACCGGACCCGACGGCTACCTGTACGTCCTCACCGATGCCTCGGACGGCGGGCTCTTCCGGCTGGAACCGGTCGAGTAGGTGTGGAGGGTTGGAAGTGTGGACGTTTGGAAGGCCAAAAGATTGTGGCAAGGACGGGTTTGTTCTTCCACTCTGCCATTCTTCCACACGCCCATTCTTTTCCACGCCGCCCCTGCAACTCATCTACGGAACGCTTGGGGTGGGTTTGCTGATCTTGGCGCTGCGTCCGTCGGTGCGCCGTGTTTTACGTCGCGACTGATCGACCGAGGAGCTTCCGGCCGTAGAGGTCACTCTGGGCGGAGATTCCTGAGGAGCACCATGCTGGCGATCAAACACCCCGCGCCGATCAGCACCCACAACAGCAATGGTACCCAGTCGTCCGACGGCCCCACTACCACAGTTGCGACGGTGGCGGCGGAGAGGGCAAGCATGTAGACCGCCCCCTTCACGCACCAGAGCGTCGCCCACACGTAGCCCCACGGGCGCTCCTGCCAGAGCCACACGGCGGCCAGCAGCGCCACCGGCACCACCATCGTCAGGTCGAGCGCCGCGATTAGGTTCGTGTGCAGCCCCACCGCGTCGATCATGGCGGGCACCTCCCCGGTGGCGACGTACCAGAGCGAGAGGGTCCCGTAAAAGCCACCCAGCGCCACGGCCACGAGCACCATGAAGCCGCTGATCCACCGGACGGGGAGGTCAGACTGTACCTGCCGGTGCAGCGCCGTCGTGTCGAGCGACACGAGGCCGAAGACGAGCGCGAACCCGGAGAGCGTGAACAGGGCGGCGTAGACGAGAAACAGGGCGTTGAACGCCGCCCCGAAGAGGTAGAACGCGTAGTTGTAGAGCGAGTAGGCCAGCATCCCCATCCACACGAGGAACGCCCGTCGAGATCCGCTCCACGCCCCCAGCATGGCAACGACGAGCAGCGGCGTCGCCACGACGAGCGTCACCAGGTCGTTGCCGTACCAGCTCGACGCGACCAGGGCGTTGTCCCGGTACAGGTCGTGGAAAAACAGTCCGGCGCCCGATGCTCCGGCCATGAGGACGGTGATAAGCACCGAGAGGCGGTAGGCGGTGCGGCGGGAAGCAGAATTCATGTCCGCTGCAGGGGGATCTAGAAAAACAGCGCCGCGGGGGGCGGCAGGCACGAAGTGAAAGGAGTCAGGCCTCCTGCGCATCGCGTCCGTGCAATGTCTCCGCTCCCCATTGCCACAGGACGAATAGAACGAGAATAGCGGTGAGGTACGCCTCGTAGGCGTCCACGGGTGGGGCGGCGTCGAGCAACTCACCCGCCGCGTTCACGGAGAAGTGGAAGAGGACGGCCGCGAGGACGCTTCGGCCCGTGTGATTGTGGATCCAGGTGTA
>CAJXKO010000163.1 GCA_913055845.1 uncultured Bacteroidota bacterium | reverse complement strand
CTCGGCGGACCGCCCGCGGCCGTGCTTGCCCGGCACCTGCGCACCAGCGTGCAGGCCTCGCTGATTCCCGTCATCGACTCGCTCAAGAGTCTGGGCTGGGTGTGGATTCCCGGTGTGATGGCGGGGATGATTCTGGGGGGCGAGAACCCGATCTACGCCGCGCTCTACCAGTTTGTCATCATGGCCATGGTCTTCGCCGCGGGCGGCCTCACGAGCATGATTACGAGCCTGCTGATGGGGCGGCGCGTCATTACGGAGGCCGAACAGCTGCGCCGCATCCCGTCGGGGAGCGAATAGGGCGGGTCCGTGGAGCGGCGACATCACTCTTTGATAATATACCAGGGGCGGCGGCGCAGGGATCTTTCGGGGCGTCTCGGGTTTTCGTATTGTGGCATCGTACTCTGTCGACCAATCCCCACCGCTCCCGTGAGTGATTCGTACCACGACCGCTCGTCCCCATCCCGCCGCGACTTTCTGAAGACCGGGGCCCTCGGCGCCCTCGCCCTGGGCACCGGCGGCATGGCCAGCACGGCGAACGGACGGGCCCGCACCGACATCTCGGACGTCGAGGCGCCGGGCGACGCCAAAAATGTCATCTTCCTGGTGAGCGACGGCATGAGTGCCGGTACGCTTACGATGGCGGACCTACATCTCCGGCGGCACGAAGGACGACGGTCGAACTGGCTCCGTCTCTACGAAGAAGGCCGCGTGCGCCACGGCCTCATGGACATGGCCGCGGCCAACTCGGTCGTCACCGGTTCCGCGGCGGGGGCCTCCTCCTGGGGCTCGGGCCACCGCGTCGTCAACGAGACACTTAACATGAGCCAGGACGGAGAGAAGTACCGGACGATCCTCCAAATCTTCCGCGATGCCGGACGGGGCACCGGCCTGGTCACCACCACCCGCATCACTCACGCCACGCCGGCGGGCTTCGGCATCAACATGCCCGCGCGGTGGAGCGAGGACAAGATTGCGGCACAGTACCTGGAGCGCGAGTACGACGTGCTGATGGGCGGAGGGGCGCGCCACTTCGATCCCGACCAGCGCGGCGACGGGCAGGACCTGTATCAGGGCTTCGAGGAGAAGGGCTACACGGTGGCCCGGTCGAAGCAGGACCTCAGCTACTGGGGGCACGAGGGCACGTTTCTGGGTACCTTTTACGATACCCATCTCCCCTACGTCCTCGACCACCAGAACATCCCGGCCCACCAGCAGCAGGTGCCGCGTCTGCCCGAGATGACGGACGCGGCCCTCCAGCGCCTCGACCAGAACGACGACGGCTTTCTGCTGCAAATCGAGGGAGGACGCGTGGACCACGCAGCGCACGAGGACGACACCGGCGGCCTCATCTACGACCAGATCGAATTTGACCGCGCCATCGGGCGTGTGCTCGAGTTTGTGGAGGGGCGGGACGACACGCTCGTCATTATGACCACCGACCACGGAAACGCAAACCCCGGTATTAACGCCGCCGGCGACCGCTACAACCGGTCCAACCCCATGTTCGACCGGGTGGCGGACTTCCAGTACACCAACAGCTGGATCCTCTCGGAGCTCGACGAGCACAGCACCTATCGGCAGATTCAGGACCGCGTCGAGGAGGCGTGGCAGTTCCCGATCCGGCGCGACGAAGCGGAGCTGATTCAGGACGCGCTCCGGGGCAACTACCAGGCGGCCTACCGTGCGAAGAGCGATCCCGACCTGCTGCTCGGGGCCATTCAGGCCAACTACACGTCCGTCAACTGGCTCGGGGGCGACCACACCTCCGACTACGTGCAGCTCGCCGCGCTGGGGCCCGGCAGCGAGGCGATCGGCGACTTCACGCGCAACACCGACCTGTTCGATCTGATGGTAGAGTCCGCCGGCGTGCGAGAATATGCAAGCGGGTGAGGGGACTCCGTGAATATGCGGGCTATGCGTTCTGGAAGAGGAACTGTGAGCGAAGTGTTGCGTGAATACGATACATCAACACGCGTCATCACGTAGTGCCGCTCTGCCGAGTAGGAATCTTTGCCTCATGGCCGGGTCGTCACCTAGAGGTGAGGCATCTCAAATACAGATTAGGTACACCGACATGGAAAAGGGTAAGCTTAAATTCTTCGATACCTCCCGCGGATTTGGCTTCATCGAGCCGCTCGACGGGAGTGAGGACGTATTTCTCCACGCAAACAACATCTCGGGCATGACCACCGGCGACGATCTCCGGGAAGGGCAGACGATCGAGTATGAGGTCGAGCAGACGGAAAAGGGCCTCAGTGCCCTCGACGCCTCCCCGGCCGACGAGAGTGGCTCGTTTTAACGATGCCTGGTGGGTCTCAGAGTCTCTCTGAGACGCATTGCCATTTGGGAAAACACGCAAAGGCCCGTTCCGGCTTCGGAACGGGCCTTCGCTATGGTGTTTAGGGTCGTCGGGGACGACGGTGGGAAGCGGGAGGGTTGACTCTCGGAGTGGTCCTCTCGTAGATTTTGGGCTCGATCCTTCGTTCTGTCCATTGGGGTGTCGCTCATATGGGCTCGCTTCGCCGGCTCTGGATCGCCGTAGTTCTGCTTATCGTGCTGTGCGAGAGCGCAAGCCCCCACATCGCCGCCGCCCAATCCACGACGGTTCTTCGGGGCGGGCAGCTTTTCGACGCGGCCGACACGACGCTCACTGAGAATCCGGGTCTCGTCGTCCGCGCCGGAAAAATTGTGGCGCGGGGCGCAACCGATCTCGACACGACGGGCGCCCGTGTCGTGCGCCTCGACGACGACCACGTTCTCCTGCCGGGCCTCATCGACCTCCACGCGCACTATGCGGTCGACTTCTTCGGGGCGGGGCGTGTGGAGGAGACGGAGGGCTATCCGTTGCTCTTCCTCGCCAACGGCGCCACCACCACGTTTACCGCGGGCGAGATGCAACCAGAGAAGATGCGTCGCGTCCGCCGAGCCATCGGTCGGGGGGAGCGCATCGGGCCGCGCATTCTGACCTCCGGCCCCTACTTCGGCAAGGCGCGACCGGGGTGGGATCCCACCCGCACGTCGGCTAGCATCCGGCGGGAGGTGAACCGGTGGGCGGCCCGCGGGGTGGAGCACTTCAAGGCAAAGCGGATGCAGGAAGAGCTCCTCCGCGCCCTCATCCACCAGGCGCACCGGCACGGCGCCACCGTGACAGGCCACCTGGGGTCCGGCCACGGCCAGAGCGTCAATCCCCGCACCGCCATCGACATGGGGATCGACCGCATCGAGCACTTCCTCGGCGGCGCCCAGTTGCCCGACACCGCGGGGGCGTACGACTCGCTCCCTACGGCCACGCCCGACGAGCCGGCCTTCGATCGGATCACGCAGCACTACAAAGCGCACAACGTCTATTTCGACGCCACCATCTCGGCCTACGGCTACTACG
>CAJXKO010000162.1 GCA_913055845.1 uncultured Bacteroidota bacterium | reverse complement strand
CCCCGACGCAATATTTTTCTGGGCCTCGTTTTGGGCCTGCTCGGCGGGGCTGGATTGGCTCTGATTCGCGATCAGATGGACAATCGCCTCTACAAGCCCGATCAGATCCGCGAGATGGGCTACCATCAGATTGGTGTTATCCCGAACCTGGCGCCACTCATCGAAGACCAGATGGGGGGGCAGGCAACGGTGGAGTGGGAGGGGCATCAGCTGGAGTCGAGTCTGGTTGGAGTTCTGAAGCCCTACTCGGCCGCCACGGAAGCCTACCGAAAGGTGTGGACCAACCTCCAGCTTGGCCGGCCCGATAGCACGAGCAACACAGTCCTCATTACCAGTGCGGGGAGTGGAGACGGGAAGTCCATCACAGCGTCGAACCTGGCGGTGGTGACGGCACAGGCGGGCCACTCTACGCTCCTCATCGATGGGGATCTCCGCCGCCCGCGGCTGCACGAGATCTTCGACATCCCCCAAACCCCAGGCATCACGGAGGCCCTGCAGAACGATGTGCAGGAGCACGCGATGCAGACTCCGCTCATCGACAACCTCTTTGTCCTGCCTGCGGGCACGGAGGTGGAAAATCCCACCGAGGTGTTTGGGTCCGTACGGTTTCGAGAGTTCCTGGAGTACGCCCAGGAGCGCTTCGATCACGTCATCGTAGACTCGTCGCCCGTACTGGCGACAGCGGACGGTCCGCTTCTCTCCAGCCTGTGCGACACCACGCTCTGCGTGGCGCGGGCGGGTGTAACAACCGAAGCCGAGTTGGACGATGCTCTCGACGCACTGTATGGTGTGAGTGCAGACATCGCGGGGGTGGTCTTCAACGGCTTCGACATCTCTATGGCCTACGGCTACAAGTACCGGTATCGACACTACGGGCAATACGGCCCCTACGACCAGTACCGATCGTTGCCAGAGGCAGAACCTTCGACGGCGGACAGTTAGAGGAAAATCGGTCCGTTCGGACTTTGACACGCGCTTCTTTTGTTAGACTGCCCCAAATCAATGATCCACATGGGTGACGTGCGCTTTCATTTCACCGTTGGGCTCGTACTCTGCCTCATGCTAGTCGTGGGACCGGCGTGGGCGCAGCAGGTCCCCGGGGGACGCCAGGCAGGGGGAACGGCCTACTACACCTTTGCCCGGCCCGGTCAGAATACCATTGAGGTTCTTGTTCTTGGCGGTCAGGCGGGAATCTACGAGATCGGTGAAGACATTAATCTGGGGCAGCTTATGGCACTTTCTGGCGGAGGTGGGCAGGGGGGAAACCGTACCCGAGTAAAAATACACCTCTTCCGCCTGGAAAATGGGGAGCGGAGAAAAATTCTGGAGGAGGAGATTGGCGACTTCGCGTCTCGGTCGCAGTATCCGTCGCTACAAGACGGAGACGTGGTGCGAGTTGAGACTCGAGAGCGGCTCAACTGGCGTGACATTTTGCAGGTTTCCACCTCCGTTATCTCGCTAGCTATTACCCTCTTGACGGTCTTCGAAGTTGGGCGGTTTGATTAGGGGGCAGAGAGAACACTTGCGGGTTCGCACGGTCCCTGCAGGCTCGTTCCGTCCTGTGGCTTGATCGGCGGTTCTTGCGGTCCTGGAGGTTAGGAAGGAGGCAAAGCCATCACTGCAGGCGGTGTGGGTCTGCGCTAAACTTGTGAGCCGACATGCAACGGTCTTGCGGCCTTACACGGTCGTGGGACTGACATGGCGGAGCCGCGTCTTGCCCCGATGCTTCCCCGAGGTGGAAGCGCTCAATTAAAGCCGGTAGAGCCAAACAACAGGCTGGTCCAGGACGGCTGGGAGCCAGCGGCACACTTCTCAAACTAGTACCGAATCTGCGATGGACACACGTGCCAGTACAACCGCTGAATCTGTTTCCGAAAACGGCGTTGGGCCCTCGGTCCAGCGGCTTGCTGCTAAGCTTCGTCAAAAGCAGGCACGCATTGGGGTAGTTGGATTGGGCTACGTGGGCCTCCCCCTGGCCGTAGAGTTCGCCGACCGGGGATTCCAGACGGTCGGGTTCGATGTCGATTCGGAGTGCGTGGAGCGTTTGAATGACGGAGACAACTGGAATGAGGATCTCGACGATGACACGGTCCGGCGTGTCGTAGAGGCGGGGACGCTCTCGGCCAATACGAGCTTCGAGCAGGCGGGCGATGTCGACGTGTTCTTCGTCTGTGTGCCCACGCCGCTAACCGAGCACAAGGACCCGGACACCTCCTACATCGAGTCGGCGACCGAGTCTATCGCCGAGCACTTGCGTCCAGGCCAACTCGTAGTCCTGAAAAGCACCACCTACCCGGGAACGACGGAAGAGGTGATGCGCCCCATCCTGGACGAGGCAGCGGAGGAGCAGGACATGGAATGCGGCCGCGACTATTTCCTTGCGTTCAGTCCTGAGCGCATCGATCCGGGAAATGACGAGTACACCACGGCCAATACGCCGATCGTGGTTGGGGGAGTCACGGACACCGGGACACAGGTCGCCGAATTGGCTATGAAGCAAATCGTCGAGCAGGTGCACACGGTGGACAGCCCTAAAGTCGCCGAGATGGAGAAGCTGCTGGAGAACATTTTTCGATCCGTCAACATCGCGCTGGTAAATGAGCTTGCGCAGCTTTGCGACCGGATGGGCGGCGTGTCGATGTGGGATGTCATCGACGCTGCGGCCACCAAGCCCTTCGGCTTTATGCCGTTCTATCCAGGACCGGGACTTGGGGGACACTGCATTCCGGTGGATCCCCACTATCTCTCGTGGCTGGCCCGGCGGCACGACTTCGAGACGAGTTTCATTACCCTGTCAGCGCAGGTCAACGAGCAGATGCCTTTCTACGTCGCCGATGCGGTCGTGGAGGCGATTGCTGAGCAGCCCACGCGACTACAGGACGCAAAGGTGCTCGTGCTAGGTGTCGCCTTCAAGAAAAACGTCGACGACACGCGGCATTCGCCGGCACGCACCGTGACCCGCCTTCTTCGAGAGAAGGGAATCGAGCAAATTCGCTTCGCGGACCCCCACGTGGAGAAGTTAAGCGTAGACACGAAGAAAGGAGATTCGATCGAGGTGCCTCGGGTAGAGGTGACTGAGGATGTGCTGGAGGACCATGATGTGGCTGTGCTTTTGACAGACCACGATGATTTTCCGTACGAAACCATCAGTAATCACGCCACTGCGATCATTGACGCCCGGAATGGATTCGAAGACGCAGCGGACGAGAATAATGTCTGGTTGCTTGGGGGAGGAGAGAACGGAACAGAGAGCTGGGAAAGCAGGCAAGTGAAGAGTTAGACACAGACGCGCAATCTCGGCTCGTGCGGGGGAAACACCGGTTCGTCCAATCAGAGCAGGAAGTGTATGATTGAGAAGATTAATAAACTCCGCCCGCTCTTCAGTCGGCAGGACAAGCTGCAGTACGCAGGCCTGCTCGTGATGATGGGCATTGGGGCCGTGCTGGAGATG
>CAJXKO010000161.1 GCA_913055845.1 uncultured Bacteroidota bacterium | reverse complement strand
GCGTCGGCCATCGCGATGTTCGGCGTCACCTCGGGGGCGGCGCTGGCCACCGTGGTGGGCGTGCTCGTGGAGGTGCCCGTGATGCTGGCGCTGGTGCGCATCGCCAACGCGACGCGGCCGCAGTTCGATGCGCGGACGGCCACGGCTTGACGTTTCAAACCACACTCGTTTTTGCATGCCCTCCACGGAACCACGGCTGGATCTCACCATCGACAACGACGCGGCGGCCTATGCCCGCGAGCAGGGTGGCGTGCTTGCCCTCCGCACACGGCCCCAGCACGGATGCTGCGGCGGCCGGGTCGACCGGGCCACAGTGAGCACCGAGCCGCCCGACAATCTGGACGCGTATCACCAGATCGAGCGAAACGGCCTCACGGTGTACGTCCACCGTAGTCTCGTCTCTCTCGGCGACGAGCCGATCCGCGTAGGCATCGATCAGCTGTGGATCTGGCGGTCGCTCTACGTCGAGGCCGCGTCGCGGATGTAGCCTTTTCCTTCCACCCTTCACGTCTCTATGGAGACCGTTCTCTTCGTCTGTACCCACAACTCGTCCCGGTCCCAGATGGCCGAGGCCCTGCTGCGCGATCGTTACGGTGACCAGTACGAAGTGCGTAGCGCGGGCACTGAGCCCGGTGGCGTGAATCCGTTTGCTGTCGAGGTGATGGACGAAATAGGCATCGACATCTCGGGCCACACGTCGGATCCTCTGCAGGCGTACACTGGCTCCCGTCTCGACATTGTGGTGACTGTCTGTGACGACGCGGCGGAACGCTGCCCCTTCGTCTCCGCCCGTAAGCAGAACCTGCACCGCGGCTTCGACGACCCCTCGGCCGTGACGGGGACCGACGAGGAGAAGCGGACTGCGTTCCGCCACGTCCGCGACGAGTTGACCGAGTGGATCGACGAGACGTTCGGGCCGAACGAATCTTCGTCGACATGAGAGCCTCCCCAACAGACCGATGACGATTCAGCCAGCATCTCCCGATGATTTCGAAACCGTTCGGGCCCTGCTCCAGAGGGTTAACCTGCCGCACGAGGACCTGACGCCCGCCCACCTGGAGCACGTTCTGGTCGCCCACGGGGATGCCGCCCTCCACGGCGTGGTGGGCCTGGAGCCTTGCGGCGACGTGGCGCTGCTGCGGTCGCTGGCCGTGGCGCCGAACGTCCGAGGTCAGGGCCTCGGCACCCGTCTCGTGACCGCCATAGAGCAGCGGGCCTGGGACGAGGGAGTCCGCACGCTCTACCTGCTGACCACGACGGCGGCATCGTACTTCCAGGCCCACGGCTACGAGCACATTGAGCGAGACGCCCTGCCCGAGTCCATCCGGCAGACCGACGAGGCCGCCCGGCTCTGTCCCGCGAGTGCCACCAGTATGCGGAAGCAGTGTCCGGCGGCTGAGCAGGCATAAGTCCCCCGTGCGGGGCCCCGGATCCGTGCGGACGAGGGGACGGAAGGCACCACGGAGTAGCCCCCTCGTCCCGCGACGGAACTTGATGAGAACCGTGTTCTTTTGCGGGAAGGCCGATCGACGGCGACGGGGGGGAGGGCACCGCGCCGCGCAGGGCGGCATCCCCGAACCTCTCCGAAGCGGCCGTGGAAGACAGCCTCGCCCGGTACATGTCCCGTTGCGGAAGCACCTGCCAATTCCCGGATTCCCATGATGAAGCTCGTCTGGATTGCCCTCGGGGGAAGCCTTGGGGCCCTCCTCCGCCACGGCCTTTCCGTCCTCGCGGATCGGCTTCTCCCGCCGGCCTTTCCCTGGGGCACCCTGGCGGCGAATCTGCTCGGGTGCTTCCTCATCGGTGGGCTGTGGGTCCTGGCCACCGAGTACTCGTTGTCGCAGGAGGCACGGATGTTCGTGTTCACCGGAGGGCTCGGGGCGCTGACGACGTTCTCGACCTACGGACTGGAGAGCCTGATGCTGCTGCGGGAAGGGCGACTGTGGGCGGGCCTGGGCAATGTGCTGCTCAGCAATGTTTTCGGCCTCGTCCTGGTGGCGCTGGGGGTGGTCTGTGCGCATCTGTGGTTGGGGGAACCCGTCCCCACGATGGGCGCGTAGGCCTCGCTCAGGCGGGCTGAAGGGATCACGGCACCCTGAGGGCACAGTCCCCGTCACTTCGTCGGAATCGTTTTGTCGCCCTGATGTCGCCCCCGCCGCTTCTCGCCACCCGTGATTTAACCCGAGTCGTGGACGGCACGACGCTGGTGGCAGACGTGTCGATCGAGGTGCAGGCGGAGGAGGTGTTCGTCGTCTTTGGGCCGTCCGGCTCGGGCAAGACCTCGCTCCTGCGCCTCCTCAACCGCCTCGACGAACCGACCCGCGGCACGGTGCTGCTCGACGGCACCGACTACCGCGACATCGAACCCCGCACGCTGCGCCGGCGCGTGGGCTGGGTGCCGCAGGCGCCGACCCTCATCGACGGGACGGTGGCGGAGAATGTGGCGTGGGGCCCCACACTGCGAGACGAACCGGTGGACGAGGAGCGGCTGAACGCGCTGCTCGACCGCCTCGGGCTGGCGGGCTTCGCGGGGCGGACGGCCGATCGCCTCTCGGGGGGCGAAGCGCAGCGCGTGGCGATCGCCCGCACCCTCTTGAACGGCCCCGACGTGGTCCTGCTCGACGAGCCCGCCTCCAGCCTCGACGCCGACGCGGCGCGGCGCGTGGAGGACCTTCTCCGCGACGTGATGACGGACCTGTCGCTCACTGCCGTCCTCGTCACCCACGACGCCGATCGGGCGCGGCGGTTGGGACAGCGGGGCGTACGGATGCGCGGCGGTGAAGTGGTGGCCAGCGGCGACCTTGATGCCGTGCTTCCCACGTAACTCACGCTCAAATACTCCGACGCCGGACGTGCCGGCGCGCTGCCTAAAAGTGATCCGCCAATGATTCAGGATCTCCTCAGCCACATACGAGACCCCGTCGTCCTGGAAGGACTCGCCCAGGTCGGAGCGGCGGCGGTGCTGGCCCTGCTCGTGGTGCTGCTGTCGCGGCGCCGCGGCCTCAAGCTCGAAACGGAGCTCAGCGTCGCCTTCCTGCGCGGCTTTCTGCAGATCGTGGCCGTCGGCGTCGTGATTGGGATGCTGCTGACGGTGCCCGTGTGGTGGAGCGGTCTGATCTTGCTGGGCATGATGGGCGGGGCCACCTGGATTTCGCGGCAGCGGGGGGAGGGGCTGCCCGGCGCCACGGCCGTTTCGTTTCTCGCCATCGCCGTGGGCGCCGGGCTCGTGATCGTGACGATGACGTGGGCGCGGGCCATCGAGCCGACCGTGCGCAGCCTCGTGCCGGTGGGCAGTCTCGTGATCGCCAACGCGATGAAAATCAACGGCCTCGCGCTGAACCGGCTCAAAGACGAGCTGCGCGACAAACGGAATGAAATCGAGGTGGGCCTCGCCCTCGGCGGACCGCCCGCGGCCGTGCTTGCCCGGCACCTGCGCACCAGCGTGCAGGCCTCGCTGATTCCCGTCATCGA
>CAJXKO010000160.1 GCA_913055845.1 uncultured Bacteroidota bacterium | reverse complement strand
ATCCGAAACTGGAGGCCCGCCCGGTCGGTCGCCTTCCCCATGATGCCCCCGAGCGCGTCGATTTCACGTGCAATATGACCCTTGCCGATGCCGCCAATCGCAGGGTTGCACGACATCTGCCCAATGTCCGCGAGTTTCATCGTGATGAGGAGCGTGTCGGCCCCCATGTTGGCCGCCGCGGCCGCCGCCTCACTGCCGCTGTGGCCCCCGCCAACAACGATGACGTCGTACTCAAAGTAATCCTGATGCATGATATTGAGCCCGTGATCGAAAGCAGAAGTCTGCAGGAAAGAACGCCGCGCCTCGGCGAAGCTCCTTAACGAACCGCCCGCCGCCGTGTGCCCGCGCCGCCCGCGGGACGACCGGCAAAAACCAGGGAAACGGCCTTCAGGGGTGCTGAGACGGGTACGACACGTGATTTTTCCAGACCAGAACCCAGTGACGGTTCGGACGACACGTGCTTTGTCCAATATTACCTCCCCTCCAACCCACTTCGGTTTATTCCCCTACGTCGGCGGTCCGCTTTCCCGTCGAGCGATGCAGTCCCGCAATCACAAACCGCGAAGCAGCCTAAACACACATGCCCTCACACTCCCACGCTCTCCACTCCACAGCTCAGCCCCCCATCTTCTTCAGGAAGCGCTGCACGGTGCGCCGGGTGGGCAGTTCATCCTCATCGACGTGCTCGGCCAGCTCGTCGAGGAGCTCCGTGCTCGTGCAGTCCGGATGGTCGGCAATGTAGTAAAGCGCAATCTTTCGCAGCTCCGAGCCCGCGCCGAAGTACGACTCGTAGGAACGCTCGCTGCGACGTCCGTGGCGATCAATGAGCCCCTGCAGCCCGTCGTCGCGAAACTGCTGCGCCCAGCGTCGCAGCGTGCGGGCCGTCACGGAGTCGTACACGTCGTAGACCCAGTCGTCCACCGCCGCGGTGCCCCGATCGAACGCCTCGGCGGTGTCCTCCTGGGCCTGGGCATCAGACAGTGATTTCTCGTCGCGGTGACGGGCGTAGGCGCGGAGGAGCGCGAGACGGGCGGCAAGACGCCGAAAGCCGCCCCCTTCCAACTGTCCCAGCTCGCGTAGCGGATCATCAGGCATCGTTCAGGGCAGAAGTGCTTCACAGAATCGCGGGCCTCCCTCCTACCAACTCACCCGCCCATCAACTCACCACCAACCACTTACCAAACAGCCTATCCTACCCACTCCGGCGGCTCTATGGTTTCGGGCGGCCAGACACCCAGAAGGCGCCGCACCGTCACGAACTGGCCGAGGTGGTACGCATTATGGTCGGCAATCGCGGCAATCTCATCGGCGTACGTCGACCCGTGGTACGAGGCATTCTCCTCTCGCTCCCGGACCGCGTCCGCGTGGGGAATGGCGTCTGTCAGGGCAATCGATGGGTCATTGACCAGCTCTTTGATCGACTGGAGCTCCCGTCGAAACTGATTGAGACTATGATTCCAGGCGTCGTCGCTCGGCGGGGCCACCGTGTCGGGCCAGTAGTCGTCCGGCCAGGTGGGCGAAGTGTAGTCGGCATCGACGCAGAAGCGGAAGTACTCCGACTGGCAGATGCGCATGTGCTCCAGGATCTGCCAGAGCGAATAACTTTCAGGGAGACGGTGGGGCTGCACGCCGCGGGCGGCGGGCGGGACGCTGTAGAGAATCTCGTCGTACGACCGGCGGGCCACGGTGGCCTCGAGCTGCGTCGTGAGGTGCGTGCGGAGGGCGGCGGACTCGGCGCTCATGCGTGGAGGATCGGAGAATGATCAGATCGATGAGTTTGGGCGGGGGAGAGCCGCCCTCAGAGAACGAGGGGGAGGGACCGGAGATTCAGAGCGGTCCGCCTCTACGACGACACCGCCCCCGCCAGCTCTCGCCCACAGGCGGCACAATACGCGTCCGTCAGCGCCACGTAGCCCTCACATTCGGGGCACTCGTCTCCGACCCGGGTGCCGCACTGAGAACAGAAGTGCGCCTCGGAGCGCAGGTCGCTTCCGCACTCCGGGCAGTTGTCGTTCTGCAAGCGGCGCCGCAGGATGCGCTCCTGTGTAAAATACCGCTGCTGAAGGACATACACCGCCGCGATGAGAACCCCCGCCCCAAAGAGGCCGGCCGCGACTTCGGGCAGGTATTCGATCGCCCCCATTCCCGAGGCGCTAATCAGCAGGAGGGCCCCGTACCAGAGCATCGACCGGACTACCGTGCGCCCAAACCGCCCCGTGGACGACGCCGAGCGCGTGGCCCCGACGAGCGCAGCGATGGCCGCCGTGAAGGCAACGCCGTAGTAGATGAGGTCCTCCCGGAGCGCACTGTCCCCCACCCATCCGGCCAGCCAGTCGCGCGCCAGCAGATCCCCGAGCTGCCAGGTCGCGAAGAGGAGACACCCAACAATGCCGACCGTGAACGCCACCTCCAGCTTCGTCCACTGCAGCTCACTGTCCGCCGCGGAATCGGTTGGGGGATCCGAACGCTGGGCTGCACTCATGGGCTGCGTGTGGCGATGACCGAGCCAGAGAAGGGCTGCGGGGGAAATTGGCAGATCTGCACTGATGATCGCGCCGTCGGGTTCCTGGAGACGGGATGCGTCGACCCCGCCGCGGTGGGGACGAAGCGACGGCGCGTACAGTTTCTTACGGCCCGGATACGGGAGTGGTGACGGCCTGGGACCGCGTCCCCCGAAGCTCTTCGCCGTCACTTCCCGATGCAGAACCGGGAGAAGATTTGATCGAGCACGTCCTCGTTGGTGATCTCGCCGGTGATGGCGCCCAGTTCCTGCAGGGCGGCGCGGAGGTCGAGCGTCAGCATGTCGCCGGAGACGCCCTGGTGGAGGGCCGCACGGGCCTGCTGCACAGCATCGAGGGCGTCCCCGAGGTGTTGGCGGTGGCGCTGGTTCATGACGACAGGCGACGACTCCGCGCGACTCAGGTGCTCGGCCACCGTGTCGGTAAGGCGGTCGAGGAGGGGCTGAAGCTCGTCGGCGTCGTCGCGGGCGTCCAGAGCGGAGAGCTTGAGTGACGAGAGGCCGTCGAGATCGGCCACCGGCAGGTCGGGGGCCTCGTCGGCCTTGTTGCCGATCAGGAAGGGCTGCACGTCGGAGGCGTCATCCGAGAGGTCGTTCAGAAACTCGATCTCTTCGGAGTCGAGGCCCACGGTGAGGTCGTAGAGGTAAAGAAGCACGTCGGCCTCCTCAATCGACTCGGTGGCGCGGCGCACACCCTCGGCTTCAATCTCGTCGGCCGTGTCGCGGAGACCCGCAGTGTCGACAAAGCGAAAGAGCACCCCCTCGATCTCCGCCTCCGCCTCAATCTCGTCGCGCGTGGTGCCGGGCGTCTCGCTCACGATGGCGCGGTCGTGCCCCACGAGCGCGTTCAGGAGGGTCGACTTGCCCGCGTTGGGCCGCCCGCCGATGACCACGCGTACACCGTCCTTGAGCTTCTCGCCGGTGGGGTAGGAATCGAGGAGGTCCTGCAGGATCTCCTCCGTCTCGTCGAGCAGCTC
>CAJXKO010000159.1 GCA_913055845.1 uncultured Bacteroidota bacterium | reverse complement strand
AGCATCGTGCAGCCGATCTCGTCGACCGGCAGCGGCATCTGCCCGGCCGACTGGCACGCGTCGAGCAGAAAGGGCACGCCCGCCTCCGTGGCGATCTTGCCCACCTCCGCCGCCGGGTTGACAAGCCCGCCGTTCGTGGGCACGTGGGTGAGGGCGATGAGCGCCACGCGGTCGTCCATCATCGAACGAAGAGCGGCCACGTCGACCTCCCCAGAGTCGGTGCTCGGCACCACCTCGACCGTGGCCCCCGTCCGCTCGGCCACCTGCAGGCAGGCGATGTGATTACTCGCGTAGGCGGCCCGGGAGGTGAGAATGCGGTCGCCCGCGTCGAACGACATACCGTAGAAGGCCATGTCCCAGGCCCGCGTCGCGTTTTCGAGGAGGGCCACCTCGTCGGCCGCACACCCCAGCATCCGGGCAATCGCGTCGTACGTGTGCTGCAGGGCTCCCTCGGCCTCGGCCGCTGCCTCGTAGCCCCCGATGGTGGCCTCCCGCTCCAGGTGGTGCGTCTGTGCGTCAAGCACGGGCTGGGGGGGCAGGGCTGCCCCGGCATTGTTGAAGTGCAGGACATGATCGGTGCCGGGCGTGTCGGCCCGAACGCGGTCGATCTCGATCGTCATTTAAAGAGACATCCGTTGAGGAATATCAGTGTCGGAGATGATCAACGGATGGTGCGCTCGCCCGTTCGGTTCGCGTAGCGGTCAGGGGAGGCATCGGGAATGGGGGTTCGCGACCCCACCCCTTCCTTTTTGGCCCTTTTAAGACGCACATCCCCCTTCTGAAGCCTTAGACGCACGACATGGCAAAGACAGGTCCCTTCGACGCCCACCCCGACCGCTACGACGACTGGTTCGACCAGCACGAGGCCGCCTACCAGTCCGAGCTTCGGGCCTTCCGGTCCGTCCTGCCCGAGGCGGGCGAGGGGCTGGAGGTCGGCGTAGGGACCGGGCGCTTTGCCGCGCCGCTCGGCATTGGGCACGGGGTGGATCCCTCGCCGGCAATGCGGGAGCGGGCTCGGAAGCGAGGGATCGACGTGAGGGACGGCGTGGCCGAGGCGCTGCCCTACCCCGACGAGCGCTTCGACGTTGTGCTCATGACGACCACGCTTTGTTATCTCGACGATGCTGGGGCCGCCTTCAAGGAAGTGGCCCGGGTGCTCCGGCCCGGCGGCGTCTTCGTGGTCGGATTCATCAACCGCGACGGCCCGCTCGGTCCGCAGTACGAGGGCCGGCGGGGCGAAAGCGTTTTCTACGGGCCTGCCCAGTTCTACGCGGCCGACGAGGTTGTCCAGTTGCTTCGTGCAGCCGGGTTCGAAGACCTACAGGCCCGGCAAACCCTCTTTTCCGATCCGGAGACCATGACGACCCCGCACCCCGTGCGAGACGGCATGGAAGAAGGCGGTTTTGTAGTGCTCCGTTCCGTACGACCCGCCTGAGGCCACCCTGGCAGTGGGGCAGTCCCCGCCGCGTTTCGCGAAGCGGAGGGTAGAATGAACCGGAGATCTCACCTTATCTCCCCAATCTTGACCTATCGGCAACATGACCGTGAGATAATATGGATGTTTTGGGAAATGACTGAGGTCGGGGTAGCAATTGCGGCCCCTCCCGCACACGTTATAGTCTGCACTTACACTCTCAACGAAACCTCCCGCCCACGTTCATGGCGACGGCAACGAATCTTGGCTTTCCCCGCATCGGCGCCCACCGCGAATTGAAGCGCGCGGTGGAAGGATACTGGAAAGGCGACCTCACAGAAGAAGAACTTCGCGACGCGGCGCAGGCCCTGCGCGCCTCGCACTGGTCCACGCAGCAGGAACTGGGACTCGATGCGGTCCCCTCCAACGACTTTTCGTACTACGACCAGGTGCTCGATGCCTGCGCGATGGTCGGCGCGGTGCCGGAGCGCTTCCCCTGGGACGGCGACACGGTGGACCTCGACACCTACTTTGCTATGGCGCGGGGGCTGCAGGAGAAAGACCTGGAGGGGGAAGAGTCCGGCGTGCAGGCGATGGAGATGACGAAGTGGTTCGACACGAACTACCACTACATCGTCCCCGAATTTTCTCGGGACACCGACTTCTCGCTCTCCTCAACCAAAGCGGTTGACGAGTACGAGGACGCGAAGGCGCAGGGCATCGAGACGCGCCCGGTACTCATCGGGCCGGTTTCGTTCTTGCTGCTCGGCAAGACGCAGGAGGACGACCTCGACGCGCTCACCCTGCTCGACGACCTGCTGCCGGTCTACGCCGAGGTGCTGCAGAAGCTGGCGGACGCGGGTGCCGAGGCGGTACAGCTCGATGAGCCGACCCTCGTCCTCGACCTGAGCGACGAGGAGCGCGCTGCCTTCACCCAGGCGTACGAGGCCCTCGCCGACGCGGCGGGCCTCGACCTGCACGTGGCCACGTACTTCGGCGGCCTCGAGGACAACCTGCCCACCGCGCTCGACCTGCCGGTCGACGCCCTGCACCTCGACCTCGTCCGGGCGCCGGGCCAGCTCGACGACGCCCTCGATCACGGCGTGCCCGATGGCCTGAGCCTCTCGCTCGGTGTCATCGACGGGCGCAACGTGTGGCGGGCCGACCTTGACGACCTGCTCGGTACCGTGCAGACCGCCGTCGATGCCCTGGGCACCGACCGGGTGCTCGTGGGCCCGTCCTGCTCGCTTCTGCACGTGCCGGTGGACCTCGACACCGAGCCGGCCCTCAGCGACGACATGGAGCGGTGGTTCGCCTTTGCCACGCAGAAGATTGAGGAGATCGTAGCCCTCGCGGAGCGGGTAGACGGCAACACGGAGGAGACCGACGCCCTCTTCGAGAAGAGCCGAGCGGCGCAGAAGGCCCGCGCCGAGTCCGATTGGATCAACGACGCGGCCGTGCAGGACCGCGTGGCCGGCATCGACGCCACGATGACCGAGCGCGATGCGCCCCACGCCCAGCGCGCCCCGCTGCAGCGCGAGGCCCTGGGCCTTCCCACGCTCCCGACCACCACGATCGGGTCTTTCCCGCAGACCGACGACGTGCGCCGGATGCGCGCCAAGTACAAGAAGGAGGAAATCTCGCAGGACGAGTACGAGGACTTTATCGAGGAGCAGATCGCCGAGACGATCGCGGCGCAGGAAGAGATTGGCCTCGACGTGCTGGTGCACGGCGAAGCCGAGCGGGGCGACATGGTGGAGTACTTTGGCCGCCAGCTCGACGGCTTTCTCTTCACCGAGAACGGTTGGGTGCAGAGCTACGGCACGCGCTGCGTCCGCCCGCCGATCATCGCCGGCGACGTGAGCCGCCCCGAGCCGATGACCACGCGCTGGCTCTCCTACGCCAACGACCAGACCGACCAGCCGGTGAAGGGGATGCTCACCGGGCCGGTCACGATGCTGCAGTGGTCGTTCGTGCGCGACGACCAGCCCCGGGCCGAGACGTGTCGCCAGATTGCCCTCGCCATCCGCGACGAGGTACTCGACCTTGAAGAGGCCGGCATCCAGGCCATCCAGATCGACGAGCCCGCCTTCCGCGAGGGGCTCCCCCTCCGCGAACACCAGTGGGACGACTACCTGGAGTGGGCCGTGGAGTGCTTCCGGCTCGCCTCCAGTGGGGTGGAGGACGAGACGCAGATCCACACCCACATGTGCTACTCGGAGTTCAACGACATCATCGAGGCGATTGCCGACATGGACGCCGACGTGATCTC
>CAJXKO010000158.1 GCA_913055845.1 uncultured Bacteroidota bacterium | reverse complement strand
CGTGGTACATCTGATACTCCACCCCGGTGCGAAACGTCTCCAACCGGTCCGGCGAGACGCGCCCCTCAAGCCCGTGCGCGCCGAAGGCGCCGAGGGCAACGCCAATAAGCGCCGCAATTGCGCCGAGTCCAACGAATAATCGAGTCATCGAAGAGGGGACAGCCACGAACAGGGGAGGTTATGCGTCCTCCGGAGATTGTTGAAGCAGGGTCTGGAGCAGGTCGAGGTCCGAAGCGTCGCCGTCTTCGGGCAGGGTTTCGGAGTCGGCCTCGCCCCACAGGCGGTCAATGCGGTAATGCTCCCGCTTCTCAGGGAGAAAGATGTGTACGACCACGTCCACGTAGTCGAGGACGACCCATTGGAGGTGGTCCATTCCTTCGCGTTTCCAGGGCGTCTCTTCGCAGGCCTCTTCGATCTGGTCCATGATGCCGTTGGCGATGGCCTTCACCTGAAGATCCGACTCCCCAGTAGCGATCACGAAGAAGTCGGCCATGCTACTGACTTCACGGAGGTCGATTACGGTGACGTCCGAGGCCCGTTTGTCGGCCATGGCGTCCACGGCCTGTGCCACGAGCACGGGGCTGGGATTCTTGGGGGTGCGGCGAATGGAGGGCTCTGCGGAAGAGGTCTGGTTGGGGGAAGCCATATGGTTAGGACATTGGTGTAGGGACTGATGAATGGAATCAGAGATCCGGATACGGGAGGTTATCGTCTCTCCTGAAACGGACGAAGCTGCCTATAGTCGCGGCCAATGATCACGGACGCGTCGAGGTAGTACTGCGGCTTGATGTTCTTTTGTACCCGATTCGGCGGAATACCGAGGGCCTCCGCGACGTTGCGGGCGGCCTTGGGGTTGCCGATGCGGTCGATGACCACCGAGTGCTCCTGGTCGAAAGAGGAGTGGTTGCCCACGTCCACGACATCGAACCCGTGGTCGCGCAGGTACTTCGTGGCCCGTTCCGCAAGGTGGGCAGTTCCGGCCCCGTTTCGCACCTCCACCTGAATGATCTGGCCTACGAGGTCGGACGTGTCGGACGCCGGGCGCTCCGGGCTTGGTCCCGTAAAGAGGGTCCGGGTTGCGAACGCGTACAGCAGAACGAGTACGCTTAATCCCCCCACGGCAAGCGCGAGGTTCAGCAGTCCGTTCGTGAGGCGGGGAGACCATAGAGCCATGAGCGCCGGGGACATCACCGAGTCGAAGTGTCCAACGCGCCGTGTGCATCAGGCACGCTGGACGTTCGCCAATCGGTGCCTGCTGGTGCGAAGCGCAACTTAGTTCGGGAACACAGGCCCCGTGCGGTGAACCCCGCCGCGGCGGTACGTGCCGTAGGGACTCGCATATCGACCGTATGGGCTCTGCCGCACCTGAAAGTGAAACTTCATATTCTCGGACGGCTGATAGGACACCTCCGCGTTCCGCAGAAAGACCTGGGTTTCCTGCTGGCTGAAGGGCCCGTTGTTCATGAGGGGATGAGCGACGCTCACGTCTACCCGGGCCGCCCATTTGGGATTAAACTGCCACATCATCGAGTTGGTATACATGCCCATTGAGGCCGCATTCCCGCCGAACGAAGAGAACGACATTTGGTAGCTGTGTCCCATGCGGAAGTCCTTTGCCCCGAAGAGATTGCCGAGGGCATTGGTGGCGGCGTCACCGGCGTCGTACAGCTGCGTGACGACTGAGGAGTTGCGGTCGGCCGTCTCACGGAGTTGAGCGTGGGCCGGTGCCGTGACGCTCAGCATAAACACGAGACAAAGAAGCGGCAGAATTGTGCGCATGGAAACCTCGTTCGTCGGTATGCGGAAGACCAGCGGGGCGTGCCGTCACAAGCACGTGGCTCATACCTCGACACTGCCGGTTTGTTCGCACTTCATCCCGCAACTGGATCTAAGTAACAAGCGGTTCGTGGGAGGGGCTGATTCGTCGCCGTCAAGGCCCACTGTTCGCACCACCCAAAAGAACGGCTGACATGCGCGTACTCGGCATCGAAACCTCGTGTGACGACACCGCCGCGGCGGTCTGGGACGAGGGTACGGTGCGGGCGAGCGTGGTGTCCTCGCAGGCCGACCTCCACGAGGAGTACGGAGGAGTGGTGCCCGAGATCGCGTCGCGCGATCACCAGCGGCTCATCGTACCGGTCGTTCGGCGGGCGCTCGACGATGCGTCGACAGATGCTGGTGCGCTCGATGCCGTGGCCGTGACGCACGGGCCGGGGCTCCCGGGATCGCTGATGGTGGGACTCAGCTTCGCCAAGGCCTTTGCGCGGGGCCTCGACGTGCCGCTCGTTGGAGTAAATCATCTGGAGGGACACATCTACTCTGTAGATCTAGAGCCGCCGGCTCCCCCGCGTCCGTTTCTCTGCCTCATCGTTTCGGGCGGGCACACCGAGCTCGTGCGTGTGGACGACGATTTTCGGCATGACGTGCTCGGGCGCACCCGCGACGACGCGGCCGGGGAGGCATTCGACAAGGTGGCGCAGCTGTTTGGGCTTGGATACCCCGGCGGGCCCGCCATCGACCAGCATGCCGAGCAGGGCGCCCCGGACTTCCACGACTTCCCACGGAGCCGGCTCGAAAACTTCGACTTTTCGTTCAGTGGCCTCAAGACCTCGGTCCTCTACTACCTCCGCGATCGATCGGAGGCCGAGCGGGCGGAGCTCCTCGACACGCACCTTGCCGATCTGTGCGCGTCGGTACAGGCCGCAGTGGTTGATGTGCTCGTCGATGCCGTGCAGCGTGCAATCGATGAGGTAGGGGCCGAGCACGTGGCCGTGGTGGGGGGCGTGGCGGCGAATTCATCGCTGCGGCGGCGCATCAATGCGGTAGGGGCGGCGGAGGACGTGGGGGTCTCCGTGCCGTCGCTGCCGTACTGCATGGACAATGCGGCGATGATCGCGCAGGCCGGGGCGCAGCGCCTCGCGGCGGGAACCCGGAGCCCCGCGACGCTGGGCATCGACGCGGGGCTTCAACTGTAGAGCGGGCCCAACCATTCGATGGACCCATACGATCTCATGCGTTCGCGTTGGCTGCTTGGCCTGGCTGCTCTCCTTCTGTTCGGCGGGGGACTCGTCGCCGGCATTGGAGGGACGGTGGTCGTTGGCCCCAATACGCCGGGGTACGACGCGCCCCGCAGCGTCTACTTGCCTGCGGATCCGTCCCTCGACGCGACCATTGACTCGCTCAGCCGTGCGGGCGTGCTGGCATCGAGCGCCACGTTCCGGACCGTGGCGACGGTGACGGGGTGGGGGAATCAGATAAAAGCGGGCCACTACCGCATTCCGCCGCGGATCTCCAATTACCGGTTGCTCGACAAGCTGCGGCGGGGCCTGCAGGATCCGGTCCGACTGCGACTACCGGCCGGTCACCAGGCCGGAGTGCTCGCCGAAACGATGGGCGCAGCGCTCGAACGGGATGCCGATGCGTTCCGCGCTGCACTTCGCGACACGAGTCTTGCCCGCGAACTGGGCACTGTGCCCTCACGTCTCTTCGGCTATCTACTCCCCGAGACGTACGAGTTTTACTGGCAGGCCCGGCCCGAGACCGTGGTCCGCCGGGTCAAGAAAGCCTTCGACCGCTTCTACGAACGCGAGCTGGCCACTGGGGCCAAGCGGCTTGGGTTTACGAAGCAGGAGGTCGTTACGCTCGCCTCAATCGTCGAGAAAGAAGCTCTTTTTAGCGCCGAGAAGCCGCGGATTGCGGGCGTGTACCTAAACCGGCTGGAGCGGGGGTGGCCCCTCCAGGCCGATCCCACCGTGCAGTACGCGCTCACGGACCGGGGCGGGGAGCGGGTGACCCGCGTGCTCTATAAGCACCTTGAGATCGACCATCCGTACAACACCTATCAGA
>CAJXKO010000157.1 GCA_913055845.1 uncultured Bacteroidota bacterium | reverse complement strand
CCCTGCGATACGTTGTCAGACAGGGGACATATCGACAGGAAAAATGGCCGGTCTTGTGCAGAAAAGCAATCCCTACGGGGCCCTCGCCCGCAGCACGCCCGTGACGTGCACTGAACGCTCGCCCGGCGATCCGCTCGCTCGCCCATCCATTTCAAGACGGAGCGTGGCCGCAACCGCATCCTCCTCGACGCGCGTCACGGAGAGGTGGCCTCGTGTGCCCACGAATTGAATGCCCGCCACCGAGAGGACGGCGAGGGCACCGGTGAGGGAGGCCTCACGAGACGAAGTGCGGAGCCCTGCGGCCATCACGTTGTAGCGTCCGGTGCGCACCTGCGCAGGCCCGTTGTCGTCACCGCCCCTCGACGTAAGCTCAATCGACATGCCGGGGCCGTCCTGGGGGCCAAGTTCGATGCCCACATGTTCGTTCCCCTGTCGTCGAAGAAGTGCGGGGCCTCGGAGGGTGTCGGTGACGCTCCCCTCTACGTACAACCGATAGCGGCCCGCGGCCACCTCGGCCCCGGAGTCGGTGCCGCAGCCGAACGACAGGAGAAGAACTCCGAGAAGCGTACACCAGCGCGCCACGCGTGAGGGACCGGGCATGAAGAGACAAGCGCGAAAAGGGAAAACCGTTAGCGGGGCTGGGTCTCGACCGTCTTAAGGCGTTCTTTCACCTGCTGGTCCACCTCCTCCACCTCCATCGGCACGTCGTCGGCGATGGGGACCATGTCGAGAATAAGCCGTGCGCTGCGGTTGTACGTGAAGTAGTTGTACGCCCAATTGACGAGGGCGCTGAGTCGGTTGCGGAAGCCGACCAGCTTGGCGATGTGGATGACCACCCACAGGAACCAGGCGAAGACGCCCTTGAACGAGACGCCGCCCCCAAGCTCAGCGACGGCCGCGTTCCGCCCAATGGTGGCCATCTGACCCAGGTCCCAGTATTCGAACGACTCCCGCGTTCCGTTTCGGAGGTCGCGTTGGATCTGCGTGGCGGCGTGGCGGCCGCTCTGGATGGCCACCTGTGCGAGTTGCGGCTCGTACCCGTCCTTTCCTTCAATGGCCGCCATGTCCCCCACGGCGTATACGGTGGGGTGCTCGGGGATGCTAAGATCCGGATTTACGACGATGCGCCCGTCGCGGGCCTGTTCGGTCCCGACCATGCCGGCCACCGGGCTTGCCTTCACGCCGGCCGCCCACACGAGCGTCTGGGTGGGGATCGGGGGACTCTCCTGGAGGTGCACCCGGTCGGTGTCCACGCGCTCCACGGCAGTGCCCGTGCGCACGTCCACGCCGCGCCCCTCGAGCACGCGCTGGGTGTAGGTTTGAAGCGAGCGCTCGTACGGGGGGAGCAGGTAGTCCTCCATTTCCAGAAGGATGCATCGGGCCTGCTCGCGGGTATCGAACTCCGCGAAGTCGTCGTTCAGCGTATCGAAGAGCTCCACCAGGGCCCCAGCCATCTCCACACCCGTGGGCCCGCCGCCTACGATAACGAAGGTAAGCGCTCCCTCTCCCGCCGCTTCCCGCTGCCGGTCGTACCGCTCGAACTGGCGGAGCACGCGGTTGCGCAGGTTGACGGCGTCGGGCACGTTTTTGAGCGGATAGGCGTGCTCCTCCACCCCTGGGATGCCAAAGTCGGTCGACACCGCGCCCGCAGCCAGAATTAGGTGGTCGTACGAGAGCGGCGCGCTGCCGCGCAGGTGCACCTGCTGGCGCACCGGGTCGACGTCCGTCACCGTGCCGAGGCGAAAGTGCACCGTCTCGTTGCCCTGGAAAATGTTGCGCACGTTGTGCGCGATGTCGTCCGGCTCCAGGCCCGCCATGGCCACCTCGTAGAGGAGGGGCTGAAACTTGTGGTAGTTGTTGCGGTCGACGAGCGTGACGCGCACGGGGGTGTCCCGCAGCGTCTTGGCGGCCTCGAGGCCCGCAAAGCCGGCCCCCACAATGACCACGTGGGGACGCTCGGTCGTGGAAGACGGCGTATCAAACGGCATGACCGGAAGGAAATGGGGAAGGAAGAGAAATTTGGTACGAACATACAACACCGTATATTGGACGCCGATCCCCCAGGTCTTTTCCTCCGCTGCCCAGGCTCACCCATGTTTCCCAGCATTGTCACACCTGGGCCCGTCTATCCAACGATGTCGTTGGGCGTTCGCGATCGCTCCGAGACGCCCGCCCGTTTCGTTGGGGGCGGAGTCTGTGCGACCGGAACCCGTCACGTTCGCTGCGCACGGTGCCAGGCCAGGGTCTCAGAAATTGCTGTTTCGTAGGGTGTGGGGATTACGAGATCCTCAAAGGCTGCCTCGAATTTGCTGGTGTCCATCATGAACGGTTCCCGGAACTGGTAGAGCACCTCCTTCACCTCCCGCACCTGCGAATCGAACAGGCCCGCGAGCGAGAGCGACCAGTACCCGTACGCCCGCATCCGTGGGGCTTCGCCAAGCGCCTCGAAGACCATCTCGATGAACCGGCGGCCCGTGATGGGATCGTTGCTGGGCAGGTGCCAGATTTCACCGAGGGCTTCCTCATGGGTGCCGAGCGTGGCGAGCCCGCGGGCAAGGTCGGGAAGATACGTCATCGTGTGCGGCGCGTCGAGCGTCCCGAGCCACGCCGCCGTCTTCCCGTCCAGCGCCGCGTCAAACACGAGCTCACGGGTGGACGAGGTGGCGTGGGGCCCATAGAAGTCGGACGCCCGCCCGACGGCGACGCGGGTGCGGCCTTGTTCGTGGGCGTCGAGCAGCATCTCCTCCATCTCCGCCCGAAGCTCGCCTTTCGGGCCCTCGGGCGTACGGGGCGTCTCCTCCGTCATGGGGCCGTCCGTGGGGCCGTACATGTAGAGGTTGTCGGTCATGATGAGGGGAGCGTCGGCGTGGGCCGCGGCCGCGATGCTGTTCTCCGTGAGCGTTGGCAGGAGGTCCAGCCACTGCTCGTAGGGGACGTTGAGGCAGTTGTAGACAACCGCCGCTCCGTCGCAGGCCGTTCGCGCTGCGTCGGGGTCGGTGCAGTCCGCGGGAACGGTCTCGGTGCCCTCGGGGAATCCCGAGCCCCCGCTCCGACTCACGGCCCGCACCGGATGGCCGCGAGCCACGAGTTCATTGACGACGGCCCGACCGGCCCCGCCGGTGGCGCCGAGAACGACGTGGGGTTCCTGGGGGGGTGACATGGAGAATTGTGCGTTGTGGGGATGTGATGACAAAAGGGGTCCCCGAGGACTGCGGAGGAGAGGCGGCGGTCGGCCGTCGGGACAGCCCCCGATGATTCCCGGCATGATTCAAAATGGAGAGGCGGTACTCAAGATGGAGCGTGCACTTTCGCGTGCAAGTCCCACAGCCCGAGCGCCGCGAGGACGGCGAGGTCGACGAACAAGAGCGGCGCGAAGACGGGCGGGCCGTAGCGGAGCGCGTCCCAGAGCTCCGGTTCGGGGACGCCCGTCTCAAACAAGGGCAGCAGGTGCAGCCCCGCCCCCAGCAGGCCGGTGACCACCTGGAGCGCCAGCACCCCGTACCCGAACCGCAGAAGCCCCTTCGTGGGGCGACGGGCGACGAGCACCACGAGGACTCCTACGGCCAGCGCGCTCACGACGACCGGAATCCACTCCGTCCAGTAGAAGAATGCGTTCCGGGCGTGGTCGATGACCGAGAGCCCAAAATTGCCCACGAAGCCCCCCAGGGCCAGAAAAACGATCCACTGCCCCCAGGCCGGACGGGTGGGCTCTTCCATCCGGTTCAGCAGGAGCAGGCAGCCGAGGCCCGTGAACGAGAGGGGCGCCACGAATGGGGCGGAGTAGACGAGGCTTTTGAGCGTGACAGACTCGAAGAACCAACCCTCCAGATGCCATACGAGCCCAGCAAGACCCACGACAATCGCCGCCCAGCCCACGACGTACCCGATCCTGCGCGACCAGTACGCCCGAGGACGTGTTTCCTGCCCCACCGCCACGGCGAGCGCTACGGTGCCCGCCCCTGCAAAGTAGACCGGGATCCACTCCGCCCAATGTGCAAAGTCGTTAAA
>CAJXKO010000156.1 GCA_913055845.1 uncultured Bacteroidota bacterium | reverse complement strand
CACAGACTCGGGGTGGTCCCACGTGAGCGCGGTCCCCCGAGCAAGTGATGATTATGCCTCGGCCGGCAAGCGGGCTCGGAATCATCGGTCGGCTGCGGGGGCCAACGCGGGAGCTTCGGATAGGGCACGTTGGGGAACTCGCCGGTAAGGGAGTTGAGGAAGGCCACCAGCTTGTCGATCTCCTGTTCGTTGAAGGTGCGGCCGAGCTGTGCCTTGCCCATGATGAACACCGCCTCGCGTAGGGTGCGGGCCGACCCGTCGTGGAAGTAAGGCGCCGTTTCGGCAACGTTGCGCAGCGACGCAATGCGGAACGAATACCGGTCGCCCGCCTCGCCAGTGACCTCCTCCCGCCCCGTATCCGCGTCGCCCGCAGCGTGCGAGAAGTTGGCGTATCCCTGCCCGCCGAGCATGGGCCCGCGGTGGCAGCCGGCGCAGCCATTGTTGGTAAAGATCTTGAGTCCCTCCTTCTGCTTGGCCGTGAGCGCGTCCTCGTCACCCTCCAGGTAGCGGTCGAAGGGCGCACCGGGCGTGATGAGCGTGCGTTCGAACGCCGCAATGGCATCCCACGTGGTTGAAGGTGACGGCCGTGTCGGCCTTGGGAAAGGCCTTCTCAAAGAGCGACGTATACCCGAGGGTCCGCAGGCGCTCCACCACCATCTCGGGCGTCATGCCCATCTCCACGTGCGCCTGTAGCGGCCCTTTCGCCTGCTCCTTGAGAGTAGCCGCGCGGCCGTCCCAGAACTGCGACTCCAAGGAACTGCGACTCCAAGAAGGCAGCGTTGTAGACCGTGGGGCTGTTGCGTCGGCCCTTCCGATCGCCCACGCCCTTCGAGACCTGTCGGTGGTCCACGCCGGCCGCCCCGACGACGTGACAGGTGTTGCACGAGACGTTGCCGGAGCGGGAGAGTTTGGGCTCAAAGTAGAGCTTGTGCCCCAGGCCGACTCGCACCTCGGCCACCGGCCCGTCGCCTAGTTCCGGGACCTCGTCCGGAAGGGGCTGAAACAGAGTGGAGATGCGCTTCGAGGGCCCCTCAGCCTCGGACTCGCCATCAGAGGAAGACTGGCACGCCGTCAGCCGAAAGCCGCCCGCGAGCACCAGCAGTCAGGGCCACCAGTATACCGAAGCGTAGGCGTGCCGCAGAAAGCAGCGAATGTGGGAAGCCAGGAAGCTTCATCGGAAGTGCCGAGATTGGAAGTAATAACGGTCGCGGCCCCGCTGATATGCCCCGTCCCGATCCGCTCGTGACGCCCCCTCAGGGGTGCGTTTTCGGCAATTGTAACGTAGCTGTCAGACCGAAAAACCAAAAATCGAGGCAATAGGTGACGTGTTGATTTGACCCCATTTCATACCTCTTTGTCTTCTTTTCGGAGCTGGAGGTGACGCCGCCCCGTCGGCCCTCGTAGCGGGCGGTGTGCAACGGAACAAGCGTCCGTCCTCTGCCCACAAGCGGGAACAGACTGCCGCTGTCGATTTTTCGGAGAGAGGCACGCCGGTGCCCCCCGGTGCCGCCTCCTGCACAGACCGTCCCCCTTCGCGTCCCTTGCCTGTGTCGTCCTCCCCCCTCTCCTCGCTCAACCTCCAGGCCCTTCGCCCCCTGGTGCAGGCGCACCTTCAGTGGAGCGCGTGGGAGCGGTGTATTCAGCAGCACGGCATTACGATTGAGCGCCCCCGAACCACGGCGCACCCCACCTATCCGTCCGTTGTCTACCCCCTCGACTACGGCTTCGTTAACGACACTCTCGGGACGGACGGCGACCCGCTTGATGTGTTTGTGGGAGACGGAACGACCGGCCTCGTGGGCATGATCTTGACGACCGACTACCGGCAGCACGACCGCGAAGCGAAACTGCTCTACGACTGCACCCCTCCGGAGGTGTACGCCGCGCACGGCTTCATCAACTACGACCGGACGCTGCTGGAGGGCGTGCTGGTTTTGCGTCAGGCGATGCCAACGCTCTGGGGTGATCACGAGTGACCCGAACCGACCGTCGAATTCGGCCACGTCACCGTCTTCGCTCAGAAGGCAAGTAGCTCTTCAACCGTCGGCCGCAGCCGCGCCTCCGCCGAGAAGATTTCGTCCTCCAACGGCTTGGCGTTGGGCACCGGCAGGTCCTCCGCCGCCACCCGCCTGATGGGCGCATCGAGGAGTTTGAACCCGATCTTCCCCAGTTCCGCCGCCACCTCCGCCCCGAAGCCCGCGGTGCGCGTCGCCTCGTGTAGCACGAGAAGACGGTTCGTTTTGGTGAGCGACTCGCGGACGGTCTCGCGGTCCCAAGGGACGAGCGTACGCAGGTCCACCACCTCCAACTCCGCGCCGTTGGCCTCAGCCTGGTGCTCGGCCTCCGCCAGCGCCCAGTGCACGCCCACGCCGTAGGTGACGATCGTCGCGTCGGTCCCCATCCGGGCAACGCGCGCCTCGCCGAAGGGCAGTGAGTATTCCTCGGTGGGCACCTCGCCGCGAACCGAGCGGTAAAGCTTCTTGTGCTCGAAGAAGAGGACCGGATTCGGGTCGGCGAGGGCGGTGTGGAGGAGTCCCTTCGCGTCGCGGGGCGTGGCGGGAATCACGACCTTGAGGCCCGGCGTGTGGGCGAACCAGGCCTCCCGCGACTGCGAGTGAAACGGCCCGGCCCCGATGCCCCCGCCGAAGGGGGCGCGGATGGTGACATTGACCGGCTGACCCCACCGGTAGTGTGTGGTCGCGAGGTTGTTGACGGTCTGGTTGAATCCGCACGAGATGAAATCGGCGTACTGCATCTCTACCACCGCTGGCAGGTCCTCGATAGCGAGTCCCATGCCGGCCCCAATAGCGCCGTCTTCGATGATGGGCGTGTTGCGAACCCGCTCTTCGCCGAGCTCCTCCACGAAACCATCCGTAACTTTGAAGGCCCCGCCGTACTCGGCGATGTCCTGGCCCATCAGGATCACGTCCTCGTCCTGTTCCATTGCGGCCCAGAGGGCCTCCTGGATGGCGTCGATGAAGCGGGTCTCCGCCGTCTCAGCGTCGGGGGACGGAGGAGTGGGCTCCGGCGCGGGGGCAAAAACCGCGTCGCGCTCTGCCTCGGGCGTGCTGGTAACCTCGGGCTGATCGAGCGCCCATTCGGCGAGGGTGTCGATCTCCGACTCCAGGTCATCGCGAATCGCCTCCATCGCATCCCCGGCGAGGAGCCCCTCGTCTCGAAGCTCTGCGGTCACCCGCTCCACCGGATCCTCGTCGGTCCACTCCGCAATCAGTTCGTCCGGTACATAAGCAGTGCCGGAAGCCTCCTCGTGACCCCGCACGCGGAAGGTTTTCATCTCCAGCAGGATGGGCCCTTCGGTCCGCGCATGAGCGCGGGCGTCCCGCACCGCGTCCATCACCGCAAACAGATCGTTGCCGTCCACCACCCAGCCCGGCATGTCGTACCCGGCAGCCGCGTCGGCAATGTCGTTCGGGGCCACGGCCTCCTCGGTCGGGGTCGAGAGGCCGTAGCCGTTATTCTCCACCAGAAACACCACCGGCAGATCCCACACCGACGCCAGGTTGAGCGCCTCGTGGAAGTCCCCCTCGCGGGTGCCCCCGTCGCCACAAAATGCGCAGGCCACCCGGTTCTCGTCGCGGTAGCGGATGGCCTGCCCAAGGCCACACGCCACCGGTAGCATGGCGGCCATGTGCGAGATCATGCCTATGAGATTCTTCTCGGGCAGGCCGAAATGGAAGGTGCGGTCGCGGCCGTTGGTGAACCCTCCCGACTTCCCCATCAGCTGACAAAAGAGCCGCTCCCGGTCCACCCCGCGGGTCGTCCACACGCCCAGGTTGCGGTGCATCGGGAGGATGTAGTCGCGGTCGTCGAGCGCCCAGGCAGTGCCTACCGCGATGGCCTCCTGCCCGTATCCACTAAACCATTTGGCAATGCGCCCCTGGCGGATAAGGGTGAGCATCTTTTCCTCGATGACACGGGGCACGAGCAATGACTCGTAGAGGGCGCGGACATCAATTTCGGAGGGCACGTCGACAGAGGAGTCCGGGGACGGCATGGGGGGAAGAA
>CAJXKO010000155.1 GCA_913055845.1 uncultured Bacteroidota bacterium | reverse complement strand
CCGTTCGGCATCACGCTCGTGGCCGACGTGCTGAGCGCGGTGCTGCTCGTGGTGGTGGGGCTCATGGGCCTGGCCGTGCTCGTCTACGCCGTCGGCTCGCTCGACACCGCGCGGGAGCAGAGCGGCTTCCACGCGCTCTACCACCTCCTGCTGATGGGGGTGGCGGGCGCTTTCCTCGCGGGCGACCTTTTCAACCTGTACGTCTGGTTTGAGGTGCTGCTCATCACCTCGTTCGTCCTCCTCGTCCTCGGCAACGACCGGGCGCAGGTGAAGGGCGCCGTCACGTACGTCCTCATCAACCTCGTGGCCTCGCTCTGTTTCCTCGCGGCCATCGGCCTCCTCTACGGCCTCACCGGCACCCTCAACCTGGCCGATCTCGCCGTACGGCTGCCCGAGGTGGAGGCATCGGGACTCGTGACCACCGTGGCAATGCTGTTTCTGATCGCCTTCGGCATCAAGGCGGCCGTCTTCCCGCTTTTCTTCTGGCTTCCCGCTGCCTACCATACGCCGCCGGTGGCCGTCTCCGCCATCTTTGCGGGCCTTCTGACAAAGGTCGGCGTCTACGCGCTGATCCGGGTTTTCACGCTGCTCTTCACGCAGGATGTGGGCTACACCCACACCCTCCTGCTCTGGGTGGCAATGTTCACGATGATCACCGGCGTGCTCGGCGCCGTGTCGCAGACGGACGTGCGGAAGATTCTCTCCTTCCACATCGTGAGCCAGATCGGCTACATGGTACTGGGCCTCGCCCTCTTCACGCCGCTGGCACTCCTCGGGGCCATCTTCTACGTCGTCCACCACATCGTGGTGAAGACGAACCTGTTTCTCGTGGGCGGCGCGGCCCATCGGTTGGGTGGAGATTTCGAACTGAAGAACCTGGGCGGCCTCTACCGGGCGCGTCCGGGCCTCGCGATCCTCTTCCTCATCCCGGCCCTGTCCCTAGCCGGACTGCCCCCACTCTCGGGCTTCTGGGCGAAGCTCATCATCCTGCGGGCAGGGGTGGAAACGGAGGCATACCTCGCCGTCGCCGCTGCCGTGGTCGCCGGACTCATCACCCTCATCTCTATGACGAAGATCTGGAACGAGGCCTTCTGGAAGCCCCTGCCCGCCGACCGATCCCTCTCGGACGGAGCCCCGTCGATGGCCGCTCTCATTACCCCTATCGTGGTGCTCGCGGCGGTGACCCTCACGATCGGCCTCTACGCGGAGCCGCTGGTCGTGCTCGCCGAGCGCTCCGCTACGGAATTGCTCAACCCAACCGGGTACGTGCAGGCCGTTCTCGGCACCGCCCCGCCGACGGCCGAGATGGCGCCCTGATGGTTCCCGAAGACTGCTCCTGTACGGCCGTCTCGCACCATAGGTATGGCCTCCGGCCCCCGAGACGGCTCTCTCTTGCACAATCCACGCAAAAATTTATGCGGCAATTCCTCCTCAACATCGGCCTGTCGTCCGCCTGGGCGGCCCTCATGGGCTCGTTCGACGCCACCACCCTCGCAGTGGGCTTCGGGGTGGGCTACGTCGTGCTCTGGGCTACGCAGCCCGCGCTCGGCCCGTCGGCGTACGTGACAGGCGTGAAGCGGGCGGTCGTGTTCGTCGTGTTGTACCTCGCCGAGCTCGTGTGGTCGAGCGTGCAAGTAGCGATCGACGTGTGCCGGCCCCAGCTTCGCATGCGGCCCGGGGTGGTGGGGATCCCCCTCCGCGCCCGCACCGACGCCGAGATCACGGTCCTTGCCAACCTCATCTCGCTCACACCCGGTACGCTCAGCCTCGACCTCTCGCCGGATCGGCGCCGTCTGTACGTGCACGCGATGGACCTGGAAGACGGGCCGGACGCGCTCCGGGACAACCTCCGCGAAACCCTCGAGGCTCGGGTCCTCACGCTCCTGCGAGGCGCACCTCCGTCTTCTGCTTCGGAGTCGAAACGCTCCCCGACCGATCCGAGCCCTTAATAGGCGCCAATCCGAAAGAGCGCCCGATGTGGCACATTCCGTGAACATGGGTCGCTCGCTGACCTTCGTTCCCGACACGACCCTCCAGCCCCAAACATGAGACGTGATCTCCTTCGTGTCCTCCTCCCTGTTCTCGTCCTCGCGATGCTCTCGAATGAACCGGCCTCCGCCCAATCGGATCGGCGCGTTCCACTTCCCGAGCCTGATCGTGCGGGGACGATGTCCCTCGAACGTGCACTGGACCAGCGCCGATCGGTGCGCACCTACGGGGAGGAGCCGCTGACCCTCAAGGAGGTGTCCCAGCTCTTGTGGGCGGCACAGGGGATCACGCACCCCAACGGGTACCGAACAGCGCCCTCGGCCGGAGCCCTCTACCCCCTTGACCTCTATCTCACGGGGGGCCGGGTCACAGATCTCCCCGACGGTGTGTACCGTTACCATCCCCGCGACCACGTGCTGATCCGGACGGAACGCGAGGATCGACGCCGCGCTCTGGCCGCCGCCGCGCTCGATCAGTCCTGGGTTCGCGAAGGGGCTGTCGTGATTGCGATTGCGGGCGTGTACGAGCGCACCACGCGAAAGTACGGCGATCGCGGCGTCCGGTACACGCACATCGAAGTCGGGCACGCGGCTCAGAACATTTACCTTCAGGCCGAAGCCCTCGACCTTGGCACTGTGCTCGTCGGCGCGTTCAGCGACGGGAAGGTTCGAGAGGTCCTAGGTTTGTCCGACCGCGAACGCCCCCTGGCGCTTCTTCCCGTGGGACCGGTCCGGCCCTGATCCCCATTGCTCCATCGTCAGTGGTAGCGAACGGGGGAGCTTTCCTCCTCGAGGAATCCGGCGATGGCCAGGGAGGCGATAAAGAGGGTGAGGTCTTTGATCAGGTACTGCCCCTCGGGCGTTGGGGCGAAGGGAAAGTCGACGAAGAGCACCGCGGGCTCCAGCACGAAGGCCAGCAGGATGCCGGGCAGGCGCAATGCCAGCAAAAACACGGCGACGCGGATCAAGGGACGCACGATCAGGCACATCCCGATGGCCACCTCCCACCACCCGAGCACAAGAACCATGACCTCCGGATCGCCCCAGTAAATGGTGTGGGCGAGCAGTGTAGTCGTCGTTTTGTGGCCCAGCGGTTTCAGGAGGCCGAACCATACGTACAGCACGCCCAGCGAGACGCGATGCAGCCGGTGCCCGTAGCGCTGAAACAGGCGAATCAGGGCCGCGTCGATCTGCTGGACTTTCTGCCACATGGGTCTGTGCCCGGGAACTCCCAGATGCAGTCTGCGACGAACCGGAGACGTGTTTGACGAAGTCGACCCTGCTTCGGTTCGGCCCATGTGCACCTCTACGCCGACAGGCGGACGAGGGGCCTCCTGTCCGGTCGGCAATTATTCAATCGTCCATGTCTCCCCCGAGCGGAGCAGCGCGTCGAGATCCCCATCGCCCTTCTGCCTCGTCACGTCGGCAATTTGCTGGTGCACCTGCTCCGCGTACGTCGGGCGCTCGGTGCGGTGGAGGACGCCGAAGGGGCGGGGCAGTTGGGGCTCGTCCAGCCGGGGAATCGGCTCGTCGTCCGCATCCCGCCACGACATGCGCCCGAGGATGGTGGCCAGCTCCTGCGAGGTCTCGTCGTGCACGAGGCAGTCGTCGACCGACCAGTCGCCATCTTCCAGGTCAATCACCTCGGGCTGGAGGGTATCGAGGCGAATGCCCTTCCGCCCCTCGTCAAACGTCATGGGCTCGCCGTGCTCCAGGAAGAGGGCGCGCTGATCCTTCGTCTCCCGCTCGGTGAATTCGAAGAAGGCCCCGTCGTTGAAGATGTTGCAGTTCTGGTAGATCTCCAGGAAGCCGGTGCCGTCGTGGGCGTGGGCCGCGCGCATCATGGCCTTCATGTGCTGCGGGTCGCGGTCCATGGTGCGCGCCACGAACGAGGCGTCGGCGCCCAGCGCGACGGAGACGGGGTTGAACGGCCGGTCCACCGACCCGTGGGGTGTGCTCTTCGACACGGTGCCTTCGTCGGAGGTGGGGCTGTACTGGCCTTTCGTGAGGCCGTAGATCTCGTTGTTGAAGAGGAGGATCTGCGTGTCGAGGTTGCGGCGCAGGACGTGGATCAGGTG
>CAJXKO010000154.1 GCA_913055845.1 uncultured Bacteroidota bacterium | reverse complement strand
GTGGGCTGGTCGTCGAGCACCGAGGCGTAGCCGAGGCCGCGCAGCTCGTTGAAGGCCGCGTCGTCCTCGTCGAGATTGAAGTCGCCCACGAGCACGACGTGGTCGGTTTCGTACTGCCAATGCAGGCGGTCGAGCAGGGCAATCTCCCGTTCAGGGTTCTTGGAGGTGGGCACCGCGTGCAGGCTCGCGACCAGGAGGGTGTGCCCGCTTTCTCGGTGCTCAAAGCGGGCCAGGTAGGGCTCCCGGTCGAGCGAGTCGGCCAGGGAGGCTTCCAGCCAGGCGCGCCCCATGAGGCGGAGGCGGGAGGGCTTCCAGAGGAACGCGTACTTCTCCGTGCCGGGACCGGTGGTGGGCGGGCTGATCCGGTAGTCCCACGCGGCGCCCGTCCGGTCGAGCTCCCGGTCGAGCTTCCCGATGGCCTGTGCGCCGGGCGGGGACGTGACGATCTCCTGCGCGGCCACCAGGTCGGCGTCCCGGAGCGTCTGCGCGGCGACGGAGATTTCCTGGTCGTCCTTCGTCCGGCCGAAGTTGTACAGATTCCACGTCACGAGACGAATCCGGGGCGCGTCCGGATCGGCGGTCGGGGTGTCGGGGACGGATGCGGACGGGCCGTCCTCCTTCGGGGCGGGCTGTTCGACGGTCGTCGTGCGGGACGAGAGGCCCAGCTCCGTCGGATCAATGCCGGGCACGTCGACAATCCCCCCGTAGTCCAGACCTACGAGGAGGACCAGGACGAGAACGACGACCAGCAGGCAGCGGAGCGTCTGTTTCATGGGGCCCGGACGCGGGGTGGGAGGAGAGAAGAGAGCCCGAGGGGAAGACGGGACCATTCCGGGGGCAAGAAAACGACCCGGCAGGCCATCCTAACGGCGGGCGATGATCCAGATGGCGTGCACGAGGCCGGGCACGTACCCCAGGAGGGTGAGGAGGAGGTTGATCCAGAACTGCGTGCCGATGCCCTCCTGCAGAAAGACGCCGAGGGGCGGCAGCAGCACGGAGATCAGCACACGAAGCAGGTCGGCCGAACTGGCGGAGGAACTCATGGGATGGAGGGGATGATGAGACAGTCGTGAGGACCCGATGTGCATACAGCTACGAGAGGAGTACGGGATTGCACCCAGAGGCACGCCTACAGGATCCAGGCGGCGACGACCGCCACTAGGGCGCCCGCTCCCAGCAGCCCGGTTGCGACCGTCGCGGCCACCACGAGGAGCAGAAAGCCCGGATTGGCGAACCGGACCAGCGCGCCGGTGCGGACGAGCAGGGCCCGATTTTCGAGGAGCACGCCGCGGAGGGCCCAGACGTGCTTCACGAGGCCCCACAGGCGCCCCAGCAGGCCCGTCGAGGCCTCCGAGGTCGTCGCCCGAACGGTGTCGGCGGACTGCTCGACGGTGCGGGCCGTCCGGGTGGACAGTCGCTCGGGGAGGGTGAGGAGGTCGCGGAGGCCCAGATAAAAGAGGGTAAGGACGGCGGCGGGACTCAGCAGGAGGACGAGCGTCCCCGCGGCCCCGAAGAGCGACGACAGCGCCCCGCTGGGCGGCCACCAGAGAAGGCCCCACAGGAGAAGGCCGGCCCCGGCCGAGAAGCTCGCCAGCACGGCGACTCCGGTCGTCAGTCGCTCGGCTAGGGCCGCGGCGGCGCGGGCCGTTTGCCTGAGCCGCCCCTCGTCATGGGGCGCGGAGGAGGCGTCAGTGGACATGATGGAGGAAGACGCGTTGGCGAGGCCGGCGCTAGTAGAGCGGGGCGGACATGAAGGTGAATCCGACGGTCGCCCAGGTCCTCCGATCGTCAAACGGGCCGGCGCGGGTGACCGACACATCCATCTCGATGCGGTTCGGGAGAAGCATCGTGCGCACCAGGGCCTGGAAGAAGGGACTGGAGCGTCCTTCTCCGTACGCCTCCCCGATCAGGCCCACCCGATCCAGGACCGACCAGTCGAGGCGGGCGTCCCAGGTGAACTGGTGCGGGCCGCTCTCTTCGTGGACCCAGCCGACGTTCTGGTAGGCCGTGAGGCCCGCCCCAAGGTCCTGGCTCACAATTCCGTACCCGTAGACGGTGGCGGGGCGATTCCGCGGCAGTCCGAGCTGACGGACGCCGGCCCCGCCGACGGCCGCAAGTCCTACGCGGTGGGTCGACCCGGGCCGGAGCAGTACTTTTCCCTCGGCGCTGTACTCGACCGTGCGCCGGTCCTTGCTCCCCGTCGCGAGGAAGACGGTGCCCGCGGCCAGCTCCAGAATCGGATGCACGCGGACGGCCGGGACCATCCAGGACCATCCAGGACGCCTCCACGCTGTGCCACGCCTCCAGCTGGGCCGAGCCGCGGGGGACACTTGTCGGATCGTCGACGAGCACCTGCTGGCCGAGGGTCGCGCTTGGCGCGAGCCCCGTCCCCAGCACACCGAGGAGAAGCGCGAACGAAAAGACGTGCCGGATCATGGAGGAAAAGCGATGCCACGAAAGGGCAAATCAGTGCGTGAAGGAGGCGAACATAACATCCGGTGCGACGGAAAAGGAGGGCACATGCGTCGGTTCCGGCCCGTTGCACGTCCGTAAGTATTTCTGCGCCCAAGGCGACGGGAACCAATCGGTCTCGCATCTCTTATCGTACATCGACGATCAACGATCAAAAACCGTCTGCTCATGTCGTCTTCGATTCCCCAATCATTTGCCGAGGAGGATCAGCGACTCGCCGAAGGGCTCAAGGCCCTCGCCCACCCGGCGCGGTTGACCATCGTCCGGCTCCTGGCCGAGCGCGACGAATGCGTCTGCGGCGAAATCGTGGACGACCTGCCGCTGGCTCAGTCGACCGTCTCACAGCACCTGAAGGCATTGAAGGAGGCCGGGCTCGTGCAGGGAACGGTCGAGGGACGGTCTACCTGCTACTGCCTCGATCCTGGGGCGCTGCGAGCCTTCGAGGACGAAATCGCCGAGTACCTCTGCGCGCTGAGCGCCCCCTCCGAGCACGAGTGCTGCTGACTGTTTTGTCTCCCACTCACACGCTGGCGAGAACCGCTCCTGCGTTTTCCTGACTCCGACATCTCCGAGCCACTTCTCTTCTATGTCCGAGCAGACGATCCCCGAAGACACGACGTCTTCTCCCTCGTCCCCGTCCCTCGCCAATGGACATCCTGAGAGCGGACCCACTGAGAACGGCGCCGCGGACGACCTGGAGGCCACCGCCGAGAAGGCGCAGGGGGACCTCGGCGTTTTCGAGCGCTACCTGAGCCTGTGGGTGGCTCTCTGCATCGCCGTCGGCGTGGCGATCGGCCAACTCATCCCGGCCGTGCCCAATGTGCTGGGAGAGATGGAAGTGGCTCAGGTCAACCTGCCGATCGCCATCCTCATCTGGGCGATGATCTACCCGATGATGGTGCAGGTCGACTTCAAGAGCATCCTGGGCGTGCGGCGCCACCCGAAGGGCCTCACCGTGACGCTCGTGGTGAACTGGCTGATCAAGCCGTTTACCATGTTCGGCTTCGCGTGGCTGTTCCTGAAGGGCGTCTTTGCCCCGCTCATCGCGCCGGGCCTGGCGAGCGAATACGTGGCCGGGGCGATTCTGCTGGGGGCGGCCCCCTGCACGGCGATGGTATTCGTGTGGAGCTATCTCACGGACGGGGACCCGGCGTACACGCTCGTGCAGGTGTCGATCAACGACCTCATCATGCTGGTGGCGTTTGCGCCGATTGTGGCGTTCTTGCTCGGCCTGTCGGACGTGATTGTGCCGTGGGATACGCTGCTTCTGTCGGTGGGGCTCTACATCGTGATTCCGCTGGCAGCGGGCGCCCTCTCGCGCACCTGGATCATCCGGACAAAGGGCGAAGAGTGGTTTGACACCGTCTTCCTGGAGCGGCTCGGGCCGGTGACAATGGTGGGCCTGCTGCTGACGCTCGTGCTGCTCTTTTCCTTCCAGGGCGAGGTCATTCTTCAGAATCCGCTCCACATCGTGCTGATCGCGGTGCCGCTCATCGTGCAGACCTTCTTCGTCTTCTCAATTGCCTACGGATGGGCCTACGGCTGGCGCGTGCCGCACGACGTGGCCGCCCCGGCCGCCATGATTGGGGCCAGCAACTTCTTTGAGTTGGCCGTGGCGTCGGCCATCGCGATGTTCGGCGTCACCTCGGGGGCGGCGCTGGCCACCGTGGTGGGCGTGCTCGTGGAGGTGCC
>CAJXKO010000153.1 GCA_913055845.1 uncultured Bacteroidota bacterium | reverse complement strand
TAGATGGCGCCCTCGGGGTGCTCGTTGTAGAGCGACACGTTGCCGCCCGTCACCGGCGTGCCGAGCGCGCGGCAGGCATCGCCCATGCCGCCGATGGCTTCGGTGAAGGTCCAGTAGACCTCGGGGTTGTGCGGGTTGCCGAAGTTGCAGCAGTTGGTGATCGCGACGGGCGTGCCGCCCGCGCAGGTGACGTTGCGCGCCGCCTCGGCAACGGCGATCTGGGCGCCGCGGCGTGGGTTCAGGTGGACGTAGCGGCCGTTGCAGTCGGTTTTCACGGCGAGGCCCTTGCCGGTCCCCTTCAGCCGCACCACCGCCGCGTCGCTGGCGCCGGGCCCCACCACAGTGTTTGTGCGCACCATGGTGTCGTACTGCTCGTGTACCCAGCGCTTCGACGCGATATTGGGGCTGCCGAGGAGCGTCGTGAGCGCATCTTCCACCTCAGAGGGCTGGAGGTCAGTCACATACTCAGTCTCAAACGAGCGCGTCTCCTCCAGGTATCCGGGCCGTTCCGTGTCGCGCTCGTAGACGGGCACGTCGTCGCCCGCCACGTGGGCCGGATCGAGCGTGGCCACTTCCTCGCCGTGCCACAGGGCGCGGACGCGGCCCGTGTCGGTCACCGTGCCGATGCGTTGTGCGTTGAGGTCCCACTTTCCGTAGATTTCCGCGAGGGCCTCTTCGTGGCCCGGCTCGCAGACGACGAGCATGCGCTCCTGGCTCTCCGACAGCATGATCTCGTAGGGCGTCATGCCCTCTTCGCGGGTCGGCACGCGGTCGAGGTGCAGGTCCATTCCCGTGTCGCTCGACGCGCACATCTCGAAGGCGGAGCTCGTGATTCCCGCCGCGCCCATGTCCTGAATGCCCGCCACCACGTCCTCGCGGATCGCTTCGAGCGTGGCCTCCAGGAGCAGCTTTTCGGTGAAGGGATCGCCCACCTGCACGCTCGGGCGATCCTCCTCGCTATCCTCGTCGATCTCGGCGGAGGCGAACGTGGCCCCGTGGATGCCGTCGCGGCCCGTGTCGGCACCCACGAGCACCACGTGGTCGCCCGGCGTCTCGGCCGCGGCGCGGGCGGTGCGGTCGGTGTCTACCACGCCCACGCTCATGGCGTTCACGAGCGGGTTGCCCTCGTACGCGTCCCCGAAGTAGACCTCCCCCGCCACGGTGGGCACGCCGAACGAGTTGCCGTAGTCGCCGATGCCGCGCACCACGCCGTCGAACAGGTAGCGAACGCGCGACTCTTCCAACGATCCAAACCGGAGGGAGTCGAGCGCGCAGATGGGCCGGGCGCCCATCGTGAAGATGTCGCGGTGGATGCCGCCCACGCCGGTGGCCGCGCCCTCGTACGGCTCCACGGCGGAGGGGTGGTTGTGCGATTCGATCTTGAAGGCCACCGCCTGCCCGTCGCCCACGTCTACGAGGCCCGCGTTCTCTTCTCCCACCTCGGCCAGCAGCCGCTCGCCCTCCTGCGGCAGCGTCTTGAGCAGGGCGATCGAGTTTTTGTAGGAGCAGTGCTCGCTCCACATCACCGAGTAGATGCCAAGCTCAACGAATGAGGGCGTGCGGCCGAGGCGGTCCAGAATCTCGTCGTACTCGTCGTCGCTCAGGCCGTGGTCGAGGGCGAGGTCGCGGTCCACCTCGGGCGTTTTGGGGAGGGTGTCAGGCATGGGAGAGCGGAGACGGGGATGGGGGAAAAGAATGCCGTGGTGGATATGACGGGCGTGAAGGGATGGATCCTGCTTTGTAGGGAATTGGGGGCGGCCGATCCAGTCGGCAAGGAAATTGGCGGCACCTCATCCGGATTCTGTCGTACCCCTACAATCCGGGTCTCTGTTGTAGGAGCCGACCGCGTCGCCGCCGTCCGCGGTGTTTTGAGCAGAGCTCCTTGAAGTGTCGGCTGTCGATTCGGAGGACCCGGGGCAGCCGTTCGTCGTCTCGTCCCATTTTTGGATCTGGCCCGCATGATCTTTCTCACCGGTGTCCCTGGCTTCCTCGGCACGCGGCTCCTCCGCGCCCTGGCCGAGGCACATCCGGAGCAATCGTTCCGCCTGCTCGTCCAGCCCAAGTTCGAAGAGCGCACCCGCACGCTCCTGGCGGATCTCGACCTTGCCGGTCGGGCCACAGTGCTGCCCGGCGACATTACGGCGCCGGATCTCGGCCTTGGCGATCGGTACGACGAGGTCGCAGGGGAGATCACGCAGGCCGTGCATCTCGCCGCGGTGTACGACCTGTCCATTCCCCGAGACGTTGGCTGGCAGGTCAACGTCGAGGGCACGCGGCACGTGCTCGACCTGCTCGCGCAGAGTCCGAATCTGGAGCGCTTCGGCTACGTCAGCTCCGCGTACGTGTCGGGCAACCGCACTGGTACGATCTACGAGGATGAGCTCGTCCACGACGCCGGATTCAAAAATTTCTACGAGGAAACGAAGTACCACGCCGAGGTGCTCGTGCAGGACCGCATGCACGAGGTGCCCACCGTCATTTTCCGCCCCAGCATCGTGGTGGGCGATTCGGACACGGGCGAGACGGACAAGTTTGACGGGCCGTACTTCGTACTGAACGCGCTGCGCAAGCTGCCCAAATTCACGCTCATGACCCGCGTAGGCTCGGGCACGGAGCCGGTCAATCTGGTGCCGGTCGACTTTGTCATCGACGCGATGGTGCACCTGCTTGGGACGGAGGGACACGACGGGACGGTCTTCCACCTCACCGATCCGCAGCCGCTCACCACCCAGGCCATTATGGGGCTGTTTGCCGACCTATTGGACAAGCACGTGGCGTACGTGCCCGTGCCGCCACGAGTGGCCCGCACGCTCATGGGAACTGGCGTAGGGCGGAGCCTCGGCATCGCGCCAGAACTGATTGACTACTTCGATCACCACTCCCACTACGACGCCGCGAATACGCGGGCGGTCCTGGAGGGGACAGGCATTGCGTGCCCCGCCCTGCCCGACTACGCCCCGGCCATGGTCGAGTACGCCCGCCGGCACGAGGCGCGCTCTTCAGCCATGTACTGATGCGTCTCCGGGCCCGCCCCGCTTGGGTTTGCTTCGCACCGCCCCCTTTGTACCTTTTGGGCCCGTTTGCTTTCTCATGATGCTTCCATAACATGCCCGACAACGCTTCGTCTGCTCCCTCCCGGCGCACATTCCTCAAACAGGCCGCGACGGCCGGAGCGGGCGCGGCCCTGCTGCCCCAGGCCGCAAAGGGGCAGGATCCGCCCGGTTTCGCAAACGGCGGGCCCGTTGTGGTGGCCAGTGACAACGGCGAGCCGGCCGTGCGGCAGGCCCTCACGGTCCTCGCGGACGGCGGCTCAGCCCTTGACGCCGTCATCGACGGGGTCAACATCGTGGAGCGGGACCCGGACGACATCACCGTGGGGCACGGCGGTATTCCCAATGCGGACGGTACCGTGCAACTGGAGGCCGCCGTCATGGAGGGGAAAACGCACCGGGCCGGCGCCGTGGCGGTCCTTGAGGACATTCCGGTGCCCTCGAAGGTGGCCCGTACGGTGATGGAGCGGACCGATCATGTGCGACTGGTGGGGGCGGGGGCGAAGGAATTTGCGAAGATGCACGGCTTCGAGACGAAGGACCTGCTCACCGAGCGTGCCCGTGAAATCTGGGTACGGTGGCGGGAAACGCTTTCGGAGGACGACGACTACCTGCCGCCCGACAGCCTGAAAGACGAGGGGCTAGGCGCGCAACTACGCGATGTGCAGCGCCACTACGGCACCATCCACTGCTCGGCCCTGGCGCCGAACGGCAACATCGGCTCAGTGACGACCACCAGCGGCCTCTTCTACAAGATTCCGGGTCGGGTGGCCGACACCTCGGTCGTAGGGGCGGGCCTGTATGCCGACAACGACGTGGGGGCGGCCGGCTCTACGGGCCGTGGCGAGGCCAACCTCAAGAACCTGTCGAGCTACCTCATCGTGGAGCGGATGCGGACGGGCGATACGCCCGAAGAGGCGTGTTTCTTTGCCTGCCGCCGCATTGCGGAGAATACGGAGGTGCCTCGCCTGCTCGACGACCGGGGGCATCCCAACTTTAACGTGCGCTTCTACGCGGTCCGGAAGGACGGGAAAGCCGGTGGTGCGCAGATGCGGGGAACGGGCCAAATGATTGTGGGCGACACCGGGGGCGTGCGACGGGTCGACCTTCCAGGGCTCTACGAGGCCTTGGAAGAGTAGCGCGG
>CAJXKO010000152.1 GCA_913055845.1 uncultured Bacteroidota bacterium | reverse complement strand
TCCCCGCGGCGGACACGGTAGAAGGCGATACCACCGAGCCGGACGCGCCGGTGCCCGACACGACCGCGGCCGATACGATTTCTTAGCGAACCCTGGGACCGCTTTACGGCGCTGGGACCTCCGGCGCATCGATCGTTTCTAGCGAGGTGTCGTACTCGGCATTGATGGCCTCGATGAAGAGGTTTGTGACGACCTGATGGGTGGCCGAACTCGGGTGCACACCGTCCTCGCTGAAGAACGGTCCGAATGTCGGCTGCTCAGGGTTGAGGTTCGGGAATTTCGGTACCAGATCGTCCGAGAGGTCGTTGGGGGTGTCGGTACCGGCCTCGTAGATGGCCCCCAGGGTGGTGTTCACGTCGACGTACGCCCAGCCCCGATCGTCGGCCTCGGACTCCAGGAAGGTGTTGTACGCCTGAAGTCTCCCCACGAGCTGCTGCGTCTCAGACGCAACGAGTACCGAAAGCGGCCCCACGTCCCCAATGCCAGCCGCCTCGAGAGTGCCTTGGCCGTAGATGTCGGCGAGGGTGCGGTTGTCCGTGCAGTCCAACTCCACGTCTTGGCCGGTGAGGGCCAGTGTGAACAGGCCCTCGAATCCATAGCGGAAAGGAATCCGGGACTGGGTGGACGAAGGGGCCGACGCACAGCTTGACGCCACGCTGTAACTGCCCCAGTTTGTGTTCGGATCTCCGTCGTTGGCGGCCTGCTGCTGCCCAATTTGGTTGATTTGCGACTCAGCGGCGGCGTAGGCTTGGCCCGGCGAGAGGTTCGGAATGAGTGTGACGTTCGCCACACTGGCGAGTGCGCCCCCTTCCACGCCGGCAGCCTCTAAGCTGTCGAGGACGCGGGTGTAGCGGGACGAGAAGGTGGAAGGGTCCGTGGAGAGGCTTGGGTCGCCGGTAAGGGCCGCGTCCAGCACGTCGTTGTTGCCCAGCCAGACCGTGGCGAAGGTCGGGCGGAGTTCAGTGGCGGCTTCCACCTGGGTGCGTCCGCCGAGAATGAAGGTCGTGAGTGCATTTGGGTTGGCTCCTGCTTCCGCACTGTTAGTGAGGGCGTCTTGGACCCAAGCGTCAGGCACGGCTACGTTGTTGAGGCGCGTCGGTGTGGGAGACGAGCGAAGAGCACACTCCACCGGAGCGGCCCGGACTGGTGGGAAAATGTTTGTGAGGGGAGGTGGACAGCCGGGCTCCCGCAGGGCCGGAATATTGAAGGGCGTTTCCATCTGGGTGGCCAGGCGGACGGCGTAGGACTGTTCCTGAAGCATCTGGTTGATTCCGCCGGACTGAAAGCCCGCGGTAATGCTATTGCCGAGAGCCACGTAGCGTGCAAAGCGGGCATCGGTGGCCTCAGAGGCGAGCAGGGACTCGTCCGAGCATCCAACAAGTAGAGGGAGGATCCCGAGCAAAAGCACCGTGCCCCAGTGCACGGGGCGTAGTGGGCGGAGTAGAGAGAAAGACATAGCGACTTTATAGACGGACAGTGACAGTAGTCCCAACGAGGTGGGCGTCGAAGCTGTAGAGGCCGCTGTTGAGCGTCTCGGCCGATGGATTTTCTTCTCCTGGACGTGCCCCTCGAACGCGGCCCCGGCGGTCATTCTGACCGAGGTACTGGTACGCGGCGTTTAGCGTAACAGCATCGGTTGCATCCCAGGAAAGCCCGGCCGTGAAGTGATTCCGATCGGATTCCGGAAGGAGGGGCGTCACGGTACGGTCCGGGGCAGCAGCTTGGTTGTAGAGGTAGCCGGCCCGGACCGTAAGGGTCGACGTGATCTGGTACGCACCTCCGAGGCGCACCGCGCTCGTGTTCTCGTATCCTTCCCTCCGTGTCTGGTCCAGCTCCTCACGCTCAAAGTCGAGCGGAATGGTATCGAAGCTCGACCAGCCCGTCCACTGGTAGTCGGCCTGGAGCTGGAGGCGGTCGGTTGCCTGGACCGATACGCCCGCGACGACCTGGGCCGGCATGGTGAGTTCCGTTTCAATGGATTGGGCCACGAGTGGCCCGTTCACGAAGGAGGGCTCGAGCACAAGGTCGAGAGGTGTGGGTTGGCCAGTGAGGGGATTGTCCGCGGGCAACTGGAGACCCGTGGATACCTGCTCGAATGTGGCGTCGCCTTCATAGTCGAATTTCACGGGCGACATGAACCGGGCACCGAGGTCGATCCGCTCAGTGGCCTCCACCTGCAGGCCGATGTGGCCACCGAATCCGATGGCGCCACTGGCGTCAAGGCGTGCATCTGCGAAGGCCGTGTGGAACGGAATGCCAAGATTTCCGAACGTCGTCCCGTCGGGCACGTCGTCGGAGGGCACCGCCTGTGCCGACACGTCGAGTCGCTGGTTTAGCGTCACGCTGCTGATCCCCAAAATGGGTCCCCCCCCAACCCGAATTCGGTCTGTAATCTGATACGCCACCGTGGGCTGAATGTAAATCGACTGGAGGGCGTTGTCGTAGCCCTCGAACGCCCCGTCCCAATTAGTGGGCCACTGTGTCTCGAGGCCGTACGGCACGTAGGTACCGAGTCCGACCGCGACGTCGTGCGATACCCGCCAGACCCCGTAGAGGTGGGGGACGAGAATGGGGTCGTTTTGCAGATCCGTTTCGGTGCGGGCATAATCGCCTGTGAAGCTGCCCTGCGCAGCGATCATGGTTGCGCCGCCGCTCAGGGTAATCCCCTCAGTTTGTAGGAGGCCGGCGGGGTTGAAGAGCATCGCTGATCCATCCTCGCACGGTTGGGCAACAGCGGCGCCCGCCTGGGCCATCGTGCAAGTGCCCTGCTCGTAAACGCTGAAGCCTTGAGCCTGGGCGCTATTCCGAGCTGCGAGCCAGCCCGCCGCGGTGATGAGCAGTGCGGCAAGGAGGGAAAGAGTAGGGAACCGAGAGCGGAGCATGAGAGAACAGCACTAGCGAGACGGATGTGGCGGGAAGGGGCCCGGGCGGGAGGTATCCCGAAAAATGTATGAATGAGCATAGGAACCAAGTCCATCAATTGCAACGGAGCGACCCTGCAGAACCCTGCTAGATGGGAGCACCCGTTGCGCCCGAGGCTGCCAGGGGCACGGTATGAAAAAGCGCTTTCGAGAAGAACCTTTGCCCCCCTCCGATGTTGGGAGGAAACGTATTTTGGATTGGCTAAACTACGCAGAATTCTCTGCGTCGTCTATTCCCTTGGAGGCACTGGCCGAACGGCCCTCTCCGGAGCCTCGTGTCCTCTTTCCAATGAAACGCTTTTCGACCATCATGCGCACGTTCTTTTCACTTCTCATCGGATTTGCCCTCGCTATCAGTCTTGCTGGATGTGACAGCAACGGGGGTGGGGAAGCACCCACCGCTCAGGTCCGCTTTATGCATGCCTCCGCCGATGCGGGGCCTGTTGATGTTCTTGTAGATGGGGAGACAGTAGCAAGCGGAGTGTCCTTCAGCGGTCTGAATAATGGAGTTTCTGCGAATCCGACGGTTTCGTCGTACCTAGAGGTCCCGGTGGCGAGCGGGACTAGTATTGGGGTTCAGGACGCGGGCGGCAACACCGTCTTCACGACGAGCGCTGGGGACATTAACCTCCAAGAGAACGCGCAGTACACGGTGATTGTGGCCGGAGCTGTGGCGGCAGGGGAAAACACGCCCCAACCCATTGTTCTCCGCGATCGGTTCGAGACCGAACTGGCAGACGATGAAGTGGGGCTTCGGCTCGTCCATGGAGCGGCCGGGGCCGGTCCCGTTGATGTTTACCTGACGCCTCCGGACACAGACCTGCAGAACGTGGAGCCGATCGCCTCTAACTTTGAGTTCACCCAAGACTTCCCCGGGGGCTTTGCGGGTCAGTTTGCCCCACAGGCAGTGAGCCAGGACGGGAGCGATCTTTCCGTAACCCCGGCTGGAGCGAAGACACCGGTCCTCTTGGAGCTTCGTGTGGGCGGAGACCAAGGACTGACGGTGTCCCCCGGTCAGTTCATTACCGGGGTAGCGATTGATGGCCCCGATGGCGGAGCAGGGGCGCTCGTTCAGGTAGACGTTCCGGGGCAGGCGGCGCAGTAACGTCTTGCCGATCTTTCGAGAGAAGGCCCGTGATGGTCCGTTCGAGACAGGGCAGGCCGTTTCGCTATATCGAGGTCAGGGGTGATCTCGCCAGTACACTGTTACGGGAGTGCCGGGTGACAGGAGGACGTGGGCCGGAGGCCGGTCTTCTATGAGGCTTCCCAGCGCGCCATAGACCGCTGACCCGTC
>CAJXKO010000151.1 GCA_913055845.1 uncultured Bacteroidota bacterium | reverse complement strand
GGAAGGCATTTAACTTGGCGGGGCCTCGGTGGATTCGGCGTCCGCTTCGCTCCTGGATTGGCGTGGGGGCGCTTGCACAACTGTGCTCGGGAATGTCGGGCGGTCCGGGAACGTATTTTAAACAGGGCAGGGACATTCCCGATCCGTCAATCCGTCCTTCTCCCACCCTCTATTCGGCGGCAACCCGGCAGACGCGGCTGGAGGTGGTACGTAAACTGGAAGACCGAATCCCCATTGACATTCGGGGCGAACGCCGGTCTTTGCCCCTCCAGTACGTGTCGCCCCATGCCGACCCCTCTCGTTTTTGCGACCCTCGGGCTGATCACCGTAGGCCTCGGGGTGGGCCTCCGCATCGGGCAGCGGCGGCTCGACCAGCACATCGCGGCCGTCGTGGAGGAACTGCTCGCCGCCGCGGAAGCGCCCTCGTCTCCTCCCGCCCGAACGCGCGGCGCCAACGTCGACGAACCTCCAGTCCCGGTGCAACGCTACCTGTCGCACGTGCTCCGGAACGACCTGCCCGCCGTGCAGGCCGTGAAGCTAACGCAGAAGGGGACATTTCGCTCGGGCGGCGCTGGCTCCTCGTGGCACGACTTCACCGCCACGCAGCACGTCACAATCCAGCCGCCGGGCTTCGCGTGGAATGCATCCATCCGAATGCTCCCGGGGCTCTCCGTGCGGGTCCTCGACGCGTATGCCGACGGACAGGGGATGCTCTGGACTCGGCTCGGGGGCGTGGTGCCGGTGGCCAACCCAGCGCCGGGGCCCTCGCTGGACGAGGGCGAGCTCCTGCGGTACCTGGCAGAAGCCCCCCTATACCCGACGGCCCTCCGCCCAGACGCGGGCGTCAGATGGACGGCGGTTACCGACCGGTCGGCCCGAGCCACCCTCAATCACCGGGGCACGACGGCCTCGCTACTGTTCCACTTCAACGACCAGAACGAGGTTGAGCGCGTTATTGGCAAGCGCCCCTTCCTGAAGAGCGACGGCACTACCGAACGGCGTTCCTGGATCGGCACCTGGCGCAATTATGAGCCCCGGGGTGGCCTGCGCGTGCCGACGGACGGCGAGGTCGCCTGGATTTTCCCGGAGGGCAAGGTGAGCTACTGGCGAGGGCACATCGAGACCATCGAATACCAACTCGCCCCCCACGAAAACAGGGATCGTTCTTTTACTTCTGCCTCTTCATGACCGGGGTCGTGTCGGCGCGTCTACTGCGACGCCTCTTTCCCTCGGGGGGCAATAAGAACGGCACTCGACCGCGGGTCCACCGCGTAGTGCGTCTGCTGATCGAGCGGGGGCGAAGCCCCAAGCGGATGGATGTCGTCGGGCGAGGGCCGGGCCGTATCGGCTTTTCGGTGCCACCGTCCCCCGGAGGGACGGACAGGCAGGTCGAAGTCAACCGTTTCGGTGCCGGCGTTGAAGAGAAGCATGACCGCGATGTCCTCTTTTTCCGGCAGGTAGCAGGCCACCGCTCGAGCCTCGGGGTCGTCCCAGTGCGGCGGCGTTCCCTCCGGCCCCAGCCACTGAAGGGCCTCGTCCGTGTAGAACCCTGGGTGCAACAGGGGGGAGTAGGCCTTGCGCGCAGCAATGAGCTCACGTGCGAAGCGGTAAATGTTGGCGTGCTCGTTGAGCCGATCCCATACCCACCAGCCAACCTCATTGTCCTGGCAGTACGCGTTGTTGTTGCCATACTGCGTGCGCCGAAACTCATCGCCCCCCAGCAGCATGGGCACGCCGTGGGAGAGGAGAAGCGTAAGCAGGAAGTTTTTGACCTGTCGCGTGCGTACGGCGCTGACCTTCGGATCGTCGGTGGGCCCCTCTACGCCGTAGTTTGCGCTATAGTTAGCGTCGGTGCCATCACGGTTGAACTCCCCGTTCATCTCGTTGTGCTTCTCGGCGTAGCTCACCAGATCGTTCAGCGTAAAGCCGTCGTGGCTGGTGATGTAGTTGATGCTCGACTCGGGCCCCTTGCCGGACTGCTCGTAGAGGTCGGCGCTGCCGGCGAGCCGCGACGCAAACGCCCCGAGCATGCCCGGATCGCCCCGCCAAAACCGACGTACATCGTCCCGAAAGCGCCCGTTCCACTCCGACCAGCGACGGGCGTGGAAGCTCCCCACCTGGTAGGCCCCGGCGGCGTCCCACGCCTCGGCAATCATCTTTACGTTGCGGAGAACAGGGTCGTCCGCGATGCGCTCCAGCAGCGGAGGATCGGCCAGGAGGTGCCCTTCTTCATCCCGCCCCAAGACCGAGGCCAGGTCGAACCGAAAGCCATCCACGTGCATCTCCACCACCCAGTAGCGTAGGGCATCCAGGATCAGGTCGCGCACGACTGGGTGGTGCGACTTCACGGTGTTGCCCGTGCCGGTGTAGTCCCTGTAGAACCGCCGGTCGTCGTCGAGCAGGTAGTAGACCGCATTGTCGAGCCCCCGCCAGCTCAGGGTGGGCCCCAGTTCATCGCCCTCGGCTGTGTGGTTGAACACCACGTCGAGAATGACCTCGATGCCGGCTTCGTGGAACGCCTTGACCATTTCCTTAAACTCGCGCACCTGCTCTCCCTGGGTGCCCGCACTCGAATAGAGGCCGTTCGGGGCCATGAAGGAGGCAGGGTTATAACCCCAGTAGTTGCGGAGGGGCTCGCCAGTGTGCGGATTCACGCGGGAGAGCTCGTGCTCGTTGAACTCCTGAACGGGCATCAGCTCCACCGCCGTGACGCCGAGCTCTTTCAGGTACGGAATTTTTTCGGTGAGCCCCTTGAACGTGCCGGGATGGTCCACCTCTGCGCTCGGATGGGCCGTAAAGCCGCGGACGTGCAGTTCGTAGATGATGGTCTCCGACCAGGGACGCTGGAGGGGGCGCCGCTTTTCCCAGCCGGTGTGCCGCTCGGTCACGACGCATTTGGGGGTGGTGGCGGCGTTGTCCTTCGTCGAGAACGACAGGTCTTGCTGGGGCGAGTGGGTCTCGTAGCCATACGCCTGGCGGAAGTCCCACCCGTCGAGGTGGGTGATGGCGGAGGCGTAGGGGTCGATTAGGAGCTTGTTCGGGTTAAACCGGTGCCCCTTTTCCGGCTCATACGGCCCGTCGGCGCGGTAGCCATAGAGCTGGTTGCTCTCCACGCCCTCAACCCAGATGTGCCAGATATCGCCCGTGCGATGCTCCTCGGGGGGGAGCGCAAGCCGGTGTTGGGGGACCGCGTCTTCCGGTTCGTCGTACAGTTCGAGCCAGATGCGTGTGGCGTGGCGGCTGAAAACGGCGAAGTTTGTTCCCTCGCCCCAGGCGTACGGGCCGAGGGGGAGCGGGAATCCGGTGTCGGTAGCGGGCGGCGAGTCGGACCGCGGGGACGGAAGAGACGAATTTGAGTTGGTCATGGGACGGGGGCGGACAAAGCGAAGATATGAAGCGACCGGTCGACCGGTGCTTTTTGCACTCACGACGCCTCTCATTCGCGGTTCCGGGCCGAAGAGGATGACTACACATACCGCCTCCCAAAAACCTCGCGGTGGACTCCCGTGACGTCTGTCCCGTCCTCTCCCCCAACGACGAACCGTCAGCCTGTCTCCGGCATGGCGGACCTATGGGGGTTCTTCGCCTTCTCCCACGGCTGGACGTGGTTGTTCTGGGGGCTCGCCATTGTGCTCGACCTCAACGTCTGGCAGTCCTCGATGGGAACCGCCCTCCTCGTGCTCGGTGGGCTGGGGCTCCCCCTTGGCGGCACCGTCATGATGTGGCGTGTGGCGGGGCGCGACGGGCTCCGTGACCTCGGGCGCCGCCTCGTTGAACCGGGCCGGATCTCGGGGGGATGGTGGCTGGTCGTTCTGCTCCTAATGCCCACTGTAAAGCTGAGTGCAGGGGGCCTCGCCGTCCTCTTCGGCGTGACGGACGCTCCCTTCAACCTGGAAGAGGCAACAGCTTTGCTGATGCGGCCCGGCGAACTGCTTGCTTACCTCGGGTTCCTCCTGTTGTTGGGGCCGCTGCCGGAGGAGATCGGGTGGCGGGGCTACCTGCTCGATCGGCTCCAGCTCCGGTTCAGCGCGCTGGGCGCCAGCCTGCTCCTCGGACTCGCCTGGTTCGCGTGGCACGGGCCGCTCTTTTTCATGACGGGATACTTCGCACGGGCCGGCGGGGCGCCCGACCCGCTCCAGTTCGGGGTTATGATTCTCCTCATCTCCGTGCTGTACACCTGGATCCACAATCACACGGGCCGAAGCGTCCTCGCGGCCGTCCTCTTCCACTTCTCCGTGAACGCGGCGGG
>CAJXKO010000150.1 GCA_913055845.1 uncultured Bacteroidota bacterium | reverse complement strand
AACGAGGTCGCGATCACCGGCAGAAAGGGCGATCGACCTTGGCGCAGGTTTCGCACGAGCCACGCTACCGACAGCCAGAAGAAGGGAATGGCCCCGACCGAAATGCTACCAAAAATAAGTGGGTCGACCCCGTACTGCGCGCCGAGACTAAAGAACCAGTCCTTGAAGGCAGTCCAGAGTCCGGCGAGAAGAACGCTTCCGAGTGGGTCTGTCACGGGCGGTCCGGCACCTAATTGAGAATACTGCCGCTCTACGTGCGCCCGGGCAGGGGAGCGTTACGAGGGACGGTTCTGTCCGGCCCGCTCCTTCCCAGTGTCCTGCCGGATCGGAGAGGTTCGGGGCGAAGGTGTAACGGGTGCTCAGGTCTGTGAACGAACGGTCCCGCTGCGCACTTCCGGCGCATCACGCCCCTCAACTCCCCTCTACGCTCCATGCGGGCCCTTCTCCGTGGCTGTTTTGCCCTCGTTGCCGTCCTCCTTCTCGTGGGGATGGGGACATCGGGACAGGCCCAGCCCGACGACCTGTCTGTGGAAGGGGTTGCCCTGACGGTCGAGGACCTGGACCGCGCCGTTCCGTTCTACCGCGACGCGCTCTCGTTTGCGCCCGTGGACACCACGACGTGGACGGGCCCGAATGTGGGGCGCCTCGTCGGCGTCTTCGGGGCGCGGATGCAGGTCGTGGCGATGCGGCTGGGGGACGAGACGATCCAGCTGATGGAATTTCGCTCGCCGCAGGGCCGCCCCATTCCGCCCGACTCGCGCAGCAACGATCTTTGGTTTCAGCACATCGCCATTGTGGTAAGCGACATGAACCGGGCGTACGAGCGGGTCCGCGAGTACGATGTGACCCACATTTCGCCGCGTCCGCAGACGCTGCCGGAGTCGATCCCCGCCGCGGCCGGCATCTCGGCCTTCTACTTCAAAGATCCGACCGGCAACGCGCTGGAGCTCATCCACTACCCGCCGGACAAGGGCCGGGATCGCTGGCAGGGAACCACGGACGCGCTCTTCCTGGGCATCGACCACACGGCGATTGCCACGGCGGACACCGAGGAGAGCCTCGCGTTCTATCGCGATCAGCTCGGATTCGAGGTCCCAGGGGGAAGTGTGAACCTCGGGCCGGAGCAGGAGCGGCTGACGGGCGTGTTCGGGGCACGGGTAAAAATCACGGCACTGCGGCCGCCGGGCGGGGGCATCGGCGTCGAGTTGCTCGACTACCAGGCGCCGGGGACGGGGCGGCCTATGCCCGCCGACACGAAGGCCAACGACCTCTGGCACTGGCACGTCCACGCCCACACCGCATCACTCAACGCCACGACGCAGCGGCTGCTCGACGCCGGCCGCTCGTTCGTCTCGCCGGGCGTCGTGGAGGGCGCACCGCCCGGCGCCGACGCCGGGGCGATGGTGCGCGACCCCAGCGGCCACGCTGTCCTCCTCACCCGACCGTGACGTTCATCCGACGAGGGAAGACCAGATCCCTTCCGAAAATTACCGCGCCGAACGACGTGGGGCCGCATGGCGATGCGGCCCTACTCCATCTTCGGAGATCGCATTCTTGGGCACAAGAGAGACGCTAATTTTCCTGACGACGATGTCTACACAACAATTTACGGCGACTACCGCAACGGCACCGGCGTCCTGGCTGGCCATTGGGGCGCTCTACCTGTCGGCCCTGCTGCAGGGGCTGGCGATGGTGAGCTTTCCGGCCAGCAGTGCCGTCCTGACGGGCCCGCTCGGGCTGACGAGTGCGCAGTACGGGGCCATCTTCCTGCCGCAGGTGGCTCTGGCGATTGCAGGGTCCATCGGCGGGGGGACGCTGGCGCAGCGGTGGGGCCTCAAGCCGCTCCTGTTGCTCGCCCTGGCGGCCAACGCCGCGTCGCAGCTCCTGCTCGCGGGGGCGCAGTGGACCGGGCCGACGGGGGCGTTTCTGGCGGTGATGGTGGGGACGGCGAGCATGGGGTTGGCATTCGGGGTGGGGGGCGCGCCGCTGAACAGCTACCCGCCCCTCTTCTTCCCCGACACGTCGGACACGGCGGTCGTGGCGCTGCACTCGCTGTTGGGGACGGGACTGGCGATTGGGCCCGTCCTCGTGGCGCCGTTCATTGCCCGGGAGGCGTGGATCGGCTTTCCGCTGCTCCTCGCGGCCCTCTGCGGCGTGGCGTTTCTCGCCGTAGCGGCCCTGCCGTTTCCCACGGACGAGGACGACGAGGAGGCGGCCGACACGCCGCGGCCCGTGCGCTCGGGGCTGTTCTGGGCGTTCGTCGTGGCGGCGGTGGCGTACGCCTTCGCGGAAGGGACTTTCAGCAACTGGGCCGTCATGTACCTCCACGAGGCGCGGGACATTCCGGAGGCCACGGCGGGGCTCGCGCTCTCGGTCTTCTGGGCGGCACTGGTCGCCGGTCGCCTTCTGACCTCGGCCCTCGTGCTGCGCATCTCGTCGCAGTCCGTGCTGCTGGTGCTGCCGGTCCTCATGGGGGCGGCGTTCCTGCTCCTGCCGCTGGCGGAGGGGGCCGCGCTGGGCATCGGGCTGTTTGCGGTGGCCGGGCTCGGCTGCTCGTCGTTCTTCCCGCTCCTGGTCACCCTCATCGGGAAGGCCTATCCGGAGCACGTGGCCTGGGCGTCGTCGATGATGATTGCCTCCCTGATGCTGGGCGTGGGGGCCGGGTCGTTCATCTTCGGGCCGCTCCGGAGCACGTTTTCGTTCGAGACCATCTACCAGGTCTCGACGCTCTATCCGGCCCTTGCGCTCGTCGCCGCCGTGTTCGTGGTGCGCAGCGAGCCGTGCAAGCAGAGTCTCCACGAGCTATGGACGGGGTCTCGATGCCAGTAATGCGCGTTGAAGGTTGAACGTTCTTCGGTTGTCAAGAGAACCGGTCCGGGACGACGGTAACACACTCCCATTCTGCACCTGAACACGTACATTCCATGGCTCACACTACAACACACGACGTCGTCATTATCGGAAGTGGGGCGGGTGGGGCGACGCTCGCCTACGCGCTGGCCGACACCGGCAAGGACATCCTGATCCTGGAGCGGGGCGAGCGTCTGCCACAGGAGCACGAAAACTGGGATCCGGAGGCCCTTTTTAAGGACGGCCGATACGGCACCGACGAGACGTGGCGCGACAAAGAGGGCGAGTCGTTTTCGCCGAGCACCTACTACCGGGTGGGCGGCAACACGAAGGTCTACGGCGCCGCCCTCATGCGGATGCGGGAGGCGGACTTCGGCGAACTTGAGCACTACGACGGCGTCTCGCCCGCCTGGCCCATCGGCTACGACCGCCTGGCGCCCTACTACCGGCAGGCCGAACGGCTCTACCACGTCCACGGCGAGGCGGGCACCGACCCCACGGAACCGCCGCGCGAGGCGGACTTCCCGTACCCGCCGGTGCCCCACGACGACCGCGTGGAGCGGCTGGCCCGCGACCTGACGGGGCTGGGCCGCCGACCCTTCCCGCTCCCGATGGGCGTGCGCCTCAACGAAGACGAGGACCCCGACGGCCCCTTTCTCCTGCGTGAGCTCTACAAGGCGATGGGCCACGAGGCGTTCGACGGCTACCCGGACCTGACGGGCATGAAGGCCGACGCCGAGACGATCTGCCTCAAGCCCGCCCTCAAGCACGACAACGTCACCCTCCGCACCGGCGCCTACGCCGAGCGCATCGAGACCGACGCGTCCGGCCACGAGGCGACCGCGGTCGTCATTCGCACGGACGACGGCACCGAGCGCGTGGAGGGCGACCTCATCGTCTCCTCGTGCGGCGCCATCAACTCGGCCGCGCTCCTGCTCCGCTCGGCCAGCGAACAGCACCCGAACGGGCTCGCCAACCGCTCCGACCAGGTAGGCCGCAACTACATGGCCCACAACAACGCAGCCCTGCTCGCTCTCTCGAAGGAGAAGAATCCCACCCGATTCCAGAAGACGCTCGGCCTGAACGACTTCTACTTTTCGGGCGACGAGGTGGACTACCCGCTCGGCCACATTCAGATGCTCGGCAAATCGAACGCCGTGCAGCTCAGCACCGAGGCGCCCAGCATCACGCCGGACATGGCGCTCGACACGATGGCCAACCACGCGCTCGACTTCTGGCTCACGACGGAGGACCTGCCGGATCCGGAGAACCGGGTCCTCGTGGAGAACGGCGAGATTCAGCTCCACTACACCGCAAACAATACCGAGCCCCACGACCGCCTGAAAAGGAAGCTGAAAGAGATGCTTAGCGACATCGGCTGCCGGGACCGGCTCATTCCGTGCTCCTTCTACCTCGGCAAGGACATTCCCCTGGCCGGGGTGGCGCACCAGGTGGGTACCTGCCGGATGGGCACCGATCCGGACTCGTCGGTGCTTGACGTCCACTGCAAGGCCCACGACCTCGACAACCTCTACGTGGTGGACGGCAGCTTCTTCCCCAGCAACTCGGGCGTGAACCCG
>CAJXKO010000149.1 GCA_913055845.1 uncultured Bacteroidota bacterium | reverse complement strand
AAAACGAGAAGTAAAAGCTGCTGCTGTCCCATAGTAGTAGGAGTTCGTCATTAGAAGTTGATGATTGCGGCACTGCGTACCGCAGAGACCGCCCTCCGAGCCGAAGGCCCGTCTCCGCGGTCGCATGCGGCGTTGTTCGCATGTGCACTGTGTTTTGGCAACAGGAACTGTGCCAAATCCTTACCCACCTCCCGTTTCTGTGCTCTTCAGGACGAGTACGAGACAACATCGGTGGTTAGCGCGGGCTGAGGCGGGGGTACCTCTTCGCGTCCCGACAGGTGTCTCCTCGTCTCCACGCAGGAGGGGCGCTCCCCGGTACGTTATGTAACCGAGACGGTAGCAATCTCGCCTCTTTGATGCTCTTTGGAGAACGAACGGCGGAGAAACGACGGAACGGCGCGGGGCGTTTTGGGTCCTGTTCGGCACGACGCCCCGAACGGCCGTTCGTCAACATGTCTGAACCGCCTTTCCGCACATGCCCACTGCATCCCCCCATCCCACCGACCTCCCCGTTACCTACGCCGACGTGGCCGCCGCGGCCGAGCGCCTCGACGACGTGGTGCACCGCACCCCCGTCCATACGTCCCGCACAGTCAATGCCCGGGTAGACGCCGACGTGCACTTTAAGTGCGAAAATTTCCAGCGCACCGGCGCCTTCAAGATCCGCGGCGGCTACAACGCCGTGTCGCAACTCTCCCCGGAGGCCCAGGCGCGGGGCGTGGTCACCTACTCCTCGGGCAACCACGCACAGGCGGTGGCGCTGGCCGGGCGCCTGCTGGGGGTCGACGCGACCATCGTGATGCCGGAACACGCCCCGCAGGTGAAGCTCGACGCCACGCGCGGCTACGGCGCGGAGGTGGTGACGTACGACCCGGACGAAACGGTGCGCGAGGAGTTGGGCCAGCGCCTCGCGGAAGAGCGCGGCCTCACTCTCATCCCGCCCTACGACCATCCGGACGTGGTGGCCGGGCAGGGCACCGTGGGCGACGAGCTGTTCCGGCAGGTCGACGATCTCGACGCGCTGCTCGTGTGCTGCGGGGGCGGCGGGCTGCTCTCCGGCTGCGCGCTGGCGGCGCGGCACCACGCGCCCGACTGCACGGTCATCGGCGTGGAGCCCGCGGCGGGCGACGACGCCACCCGCTCGTTTCATTCCGGTGAGCTCCAGACGGTCGACACCCCCGACACGGTGGCCGATGGTGCCCGCACCCCGTACCTCGGGGACATTACATTCCCGCTGGTGCTGGAGCACGTGGACGACATGGTCACGGTCTCGGACGAAGCGCTCGTCCACGCCATGCACTACCTCTGGGAGCGCATGAAGATCGTGGTGGAGCCAACCGGCGCGCTGGGCGCCGCGGCCCTCCTCGACGGCGTGGTGCCGGGCCACGGCCGCCGCATCGGCGTCGTCGTGAGCGGCGGCAACGTCGACCTCGGCCGCGCGGACGCACTATTCGAGGAGTATGGTATCGCCTGACGTACGCCGCCCCATCGCTCGCCCCCCACGGCGATGGCCCAGACGCTCCCGCTCCTTCTCCGTTCGCCCCGCCGCCTCCCCCTTCGGTCTGCTGCAGCCCCCGCCACTGGCACGGTCTTTGAGCCGAGAAAAACGTGCACCGCCCCTCATTCAGTTCAGTTCTGCGGTTATGCGTCCGGACACCGCCCAGTGGCTCCCCTTCTCTTCTGCAGACGAGCAAGACCCTGACCTTCGATCGGTACTCACCCGCGTATTACACACCGGGCTCCGCCAGTGCGGGGCCATCGGGCTCGTCGCCGCGCTTTTGTACGTCGGGCTCAGCGTCTTCGGCCTCGGGTACGACATGACCTGGACCTACGAGTCCATCGTCCGCGGGACCTTCGACAACCACGTCGTGGCCGTGGGCATCCTCGTTGTCGCAGCCCTCAGCGTGATTGGGCTCATCCTGGCCCAGACCCGGTGCTCGCTCGATAAAGGTCGCCTCTTTGGCTGGGCGGCGATTCTGGTGGCCGCGGCCGTGGCGACCTTCGAGGGGGCGGTGCGGAGTGCCTTCAGCACCGAGTACGTCATTCTGGTGTACCTCCTGATTGTCGCCATCATCCCCTTCCGCCCCCTCCAGGTGGTTGGGATCGGCGGCTCGGTCGCCCTGGTGGTGTACCTGCTCGGTCCCTCCGGGCTGGCCTGGACCGGCGCGCCGGGGCTCTCGTCCGGCATGGCCAAGCATTTGCTCTTCATCGTGGGCGGCTCGGTACTGGTCACCGGGGCGAGCATCGTGCTGTATCGCCGCCACCGGTCGTTTGGCACCACGCAGGCCTCGCTTCAGAAAAAGCAGGACCTGCTCCACCGCACGCAGGAGGTGGCCCAGGTGGGCGGCTGGGAATACGACCCGGCCTCCGACACCGTGCGGGGGACGGAGGAGCTCTACGACATTCTCGACCTTCCGTCGGGCTCGCGGTTTGAATTGGCGTCGTGGCTGCAGTTCTACGCCCCCGACTCCCGCGAGACGGTGCGGGACGTGATGGAGCGGTGCCTGCAGGACGGCGAGCCGTTCGACCTGGAGGTGTCCCTCTCCACGGCCACCGACGAGCGGCGGGCGGTACGCCTGCGCGGAACGGCCGAGTCCCAGCCCGACGACACTCTCCGGCTCACCGGCATTCTGCAGGACATTACCGAGCGGCAGGCCATGCAGCGGCGCCTCGACGAACAGGAGCGCCTGCTCCGCTCCATCACGGGCAACGTGTCGGACGGCATTTACCGGCTGGTGCCGGGCGAGGGCATTGTGTATGCCAACCAGGCGTTTGCCCAGCTCTTCGGGTACGACGGCGCGTCCGAAATGCTGGGGCTCGACCCCCAGGCCCTCGATGCTCAATCGGAGGAGCGGCCCGCCCCCCTCCGCGTGCCTGAAGATTCCACCCAGAACGAGGAGGTCCTACTTCGTCGGCGGGACGGCTCCACGTTCGTGGGCCTGCTTGGGGGCACGGTCGTGCGCGACGACGACGGTGCGGTGCAACACGTGGACGGCGTGGTTACCGACATCACGGACCTAAAGGAGCGGGAGAAGACCCTCAAGGGCGAACGCGATCGATTTGAGACCCTTTTCGAAACGCTTCTGCAGGAGGGGTAACGGCGACGAACGCCCTCGGAAGGCACCAATCCGCCCTGCACACGGCGCTCAGGCCCCTTCGCCCCTTGCACATCGGAAGCGCTAGACTCTTCATTTCTGTCAACTTATCCGGGCTCCGCTAGCCCTGACAAGCGGTTTTCATCTCTCGGTATTTTCGGCCCACAGGCTACACGTCTGTGGTTGGACGCCCCACGCTCGTTCGGTGACGGTCCCGCTACGCCGAGACCGTGCGGGGCGACGTGTCTTTCACCTGGTACGATCCTTGTTTTCCGTGACGGCACTTCTCAACCACAGAATGGCCTTCACGGGACGACAGTATATGAACGTATCGGAGACGGCCCTCTGGCAGCTCTTTGTGGGGTCTCGGACCCAGGAGCACGACCCGGACTTTCGGTCGATTCTCGCCGATGTTCTCCACACCGGGCTCCGCCAGTGCGGGGCCATTGGGCTCGTGGGGGTTCTTCTGTACGTGGGCCTCGGCGTGTTGGGGCTTGGCTACGAGGTGCACTGGACCTACAAGGGCTTTGGGGATTCCGGGGCCAAGCAGCAGATCGTGGCGGCCGGCACGCTCATCGTGGCGGCGCTGAGTGTCATTGGGCTTATTCTGGCCCAGATGGAATGCAGCCTACGGGTGGGCCGGTTGTTTGGGCTCGGGGCCGTGGTGCTGTCCGCCGCGGTGGCTACCTTCGAGGGCGCGATGCGCGGTTCGTTCGGCACCGCGTACGTCATCCCGATGTATCTCGTCATCGTGGCGGTCGTGCCGTTTCGGCCCCTGCAGGTGCTGGGCATTGGCGGATCGGTAGGCCTCATCGTCTACCTGCTCGGGCCGTCCGGCGTGGCCTGGCAGTCCGGCCCAACGATAACCGCCGAGATGGCCCGGCACCTGGCCTTCGTGGGAGGAAGTGCTGTGCTCATTACAGGCACGAGCGCGGCGCTGTACCGGCGCCACACCGCCTTCGCCCGCACACAGGCCTCCCTCCAGAAAAATCGCGACCTGCTCCGGCGGGTGCAGTCGGTGGCCCAGGTGGGCGGCTGGGAGTACGACCCCGTGGCCGGCACCGTGGACGGCACTAGGGAGCTCCACGAGATGCTGGGCCTGCCCCCGGACGTTTCGGTCGACGCCGAGACGGGGCTCGACATGTACCCGCCCGATGCCCGTGAGGAGCTCCGGACGGCCCTCGACCGCTGCCTGCACGCGAAGGAGCCGTTCACCCTAGAGGCACCGCTCGACACGGCGGCCGGCGAACGGCGGTGGGTACACGTTCGCGGAACGGCCCGCGAGCGGTACGACGGCAGCGTGCGGCTGCTCGGCACGATGCAGGACATCACCGAGCGGCACGAGATGGAGGAGCGGCTCCGAGAGCGCGAGGCACTGCTCCGCTC
>CAJXKO010000148.1 GCA_913055845.1 uncultured Bacteroidota bacterium | reverse complement strand
CGCGTCGTGGCCGTCTTCCAGCCGCACATGTACTCCCGCACGCAAAACTTCATGGACGAATTTGCTCGCTCCTTCTTCAACGCCGATGTGCTCGTCTTGACGGATGTGTATGGGGCACGCGAGGAGCCGATTGAGGGCGTCACCGGCGAGCGTCTGGCCGAGCGGGCCGAGCAGTTTGGCCACCGCGCTGTGCAGTACGTGCCGGACAAGACAGACCTTCCGGATCGCCTTCTCGACATTGCGGAGCCAGGCGACGTCGTTCTCATGCTGGGGGCGGGCGACATCTGGCGGGCGAGCGAGGCCTTCGTGGAGCTACTTGAAAACAGCAATGAGACAGCAATTGAACGAGACCGACCTTGATTGACGACGTGATGCGTGAGGAGTGACGCGTGATACGTGATGCGTGAGAACAGGGAATTCGCTCTCCTCACGCTTCACGTTTCACGAATCACGAGTTCTCCGGCCGTTTCAACAAACACGACGACCATTTTTCGACACTCATGACACGCGACCAAACCGCCACATTCGGACGCCGCGCCCTCCGCCTCACGGGGATCGGGCTTCTCGTGGCGGGCGTGGCTGCTCTCGGCGTGTTGGGCTGGCAGTGGCGGGCGGGGGCGACGGTGGAGCGGGTGGCCGTGACCGGCACCCAGCACGCCCCGCCCGATTCGGTGCGTCGCCTTGCACAGGTGGATAGCGGCGCCGTGATGACCGCAGTCGACCCGACGCTCGTGGCCGACCGGGTGACGCGCCATCCCTGGGTCCAGTCGGCGACCGTGACGCCGCACTGGATGTACGGCACCCTCACCGTTGCGGTCACGGAGCGGACGCCCGCGGCCCTCGCGGTGGACGGACAGGGCCGGCCGGCCTACTATCTCGACCGCGCCGGGTACGCAATGCCGCTTCCCGACAGCGCCGGGTACGACGTGCCGCTCGTGCGGGGCCTCGATGCCGAAGCACCCTGGACGCGCCCCGACACCGTAGCGGCGCCGGCGTCGGTGCGCCGCGTGCTCGCGGCCCTTCCAGCGTCGGGCGTGGCCGGTCTCGTGGCCGAGATCGACGTGGCGTCCGACGGGGCGGCGCGGCTTGTAACGACGCCCGTCGACGGACACGGGGCGATCTCTGTACGCCTCGGCACCGGCGACGTGCCGCGGAAGCTCCGAACGCTTCATGCCTTCGCCCAGCAAGTGCTCACCACAGCCTCCGACGACCCAATCGAACAGATTGACCTCCGGTTCGATGGGCAGGTCGTGACCCGAGAGCCGTCCCCCGGATAAATACCCTCGTCCGATGGTCCCCGAGGCCCGTGTCCCCTTCGAACTGAACCCCTCTATTCACCATGAATGACGACATCGTTGTAGGAGTCGACATCGGCACGACCAAGGTGTGTGCCGTGGTTGCCGGCAAAGACGAACTCGACCGCGTGAACATCCTCGGGGTGGGCATGGCCCCCTCCGACGGCCTCAACCGTGGGGTCGTCGTCAACATTGACCGCACCGTGGCGGCCGTGCGTGAGGCCGTCGAGGAGGCCGAGCGGGCGGCAGGGGTAGAGGTGCGAGAGGTCATCGTGGGCATTGCGGGCGACCACGTGCAGAGTTTCCAGACGCGCGGCGTCGTGACCATCAATGCCAACGAGATTACCCAAAACGACGTGCAGCGCCTCCTGGAAGACACCACCCACGTGGCCCTGCCGGCCGACCGCGAGATCCTGCACGTGATTCCGCAGGAGTTTATCGTGGATGGGCAGGACGGCGTGGCCGACCCCGTGGGCATGAGCGGGGTCCGCCTGGAGGGCGACGTGCACATCATCACCGGGCTTGTCTCGGCCGCGAAAAACATCTACCGCTGTATCGAGAAAGCAGGCTTTCAGGTATCGGACCTCGTGCTGGAGCCGCTCGCCTCTTCGTTCAGCGTGCTGCACGAAGACGAAAAGGAGGTGGGCGTGGCCCTCATCGATATCGGCGGCGGCACCACCGACATCGCCGTGTTCGAGGACCACACCATCCGCCACACCGCTGTTATCGCAGTGGCCGGCGACAAAGTGACCGACGACATCCGCAAGGGCCTCGGCGTCATGCGCGACCAGGCCGAGCAGCTCAAGCGCCAGTTTGGTGTAGCCCTCGCCGACGAGGCGGACACGGACGAGAAGATTGAGATTCCGGGCATCGGCGGGCGCGACGAGAAGACCATTGGCCGCGACACGCTCGCCCAGATTATCCAGCCGCGCATGGAGGAGATTCTGGAGATTGCGCAGATGGAGATCAAACGCAGCGGCTACGGCCGGCACCTGGGTGTGGGCTGCGTGCTCACGGGCGGCGGCTCGCTCGTCCCCGGCACTGCCGAGCTGGCCGCCGAGGTGCTCGGTATGGAGGCCCGCGTGGGGCGCCCGATGGGTTTGAGCGGAGGGCTCGTGGAGGAGGTGAGCGACCCGAAATATGCCACGGGCGTCGGCCTCGTGCTCTACGGCATGCGCCACGACATCATTGGTGGGGCGCCGCTCTCGGAGGAAGTACAGACCCACGAAAACGGGGCTGCCCAAGGGGATACACTGATGGCCCGAATTGCCGACCGCATGAAAGCCTGGTTCGATGAACTGTAGGCGTGTGGGCGTTGGTACGTTGGACGTTACGTCACTCCAGCTGCCAACGACCAGGCGCTTTCCCGCCCGCCAAACATTCCAACCTTCAACGTTCCAACGTTTCAACGCACTAACGCACTTCACACGACGGCCCGGCGACCAACGGCTTGAAGCCGCTCACTTCAGGCCAACCGGCCCGTCCACTCTCACATTCAAAACCACAGACCCACTGGAGGGACCATGGACCAAGACTTTAGCTCGAAATTTTCGTTCGACGATGCTGCCAACGAGGAAGCCAAAATCTGCGTCGTCGGGGTTGGCGGCGGAGGCGGCAACGCCATCAACAACATGGTGGAGAAAGGCATCCACGGCAGCGTCGAGTTTATCGCCGTGAACACCGATTCCCAAGCGCTCAATGAGAACCGGGCACCGCAGAAGATTCAGGCGGGCCAGGACCTCACGAGCGGTCTGGGGGCTGGCGCGCGCCCCAGCGTGGGCGCGGAGGCCATTGAGGAAAGCAGTGAGGAGATCAAGCAGGCCCTCGACGGCTACGACATGGCGTTCATTACGGCCGGCATGGGCGGCGGCACTGGCACGGGCGGCGCGCCCGTGGTGGCGGCCATCGCCCGCAGCCTCGACATCCTCACCGTGGCCATCGTGACCAAGCCCTTCGACTGCGAAGGATCGCGTCGCATGAACACGGCCCAGGAAGGCATTCAGTTGCTGCGAGAGAACGTGGACACGCTCATCGTTATCCCCAACGAGCGCCTGCTCGACATTGCCGACCAGGACACGAGCCTGATCGAGGCCTTCGAGAAGGCCGACGAGGTGCTCTACAACGCCACCCGCGGCATTAGCGACCTGATTACGGTGCACGGCCTCATCAACCTTGACTTTGCCGATGTGCAGACCACGATGAAGGACGGGGGCACGGCGCTCATGGGATCGGCCACGGCCAGCGGCGAGAACCGCTCGGAGAAGGCCGCGGTGCAGGCCATCAGCAGCCCGCTGCTCGACGGGCTCTCCATCGCCGGCGCCACTAACGTGCTCGTCAACATCACCAGCGGTCCCTCCCTCGGCATCCGCGAGGCCACGCAGGCCACGAGCGTGATCCAGAAGGAGGCCGGCGAGGACGTCGAGGTGATCTTTGGCACGGTGATCGACGAGGACATCGAGGACAAGCTGCGGGTCACCGTTATCGCAACGGGTTTCGACCGCAACAGGGAACCCGAGCAGGACGGTGAGGACAGCCGGCGCACCGTGCCGCTGGAGGATGAGGATGGGGACGACGATTCCACGCAGCAGTACAAAGGAGAGGACAACCTCCGCCAACTCGACCAACCGGCCTACGAGCGCCGAAGTGCGCCCCTTCGCTCCAAGCAACAACAGGAGGAGGCCGCCAACGGCGAGGCCGACGAGGATTCCGCCCCGGACGACGAGACAACCATCCGCCGCCTGGAGGCCGATGATCTGAACGAGCGGGAGGACCGTGACGAACGCTCGCGTCCCGACGAGGACGACGATACCGACACTCCGGCCTTCCTCCGCAAGATGATGGACTGAGCAAAACGTCGGATTGCGGGCATCGAATGGCGGATGAGCGTGACAGTCGAATCAGGTCGCCGTCGACCGCCCATTCGGTGTTCGCAATTCCGGAACTTACAATTGCCACAAGCGGGCCCTCCAGCCCCACCACAGGCCGTCCCGAGTCGCTGGCGGGCGACGTGCGTCCCGGCTGCGTGCCGGGGACCCGCGGGTCCCGTAGGGGACCGGTCCCCCACCATCGAGGGACGACCTGGCCGTGACGTCTGAGCAGCGTCGCGGTGCTGTGGTTGTGCGTAGGCAGCTCCGGGGACGGATGCCCGGTGGGTGCCTACCTTGCACGCGAAAGCCACGCCCGGCCCTGTGCCGGCGCGTGGCTTTTCGTGTTTGGGG
>CAJXKO010000147.1 GCA_913055845.1 uncultured Bacteroidota bacterium | reverse complement strand
GGCCACGTGACCCTGAATCACGCGCGTCTACCAATTCCGCCACTCGGGCAATGTATGTCAAGTAGCGTAGCAGTTGCTGTCAACGTCGGGGATGCCCTAGTGTGTTCCTTGAAGGTTCTACACAGCCCCCGAACGTTCCGTACTCGCACTCGCCCCGAATGGCCCTTATGTTGACTGGTGCGTTGCCTTTCCGCTGATTTCCAACTCTCATGTTTCTCCGCGCTCGCGTTGGTGTCGTCCTTGGACTCGTGGTGGGAGTGTTTTTGCTGGTCCCGACCGCCACGGCCCAGTACGCCCAAGACTCTCTCGCCTTCGACCTCTCGCACGTTTTCGAGTTGGAATACGCCACCAGCCCCCGCATATCCCCCAGTGGCGATCAGGTAGTATACGGACGGACCTTCATGGATAAGATGGAGGACCAGCGGGCCACGCGCCTCTGGGTGGTCAACGCGGATGGCTCGGGCCATCGTCCGCTCACTGATCCGAAGACGAGCGCGTCCCAGCCTCGCTGGTCGCCGAGTGGCGACCGGGTGGCCTACGTGGCCGCTACAGAGGACGGGGCCGAGATTTACGTGCGCTGGATGGACACCGGCCAGACGGCTCGTCTCACCCAACTGGAGGAGCCGCCCAGCGGACTCTCGTGGGCGCCGGACGGCGAGCGACTAGCCTTCACCAAGTTCGTCCCGGCCTCTACTCCTCGATTCGCAGAGCTGCCAAGCCCCCCGGAAGGAGCGGACTGGGCCGAACGCCCGGACGTCCTCACAGAGACCTACTACCGCGCTGACGGGACCGGCTATACCGAGAAGGGCCACACACAGGTGTTCACGGTGTCGGCCGCGGGCGGCACTGCAAAACAAATTACGACGGCCCCCTACGATCACGGCGGCACGCCCATCTGGACACCCGACGGGGAGTCGCTCCTTCTGAGTGCAAACCGACACGAGGACTGGCGCCTCAACCCACTGAACACGGAGGTGTACGCCATCGACGTGTCGACCGGCGCGGTGACGGCTCTCACCAACCGGGAGGGTCCGGACGGCGACGTGGCCCTCTCGCCGGACGGATCGACCATTGCTTACACCGGCTTCGACGACCGCGAGCAGGGATACCAGGTGACAAAGCTCTACGTGATGGATCGCGACGGCACCAATGCGCGGCTCCTCACGGAAGCGTTTGGGCACGACGTTCAGGACCCGACCTTTACCGCCAACGGCGAGCGCATCGTCTTCCAGTATGTAGACGAGGGATCGACCAAGATCGGGAGCATCTCGCTCGACGGAAATCGGCGCGTCATCGCCGACCACGTAGGCGGTACCTCCATCGGGCGGCCCTACACGAGCGGGTCGTTCACGCTTGCATCGAATGGGCGGGTGGCCTACACACATGCCACGACGCAGCGCCCCGCCGACGTGGCCGTGGCCCGGGCGGAGCAGGAGCCGCGGGTGCTCACGTCCCTCAACGATGACCTCTTCGACCAGACCAAGATCGGACGCGTCGAGGAGTTTACCTACGAGTCGTCCTACGACGGCAAGACGATCGAGGGGTGGATCGTGACACCGCCCAATTTTGATAAGTCGAAGGACTACCCGCTCGTTCTGGAGATTCACGGCGGGCCCTTCGCGTCGTACGGTCCCTACTTCGCAGCGGAGGTGCAGCTCTACGCCGCGGCGGGCTACGTGGTGCTCTATACCAACCCGCGCGGCTCGACCAGCTACGGGCAGGCCTTCGGCAACGCCATCCATCACGACTATCCGGGGCACGACTACGACGATCTCATGTCGGGCGTGGACGCAGTGCTGGACCGCGGCTACGTGGACCCCGACCGGCTTTACGTGACCGGGGGCAGCGGGGGCGGTGTCCTTACGTCTTGGATCGTAGGCCACACCGATCGCTTCCGCGCCGCGGTGGCCGCCAAGCCAGTCGTCAACTGGTACAGCTGGGCCCTCACGGCCGACATGTACCCGTACGGCGTCAAGTACTGGTTCCCCGGGATGCCCTGGAACCACCGCGACCACTACATGGAGCGTTCCCCCATCGCGTATGTCGACAGTGTGGCCACACCGACCATGTTAATGACCGGGACGGAGGACTACCGCACACCGATGTCGGAGGCGGAGCAGTTCTACCAGGCCCTCAAGCTGCGGGAGGTGAGCACCGCCCTGGTCCGCGTGCCCGGCGCCTCGCATGGCATCGCCACCCGACCCAGCCAGCTCGCCGCCAAGGCGGGTCACGTCCTGGAGTGGTTCCGACGTCACGGCGGTCCCTCACCCGCACAGTGAGACATCCCCCCATTCTCCCTCGCCCTGCCCCCTTCATTCGCCCCTACATACATGCGTCTTCGCGCACTCTTTTTTTCAGCGCTCCTCGCGCTCCTTTCTAGCGGCCTCGCGGTCGGCCAGCCCGCAGCCCCGCCCGATACAGCCGTGCAGCGCCCTGTTCCGAATCCCATATCCCCCGGCCCCGGGTTCCAACGAGCCGTGGAGGAAGGCACACGGACGCGCTCTGGCCGACCGGGCCCCGCCTACTGGACGAACACGGCTGCGTACCGTCTCGACGCGACCGTCGTCCCTGACTCGAATCTGCTGCGAGGCAGCGGCACCATCCGCTACCATAACAACTCGCCCGACACACTGCGCCAGGTGGTGCTTCACCTGCGGCAGAACATCCACACGAAGGGCGCGATGCGCAATCGGCAGGCCGAGGTGACCGGCGGGATGACGCTCGATAGCCTCCGCGTGCGGGGGCACGAGAAGCTGCGGCGGATCGCATCAAGGCGGCAACTGCAACAATTGGGGCAGGGCTATCAAGTCCGAGACACGCGCCTCGTCATTGCACTTCCTACTCCCCTCCCACCCGACGACAGCACCACCCTATCGGTGGGGTGGCACTTCCAGGTTCCGGGCGCCGATAACTTCCGGATGGGGCAGGACGGCGAGGTCTACTACCTCGGCTACTGGTACCCGCAGATAGCCGTCTACGACGACGTGCACGGCTGGCGGGCACAGCCCTACCTGGGCGACGGCGAGTTCTACATGGGCTATGCCGACTACGACGTCTCCATTACGGTCCCGGACGGGTGGCTCGTTGGCGCCACGGGCGCCCTCCAAAACCCCGCCACCGTACTCACCGATTCCACCCTGGCCCGACTCCAGCGGGCTCGTGCACCAGGCCCCGACACCATAATTTCCGTCGTGGACAGCACCGAACAGGGCGTCGGCTCGGCCACCGCCGCGGCCCCTACCGGCGATAGCACCTTGACGTGGCGCTTCCGCGCCGAGCGGGTGCGCGACTTCGCGTTTGGCACCTCCGATGACTTTGTCTGGGACGCCACGGCTGCCCAGACCGGCACCGACACTACCATGATTCACGCGCTCTACCGGCCGGAGGCGCGCCTGTGGAGCCGCTCGGCGGAGTTTGCCCGGTTCTCTATTGAGCACCTTTCGGACATGCTGGTGCCTTACCCCTACCCCCACATGACCACTGTGGAGGGCCCCATCGGGGGCGGCATGGAATACCCGATGATCACACACATCGGGCGGTACGAGTCCACGGAGGGGCTTTTCGGCGTCACCTATCATGAGATCAGCCACATGTGGTTTCCGATGCTGGTAGGAACCGACGAGAAAACCTATGCCTGGTTCGACGAGGGCACTACTACGTTCAACGAAACCGAAGGGCGCGACGACTTTTTCCCCGATACGGACGCCTGGGCCCCATCGCAGCACTACTACTACCGCCTGACCCCCGCCACCGAAACCCCGTCGATGCGCCACGCCGACCGCTACCCCGTAGACGGCCCGGACCGCTACGTGGCATCGTACGACAAACCGGCGGTGATGCTACACGCCCTTCGCGGGATTCTCGGGGAGGACACATTTTTTGAAGCCTACCGCACCTTCGCCGAGCGCTGGGCCTACAAACACCCCACTCCGCACGACTTCTTTAACACGTTTGAGGACGTGGCCGGGCGCGATCTGGACTGGTTCTGGCGCGGCACGCTCTACAACACCTGGACGCTCGACCAAGCAATCGCCTCGGTAGACTCGGCGAACGACGGCGTGGCCGTGACAGTGGCCGACGAGGGCACACTGCCGATGCCGGTGCTACTCCGCGCTACCTACGCGGACGGGCGCACCCTCACGCGACGCATCGGGGTGGCCCCATGGCTCAACGGTCGCCGCCGGGTCACCGTCTCACTTCCCTCCGGCACGGTGACCCGCATTACGATCGATCCCAACCAGACGCTGCCGGACCTGGACCGGACGAACAACACCTGGACCCCGGCGAACTGAGGGCTCGCCCTCGTCCGTGAAAAGGGAATCAATCCCTTGACACAACACCCTTTCATCGGGTACTGTGGAGCGCGTGCGACTCAGCGGTCTCGGAACTCGATCCGTCGTCGGGTCGTTTCCACAGGCGGTGATTATAGGAGTGGGGCAATCTCTTGCCAGAGAGGAATCCGGACTTGCTTCGCCGCACATTCTCTTATTCCTCGGTAGCTCAACGGTAGAGCATGCGGCTGTTAACCGCAGGGCTGCTGGTTCGAATCCAGCCCGGGGAGCCAA
>CAJXKO010000146.1 GCA_913055845.1 uncultured Bacteroidota bacterium | reverse complement strand
CGCCGCGTGGGCGAGAGCATGCACGACCTCGCCCGCTACCACCAGATCATCACGATCACGCACCTCCCCCAGATCGCGGCGCTCGGTGACCGACACTACAAGGTCGAGAAGATCGTGGAGGACGGCACCACGAAGACCACGATCCACCGGCTCGACGAGGACGAGCAGGCCACGCAGGTGGCTTCTCTCATTAGCGGCGCGGACATCACCGACGCCGCCCTCAAGAGCGCCCGCGAGCTGATGGCGGCCGGTGAGCGCGAAGAATAGCGTTGTCGGGCCCCCCATTCAGGGCCCCGAAGTAGACCTTTCGTCCCGGCACGCTCGACCCCGAAGTGCCCTACTGGACGTAGGCCCGTGTCTCGTCGGCTTGTGGGCCATGCTCCGCCGCCACCGTCTCCAGCGCCCGGCGGATGCAGGCCACGCCCTCGTCTACCTCCTCCTCGGTAATCGTGAGCGGCGTTCGGAAACGGATGGAGCGCTCGCCACACCCAAGGATGATGGCCCCCTCCTCGTACGTCTGCTGCGTCACGTGGTCGCGGTACTCGGTGCTCGGCAGCGTAAAGGCCGTCATGAGTCCCTCGCCCCGCACGTTGGTCACGGCCGGGAAGTGCTCCGTCAGCTCGTGAAGGCGATGCTGGAGGTGCTCCCCCACCCGGCCCGCATGCTCCACGAGATGATCATCTTCCATGATTTCGAGAATGCGGTCGAAGCGGACCATGTCGACAATGTTGCCGCCCCAGGTCGAGTTGATACGGCTTGGGGTTTCGAACACGTGCCCGTCCACTTCATCGAGCTTCTTCCCCGCCAGGATGCCGCACACCTGCGACTTCTTCCCGAACGCCATGATGTCGGGCTTCACGCCAAGGGCCTGGTGCGCCCAGAAGTGTCCCGTGATGCCCACGCCGCTCTGCACCTCGTCGAAGATCAGCAGGGCATCGTTCTCATGGGCCAGATTCTTCAGGCGCTTCAGGAAGGCCGGCCGGAAGTGATTGTCGCCCCCCTCGCCCTGAATCGGCTCCAGGATGACCGCGGCGATTTGATCTTCACGCTCGTGGAAGTGCCGCTTGGCCTGGGTGAGGGCCCTCTGCTCCTCGACCGCCACGCGCTCCACCTCGTCGCCATCGAGCGGAAAGTGCACCTTCGGATTGGTGATCCGTGGCCAGTCAAACTTCGGGAAGTACATCGTCTTCCGCGGGTCGGCCGTGTTGGTGAGCGACATGGTGTAGCCGGTGCGGCCGTGAAAGGCCTGATCCAGGTGCAGCACCTGATGCCCCACCTCGCGCCGATAGCCCTTTTCGTGGTTCTTGCGCACCTTCCAGTCGAAGGCCGTCTTGAGCGCATTTTCCACCGCCAGCGCCCCCCCAGAAATAAAGAACGTGTACGGAAGATACTCGGGAATCCCTACTCGGTCGAAGGTGTCCACAAACCGCGCCATATGCCCGGTCATGACGTCGGAGTTGGTCACCTTGTTAAGCGCCGCGTCCATCAGCCGCTCCAGGAACCCCTCGTCCCCGGTCATCTTCGGATGGTTCATGCCAAGGGGATTGGAGGCATAAAAGCCAAACAGGTCGATGAGCGAGCGGCCGCTTTTCTTGTCGTGCAGCCGAACGCCCTGGCTCGCCTCCATGTCTAGCACCATAGGCATCATGCCCTTCGTGAGCATATGCTCTGAGAGGAGCCGTTTGACCTGATCAGGACGAACCGAATTTGGAGAAACCGCTTCCATGGGCGTCGGGATGGGAGGAAGAAAAAGGAGCAATCAGTGCGAGCAAATGAATTCGCCAGCGGTGGTGGCGTTTCGGGGGCGGGATGGAAAATCACTCCCTCGTGTAGACCACCTCGCCGCCCAAAATCGTGTGGACTACCTCGGTGTCCGTAATTTCATCGGTCGGCACCGTGAGGATGTCGCGAGATAGGACCGCAATATCGGCGAGCTTGCCGGGCGTTAGCGTGCCTTTCGTGTTTTCCTCAAACGCCATGTGAGCGTTGTTGGCCGTGTAGGACAGGAGCGCGCGGCGACGACTGAGGGTTTCGCTGGACGTGAACGTGGTGTCGGTGCCGGGGACCTGTCGCGTCACCGTACAGTGGTAGCTGGCCAGCGGGTCGATCTTTTCGACGGGCACGTCGGTGCCGTTGCCTACTACCACCCCGTCTTCCCACAGCGTCTTCCAGGGGTACGCCCCCTCTCGTACACGCTCGGCGCCGAGCCGCTGGTAGTTGTACGGGGCATCGGAGCAGGCGTGAATGGCCTGCATGGAGGCAATGGCGCCGAGGTCGGCGAAGCGCAGGATGTCGTCCGGGTGTAGGTGCTGAGCGTGCTCAATCCGCCATCGGAGTGCCTCGCCGTCGACGTCTTGTTGGCCAAAGAGCGAAGCAAAAAGGTCAAGGCTCTCGCGGTTGGCCCGATCGCCAATGGCGTGGACGGCGAACTGGTAGTCTTCTTCGAGTGCAATCTCCGCCATCTCGCGGACGCGATCCATCGACGTGACGTTGATGCCCGTGTCGTCCGGAGCGTCGTCGTAAGGCTCGAGCATCCAGGCACTCCGGGACCCGAGGGCCCCATCCACCGTCACCTCCCCGATGGCGCGGACCGTTAGGTGCTGGTCGGCGGCCCCCACCGTCCGGATCGCTGCGAGGCGGTCCCGGGTCTTGGACGTCACCTCGTTCTGTGACACCATCGCGTACATCCGGATGCCGAGCTCGTCGTTTTCGGCCATTGTGCGGTACAATTCGATGGTCTCGAACGAAGCGCCCTGATCCTGGAAGCTCGTGACGCCGTTCGCGAGCGCCGCTTGCGCGGCAAGACGCACCTGCTTGCGACGACGGGCGCGGCGGTCCGCGGCACTCATGTCGCTGCGTGATGCCTCGATGGCAGTTTGTACTAGCCCCTCGGCCGTCTCCAACAGGACGCCGGTGGCCCGCCCCTGCGCGTCCCGCACGATGGTTCCGCCGTCCGGGTCGGGGGTATCTGGCCCAATACCGGCCGCGTCAAGGGCCGCGTCGTTGGCGATGGCGGCGTGGCCGCTGGCATGGGTCAGGTAGACTGGTGTCTCGGGAGCGACCTCATTGAGTTGCGCGTTCGTAGGAAAGCCGCGAACCATGCGCTCGGGCGTCGCACCCCACTTCTCCTGGTGCCAGCCGCGCCCTTCCACCCATCCCGCCGTCGTCGCGGCGGCTGCCGAGTCGACCTTGGTCACAACCTGAGCCCACGAGTCAGTGCCCAACAGGCTCACCTGCATCTGCGCCGCCCCCATGCCCATAAAATGGCCGTGCCCCTCAATGAACCCTGGGATCGCGAGGCGCCCCTCCAGGTCAATCACGCGCGTCTCCGGTCCGGTGTGCGCCTCGACCTCCGCACTGCTTCCCACAGCGAGAATGGTGTCGCCCGCCGCGGCGAGAGCCTCGACCGTTCCGTGATCGTTGTCAAGCGTAACGATCTTTCCATCCGTCAGGACGAGGTCAGCGGTGGGTCCGGACGAGCAGCCGACCAGTAGCAGTGGAAGGACCAGCAGAAGGCGACGAAACGGCACAGGAGCGAAGCGGTCTGGAACAAAAGAAGAGTGTGGCGCAAGGCCCGCCGACGACACAGCCGGACCCATAGTCTCGCGAATCAATCACTCCTTTTCAAGACACCATCACCGGAGTGAGTGCTTTGCCCGCTCCACATCAAGATGGTGTCGTCCTCTTCTCTGCCCCAGTTCCGACCATGCCTTCGCTTCCTCTTGCCGATGGGTTTTTTCTTTCGGGCGTCAAATGGCGGGATCAAGAAGCCCTCGTGGAGCATCTCCAAGCGCCGGCGATTGCACGCAACACTCTGAGCATTCCCTTTCCCTACACAGAGCAGGACGCCGAGGCGTGGATCGAGGAACGCGTGTCACATCGTCGGCAGCAGCCCGTCGAAACCACCTTCGCAATCCGGGATCCCGACGGAAGGCTCATTGGCGCCGTGGGGGCGGGAAATTTCGACGTGGGCTCTTCTCACCGCACCAATGTCGGGTACTGGCTCGCCACCCCGTACTGGAACCGGGGAATTACCACCGAGGCGGTGCGCCGGTTCGCGACGTACGCCTTCGCGAAGCTCCAGGTGGTGCGGCTCACGGCAGAGGTGATGGTGGGCAACAACGCGTCGGTGCGGGTGCTTCAAAAGGCAGGCTTCATGCAGGAGGGCCGGCTCCGCCGCCATCGTAAGAACGAGGACATCCTCGTGGACATGCTCTACTTTGGTCTCTTAGAGACAGATCGGGCCGATAGCAGCTAGGGCCTTACCCCCAACCCAGGCGCCGAACTCGCGTCCGCACTCAGAGGAACGGCCGAGGGCATCCTTCGTACCCGTCCATCCGTGTTTTCGTGCCGGTGCTCCCGGGCCACGCCTCCGGCCCCACAGCCGGCTGATTGATCCTGTTTCTATTGCATATGTCCACTCCCAAGACCCGCGACACGGAGTCTTCCGAGAACGAACCCACCCTGCCCGGTGAGACCGACCTGGGTGCCGTAGAGCCCGATCCGATTGGCCCCTCGGGCGACGGTGATCCCGGCTTCGTCGAGCTGCCGGTGGTGGAGAACACCAACAAAAACAAACGTGGCCAACGGCCCGAATGGCTCCGCGTCTCGCTTCCGCAGGGCGACACGTACAAAGATGTGCGGGAGACGGTGGACGACCACGACCTGCACACCGTCTGCGAGAGTGCCAACTGCCCGAACATGGGCGAGTGCTGGAGCCGCGGCACGGCCACGTTCATGATTCTGGGCGATGTATGCACGCGCTCCTGCGGCTTCTGCGCCGTCAA
>CAJXKO010000145.1 GCA_913055845.1 uncultured Bacteroidota bacterium | reverse complement strand
AACGCCGACCTCATCATGGCCGTCGGCGCCCGCTTCGACGACCGCGTGACGGGTGACGTGGACGAATGGGCCCCCAATGCCAAGATCATCCACGTCGACATCGACCCCTCCTGCATCTCCAAGAACGTGTACGCCGACTGTGCGCTGATTGGCGACGCGCAGGAGGTACTCCAGCAACTGCTTCCGAGGGTGAAGCCGAAGGACACGACCGACTGGCTTGCCCAGATCGACGCGTGGCGCGCCGAGTGTCCCCCCTACGAGTACGAGGGATCCGACGGCGACGAGATTGCCCCGGAGTCGGTGGTGGAGGCGCTCTACGAGAAGACGCAGGGCGACGCGGTGATGGTCTCCGACGTGGGACAGCATCAGATGTGGGTCTGCCAGTACTACAAGTTCGGGCAGACGCGCTCCCACATCAGCTCCGGCGGCCTCGGCACGATGGGCTTCGGCCTGCCCGCGGCGATGGGCGCGGCGTTCGGGATGCGGGAGGGGCGCGACCTAGACGTGGTCTGCGTGAGCGGCGACGGCGGCTTCGTGATGAACGCACAGGAGCTGAGCGTGGCGGCCCGGCACGGCCTGCCCCTCAAGATCGCCGTCCTCAATAACAACTACCTCGGCATGGTGCGGCAGTGGCAGTCGCTCTTCCACGAGGAGCGCTTCAGCCACACCGACCTCCAGCCCACGAACCCGGACTTTGTGAAGCTCGCGGAGGCGCACCACTGCGTCGGCCTGCGGGCCAGCTCGCCCGATGAAGTGGGCGACGTGATCGACCAGGCGTGGGACGTGGACGATCGACCCGTCGTCATGGAATTCCAGGTGCCGAAGGAGGAGATGGTCTTCCCGATGGTCCCCGCCGGCGCCGCAAGCGACGACATGCTCACGGAGATGTTCGACAAGGAGAAGATGGCGGATAAGTGATGCGTGAAGCGTGATACGTGATGGATAGGAGCAGCCTCACGATTCACGTATCACGCATCATGGTCCGGTTTCCATTGCTCCCCTGTTCAAAATAGACCGACTACCACCGATGTCCGAAGAAACACTGACTCGTCAACAAATCCGCCGGAAGCGCAAGTTCGGCGAGCCGATCTTGCCCGAAGAAGAGGACGAGACCGAGCAGGAGCACCGGCACATCATCGCCGTCACGCTCGAGAATACGATCGGCGCCCTCAACCGCGTCACGAATCTGTTCTCGGCCCGGGGCTTCAATCTGGAAAGCGTCGCGGTGGGGGAGACCGACGAGCCATCCGTCGCCCGCCTCACGCTCGTCACGGTGGGCAATGACCGCATCGTGGCCCAGATCACGCGTCAGCTCGACAACCTCGTCAACACCTACGACGTCACGGACCTGACCGACGCGGAGCACGTGGAGCGCGAGCTGTGCCTCCTGAAGGTGCAGTACACCTCGGAGACGCGCCCGGAAATCCTCGACATCAAAGACATTTTCCGCGGGCGCGTGGTGAATGTGACACCGGAAACCATGATTTTGGAGGTCACCGGTCCCACAAAGAAGATCAATGCCTTCGTCGGCATGATGGAGGAGCACGGCATCGAGGAGGTGGCCCGCAGTGGGCAGGTCGCCATGCACCGCGACCTGGAGTACGAGGCCCCCAACCCCCTCGCCTCCGCCGACGCCGAACCGCCCAAAAACGGCTCGACGCCGGATTCTGACTGATCCCCCGAACGCCGAACTCTTAACGCTCAACTCTCCAACCCTCAACCCAAAAATGGACGTCCATTACGACGCCGATCCCTCCCTCATCCGCGACAACCAGGTGGCCGTCATCGGCTACGGCAGCCAGGGCCACGCCCACGCGCTCAACCTGCACGACAGCGGGGTCGACGTGGCCGTGGGCCTGCGTCCCGGCTCCTCCTCCCGCGCGAAGGCCGAAGATCAGGGCCTCACGGTCATGGACATCGACGAGGCCGCCGCCTGGGGGGACGTGGTGATGCTCCTCATTCCCGACCAGCACCAGAAGGAGGTCTACGAGGAGCAGATCGAGGCGCACATGACGCCCGGTACGGCGCTCGGCTTCGGGCACGGCTTCAACATCCACTACGACCGCATCGTCCCCCCCGAGGGCGTGGACGTGTTCATGGTGGCGCCGAAGTCGCCCGGCCACCTCGTCCGCCGCACGTACGCGCAGGGTAGCGGGGTGCCGTGCCTCGCCGCGGTAGACCAGGACGCGTCCGGTGGGGCGATGGACCTTGCCATCAGCTACGCCGACGCCATCGGCGGCACGCACGCCGGCGTCATCGAAACGACGTTCAAGGATGAGACCGAAACCGACCTCTTCGGCGAGCAGGCGGTGCTCTGCGGCGGCTCACAGGCGCTGATCCAGGCGAGCTTCGAGACGCTGGTGGACGCGGGATACCCGCCCGAACTGGCCTACTTCGAATGCCTCCACGAGCTGAAGCTGATCGTGGATCTTTACTACGAGGGCGGGCTCGAATACATGAACTACTCGGTCAGCGACACGGCCGAGTACGGCAACCACACGCGCGGCCCCCGCGTGATCAATGACGACGTGCGCGACGAGATGAAGGACATCCTCGACGAAATCCAGTCCGGCGAGTTTGCCGACGAGTGGATCGAGGAATATGAGCGAGGCGCCCCCCGATTGCAGCAGGAGCGGGACGCCCTCAAGGACCACCCGATCGAGAAGGTCGGCAAGAAGCTGCGTGGCATGATGCCCTGGCTGGAGGACGACGAGCCGTCGGAGAACGGGAAAGCGACCGAGGAAGCCGAGGCGGCCTCGACGACGGAATCTGCCTGACTTCTGCGTGTCGGCGTGGGCGTGCTGAAGTGCAGTGCTGTTTTAACGCCCACACGCTCAGACGCCCAGACGCTGCACAACGCTACTACGAGCAGCACCCTCGAACCACTGCAGCCTAATATGGAAAATCCGACTACGTACGACATTGCCTGGCTGCCGGGAGATGGTATCGGTCCCGAGGTGACGCGGGAGGCGCTCCGTGTGCTAGACGCGGTAGCCTCGGCGCACGACTTCGCTTTCACCGCCGAGGAGTACCTCATGGGCGGCGCGGCGCTCGACGAGACCGGTACGCCATTCCCCAACGAGACCCGGGCGGCCTGCCAGGAAAGCGACGCGGTCCTGCTCGGCGCGGTCGGCGGCCCGAAGTGGGACGACAACACGGGCGAAAAGCGCCCCGAAAGCGGGCTTCTCGCCCTGCGCAAGGCGCTCGGCGTGTACGCCAACCTGCGCCCGGTCCTCGTGCCGGAGACGCTGGCGTCGGCCTCCCCCCTCCGCCCCGACCGCGTGGGCGGCACCGACATTCTGTTCGTCCGCGAACTCACCGGCGGCATTTACTTCGGCACCCCCGAGGGCCGGACCGACGACGGCGCCCGCAGCACAATGGTGTACTCAGAGGCCGAAATCGAGCGCATCGCCCACGTCGCCTTCCAGCGGGCGCAGCGGCGCCATGGCCACGTGACGTCGGTCGACAAGGCCAACGTGCTGGAGGTCTCCGAGCTGTGGCGCGAGGTCGTGACCCGCGTAAGTGAGGAGCAGTACCCCGACGTGGAGCTCCGCCACCTGTACGTCGACAACGCCGCGATGCAGGTCGTCCGCGACCCGCAGCAGTTCGACGTGGTGCTCACCGGCAATCTGTTCGGCGACATCCTCTCGGATCTGGCCGCGGCGCTCCCCGGCTCACTGGGCCTCCTTCCCTCCGCCAGCGTCGGGGGCACGGTGGGCCTCTTCGAGCCCGTCCACGGCAGCGCACCGGACATCGCAGGTCAGGACGTGGCCAACCCCATCGGCACCATCCTCAGCGCCGCTCTCTTGCTCGATGAACTCGGCGAGCACGAGGCCGCAGACGCGGTTCGGCACGCAGTCGACGCGACTCTGGAGGCCGGATTCCGCACCGCTGATCTCGCAGTGGGCGACGAGGAAGCCGTATCCACGTCTACCTTCGGCCGCGAGGTCGCCACCCGCGCCGCCGACCCTGTTCCCCAAAACGCCCCAACACCGTGACCTTCGTTCTGCCACTCGCTGGCCCACCGCTGGCTCCGAGCACTCTCGGAGCGCGCGGTCGGATGAGCCTGCGCCTTATCGAGCGTCCGGACGCGACCATCGACGCGGCGTCCGGGCGCCTCTCTCACACCCACACTGCTCCCCGACGACCCGCACTCAGCACACGACCCCACCGATGAGCGACCCCATCACGATTTTCGACACCACCCTGCGCGACGGCGAGCAGGCGCCCGGCGCATCGATGACCGTCCCCGAAAAGGTCCGCATTGCCCACAAGCTGGCGGACCTAAACGTGGACGTAATTGAGGCCGGGTTTCCCATCTCGTCGCCCGCCCAGACCGAGGCCGTGACCCGCATCGCGAGCGAGGTGGACGGCCCTGTGACCTGCGCCCTCGCCCGGACGAAGGAGGACGACATCGACGCGGCCGGCGAGGCCCTGGCCGACGGCTCCGACACGCGCCTTCACACCTTTATTGCCACAAGCGACGTCCACATCGAGGCGAAATTCGACAAGCTTGGGGACACGATGGCCGAGAAGCGCGAGGCGATCATCCAGCGCGCCGTCCGCGCTATTGAGCAGGCCCTCACCTACACCGACAATGTCGAGTTTAGCGCCGAGGACGCCGGGCGCACCGACCGGGCCTTCCTCTGCGAGATCGTGCAGGCGGCGGCCGAGGCCGGGGCGACGACGATCAACATCCCCGACACGACCGGCTACTGCACCCCGTCGGAGTACGCCGAGCTTCTGGCCTCCGTCGTTGACTGCCTTCCGGAGCCGGACGCGGTGACGCTCTCCACCCACTGCCACGACGACCTCGGCCTCGCCACGGCGAACACGCTGGC
>CAJXKO010000144.1 GCA_913055845.1 uncultured Bacteroidota bacterium | reverse complement strand
CGACTGATGGTGGGCTTCTCGCGCCCCAGCATGTACAGCCCGGACGACCCGGTGTACGAGGTACTGGCCGACGTGCTGGCGGGCGGGCGGACCAGTCGGCTGTACAAGGGCCTCGTGGAGACGGAGAAGGCCCTCGCCGTGCAGATTCCGTCGTACTTCGCAGAGTTTCCGGGCGGCAAGTACGAGAACGAGTTTTCGATTCTCGCCTTTCCCAATCGTGGGGTGTCGCCGGACAGTCTGGAGCACTCCATCTACGATGTGCTCGAGACGGTGAAGGACGAGGGCATCACGCAGGAGGAGTTGGCGCGTGCCAAGACCCGTGCGCGGGACGAGTTCATTGGACAGCTCGACTCGAATGGCGGTCTGGCTGAGCAGTTTGCCGAGGCGGAGGCCCTGACCGGCGACTGGCGAAGCGTTTTTGAGTCGCTGAATGAGATTGAGGCCGTGACGGTGGAGGACGTGCAACGGGTGGCCCGAGAGACGTTTCAGGCCAGTAAGCGCACGGTCGCCATTATGAAGTCTCCGGAGGATGACGGAGCGCCCACTGCTTCTGCAGACTAGAGGGCTCCGCGTCTCCTCGTCCGAAGTCTCCGAACCGAATCAAATCCTGTCTTGCGATGAACACGACTCGATCTCTGCTTACGTCTTCGCTCACGTCCGCACTGGCCGCTGTGGTTCTCTTCGGGCTCGCCGCGCACCCGGCCACCGCTCAGCAGAATGACATCCGTACGGCAGACTACGACGTGCAGGCGCTCACGTACCCGGACCTCCGCGACTTTGAGGCGCCGGCGCCGGAGCGCGTGCAGCTCGACAACGGCATGACCGTGTTTCTGCTTGAGGACCGTGAGCTCCCGCAGGTGAACGCCGTGGCCCGCATCGGGACCGGCTCCGTTTACGAACCGGTCGAGAAACGGGGATTGGCCTCCATCACCGGAACCGTTATGCGCAGTGGCGGGACCGAATCGATGTCCTCGGACAGTCTGAACACGACGCTCGAGAATTTGGGCGCCACCGTCGAAACTGGCATCGGAGAGACCTCCGGAACCGCCTACATGTCCACACTCACGGAGAACGTGGATACGGTGCTCCCCATCTTCGCCGAGGTGCTCCGCCGGCCCGCCTTCGCGCCGGAAAAGCTGCAGCAGGCGAAGAGCCGCACGAAGTCCGGTATTACGCGGCGCAACGACAATGCCCAGCAGATCGCCTCCCGCAAGTTTGATCAGGTGCTCTATGGCGAAGACAGTCCGTACGCTCGCACCCCTGAGCTCTACACCATCGACCGCATTGAACGACAAGACCTGGTCGAATTTCACGATCAGTACTTTCACCCGAACAATGTCATTCTGAGCGTGTGGGGCGACTTCGACGCCGACCGGATGGCCCAGCAGATCCGCTCACAGTTTGCGGACTGGACGGCCCCGGAGGACTTTGAGCCCCCCACACCTCCGACGCCGGACGCCACTCGCGCATATTCGGTCAACTTTGTGCCGAAAAGCGACGTTACCCAGAGCACCGTCTACATGGGCCACGCAGGCGAGATGACACGTCGCAGCGACGACTACGCTGCGGTCACGGTGATGAACGAGGTGCTTACCGCTCCCTTCACGGGCCGTCTCTTCAACTCGGTCCGCTCGGAAAAGGGACTTGCCTACTCGGTGGGCGGCCAGTATACGGCCGGCTACAACCGCCCCGGTCGCTTCTTCGCCGCTGTGTTTTCGAAGAGCGCGAGCACAGTGGAGGCTGCCCAGGCCACCATCGCGGAGGTGGAGGGAATGAAGCAGAACCCGCCCACGCAGCAGGAGCTCAGCCTGGCGAAGGACAGCTACCTTAACTCCTTTGTCTTCAACTTCGATTCGGAGCGGGAAATCCTAAGTCGCCGCGCCACCTACGCGTACTACGACTACCCGGCCGACTTCCTCCAGCAGACGAAAAACGCGATTGAGGAGGTGACAGCCCAGGACGTCCTGTCGGTGTCCAAGCAGTACCTGCACCCCGAAGAATCGCACGTCCTCGTCGTGGGGAATAGCGACCAGTTTAGCAAGGACCTTTCGGCGCTTACGAAGGGTGGGGCAGTGGATACCCTCGACACGTCGATTCCGCGTGAGCCGCCGAGCGCCCAAACAGACGCGCCCACGGCCGCCGACAAGGAGGCCATGGCGGCGGGGCAGACGCTCCTGGCCAGTGCCCAGGATGCCCTCGGGGGGACGGCCTTCGACAAAATCCAGAGCATGCGCATCGTCACCACCCAGCAGGGGCGCACGGTCCGTACGGTCGTGGAGCTTCCGGACAAGATGCGCGTGGAGCGGGGCGGCATCACGATCACGAGCGACGGCTCCACAGTGAAAATGCAACGGGGCGGGCAGACGCGCACGCTCCCCTCGTCGATGAAAGGACGCATCACGGGACAGCTTTGGCGCAGCGTGCCGTACCTCATGGCCAGCCTGGACCGGGACGGTCTCTCGGTGCGGGCCCAGGGCGACACCACGATCAGTGAGACGACCTACCGCAGCGTCCGTGTGGAGCCCCCCAGCGGGACGGCCTATACTCTGCATCTGAACGCCGAAACCATGCGCCCCGAGCGCATGACGCTGACGCAGCAGAATCCGCGCAGTGGCGCGACGGTGGAGGTGACGCAGGTCTTTACGGACTACAAGGAAGTGGACGGCGTGATGCTGCCGTACACCACGCAGACGACCCAGGATACGGGCCAGAAGACCCGTGAGAGCACGGCAAACATTCAAGAATTGGAGATCAACGTGGAGCCCGAGGCGAGCCTCTTCACGCTTGGAGGCTCCGGATCGAAGTAGGAGCAACCGTGCATGCTTAGCGGATCCGCACCCGGAGTGCTTGCCGGCACTCCGGGTGCTTTTGTGTTGGGGCCGAAGGGTGAACTGCGGGGCTGCCGGGTCCGTTTATGGAGACACGATTCTCTCGTACCACTTCTCTAAGCTCTCCATGTCCATTCCGTCCCAGGTTGAGTTGTGTGACGTTGGCCCGCGCGACGGTTTCCAGTTTGAGGACCAGTTCATTCCCACGGACTTGAAGGTCGAGACCATTACGGCCCTCGCCGACGCCGGCGTGCCACGGATTCAGGTGACCTCGTTTGTCCACCCGAAGTGGGTACCACAGATGAACGACGCGGAGGCGGTGTGCGAACGGCTGCCGGCGCGGGATGACGTAACGTACGCCGGGCTCGCGCTTAACCAGAAGGGCCTGGAGCGCGCCGTCGCGGCGGGACTGTCGCACGTGGATCTCTCCATTGCCACCCACGACCAGCACAGCCAGGACAATGCCAACCGGACGGTCGACGAGGCGGTGGTGCAGGCGGAGGACATGGTGCGGTACGCCCACGAACACGGCCTGCAGACGCAAATGGGCTTTCAGACTGTCTTCGGTTACCGGGCTCCGGGAGATACGCCCCTCGATCAAATCGTCGAGATGAGCCGCCACTTTGCAGATCTCGGCGTCGAGTCGATCTCCCTGGCGGACTCGACAGGACTGGCGAACCCACGGATGATCAAGAAGCGGGTACGGGCGGTGCAAGGGGGGATCGACGATACGCCGCTCGTGCTGCACCTGCACGATACGCGCGGCCTGGGGCTCGCCAACGTCTACGCGGCGCTACAGACGGGCGTAAATCGGTTCGATACGTCGCTCGCCGGCATGGGGGGATGCCCCTTCATCGAAGGGGCGACGGGAAACATTGCCACCGAAGACACAACCTACCTGCTCGACGAACTGGGAATCGACACGGGCGTGAACCGGGCAGCGATAGGACGGGCGTCACTCCGCATCGAGGCGTTTCTTGAGAAGGAGTTTCCGGGAAAGCTCCACCGCCTCTTGCAGCGAGAAGGGAAGGTTGCGCATCCATCCTAGTACGAACTCCGCCGTTCCGAGCCTCCATTTCCGCGTGGAGCATGCAGGTTCGTATCACTCGTTGTCCAGAAACGCTGAGCGCCCCTGGAGCACCGAGCGGTCCCAGCTCTGCCTCCGGAATTCAACGACGTACGGGTAGCCGCTTGCGGTCGCAACGTAATTTCGGCCTGCCGGATCGGACCGGAGCTGCACGGTGCGACGCGAGCCGTCGGCGAGCTCGATACCGATCGTGTAGGACACCTCGCCCAGGTCCTCCTTGGTCATGTTTTCGGCGAACCCGTCGGCCCGAAGCGACGCGAGGGTCCGCAGTAGGGAGGAGGTTTCACCCCGTGACAGCGTGTCGCCCGCCGACACCCATGCGTCCGGCGCCGCGGATGTGTCGCTCCGGGTGGCCCGCTCCATGGTAAACGAGCTGTCGGCCGGGTAGCGGAAGTCGATCCGCTGGATCTGGGAGCGGTCGAGGGCCCAGACGGTCTTGTCGCGCCACCCCTCGACGCTGCGGCTGGTGAGGCTCCGGAGGGACTGCTCGATCGAGTAGACGTCGGGGTGGTCGGGAGTGCGGACGTACGTGATGGGCGTGCCCCGGCGGCGGCGCTGCATCGGATTTCGTCGCTGTCCGCCGGACTCCGGACGACGAATCCGCGTGCGGCCCACGATCAACTGCCCGAGCTCCTGGTCGCCGTCGCCCAGCATCGTGATCGTCGTGCCGGTCGAGTCGACGCCGTACTGGGGGTGCTTGTCCGGCTGACGGGTCGCGACGGCGCCCACCTGGAGGGACGGCAAGGTGCCAAGCAACTGGTTCACCGACTGGGCGTTGGCCGGGTAGGTGACCGACGTGTCGGGCGGGGCCACCGACCAGCCGCCGCCCGACCGCTCCAGCCGCACGGGGGAACGGTCCGACCGCTCAATCTCGATGGCCTGCACCGCACTTGTGTCCACGCCGAGCAATTCCTGCTGGAAGGCCGCGCTGGAGGTGGTGCTCCAGCTCCACGACGTGGCCAGCGCGAGTGCGAGGGTGCCGGCAAAAATGACCGCCAGAGTCTGGGTCGCGTTGGTCATGCCAGGTTCGAGTGTCGAATGGCGAGTTGCGAATGAGGAATGCGAGGGGGGCGTCCGGCGGAGATCAGGCGCTCAGGCC
>CAJXKO010000143.1 GCA_913055845.1 uncultured Bacteroidota bacterium | reverse complement strand
CTCGACATTGACACGGTGGAGGAGGAGGCCTCGGACTGGCAGGACGGCCTCAGCGACCTGTCCCGGTTTCTGGGCCTAGCCGGGTTCGTGGCGCTGCTGCTGGGCAGCCTCGGCGTGGCCAGCGCCGTGCACGTATACGTGCAACGCCGCCTCACCTCCATCGCGGTCCTGCGGTGCCTGGGGGCCAAGGCCAGTCGCACGTTCAAGATTTACCTTGCACAGGCCGGAGTGCTCGGGCTTACCGGGGCGAGCCTGGGAAGCCTTCTGGGCGTGGGACTCCAGGCGTTCGTGCCGCGCCTGCTCGCCGACTTCCTGCCGTTCGAGGTGTCCTTTTCCCTCTCGTGGACAGCGGTGGGGCTGGGACTGGCCGTGGGCGTCGGCGTGACGCTTCTGTTTGCGCTTTGGCCGCTGCTGGAGGTGCGGGGCGTCTCGCCGCTGCAGGCCCTACGCACGGAGGTGGAGCCGTCGACCGGTGGCTGGCGCGATCCGGCCCGATGGGCAGTGTCCGCGGCCGTGGCGGCGGCCGTCTCGGGGGTCGCCCTGCTGCAGGCTCCCACCTGGGAAATTGGGCTCGGCTACGCGGCGGGCGTGGGGGCTGTCTTCGGCGTGCTCGCGCTCGTGGCCCGCGGCATCATGGCGGGCGTGCGGCGCTACTTTCCTTCCTCCTGGCCCTACCCCTGGCGGCAGGGCCTGGCCAACTTGTACCGGCCCCACAACCAGACGACGGTGCTGCTGCTCACGCTGGGCCTGGGCGTCTTCCTCATCACCACCCTCGTGCTGGTGGAGCGCACGCTTCTGGAACAGATTCAGGTAGCCGGCGGGGCCGACCGCCCCAATCTCGTTATGTTCGACATCCAGAACGATCAGATCGACGGTGTGCGGAGCGCGGTGGAGCAGGCGGGCGCCCCCATCCTCGCCAGCGAGCCCATTGTGACGACCCGTCTGCAGGCGGTGAAGGGCCGCACCCTGGAGGCACTCCGGCAGGACTCCACGGTGAGCGTAAACTGGGCCTTCGAGCGCGAATACCGGGTCACCTACCGTGACTACCTCACGGAGAGCGAGACGCTCGTGGAGGGCGAGTTCATCGGCTCCGTGGAAGGGAATCCACTGCGGTCGGGCCGCGCCGTGCCCATCTCAATGGAGGCCGAAATGGCCCGAGAGGAATTGAACGTGGGCATTGGAGACACCCTCACCTTCGACGTGCAGGGCCGTCCGGTGACAACCTACATCTCCAGCCTCCGCAAGGTGAACTGGCAACGCATCGGCACCAACTACTTTGTGGTCTTCCCGGAAGGAGTGCTGGACGCCGCCCCGCAGACGCACGTCCTCCTCAGCCGCACGCCCAACGAGGACGTGTCCGCCCAGGTGCAGCGAGCGGTCGTGCAGGAGTACCCGAACGTGTCGGCCATCGACCTCTCCCTCATCCTCTCTACGTTTCAGGATCTGTTCGGACGCCTGGCGTACGTCATTCGGTTTATGGCCCTCTTCAGCGTCTTCACTGGCCTCATCGTCCTGGCCGGCGCGGTGGTCGTGAGCCGTTACCAGCGGGCGGAGGAGAGCGTACTGCTCAAAACCCTGGGCGCCTCGCGCAACACCGTGCAGAAAATCATGACTGTGGAGTACCTCTTCCTCGGCACATTTGCCGCCATCACGGGCCTGCTCCTGGCGCTGGCGGCGGCGTGGAGCCTGTCGTACTTTGTATTCAACGGCCCCTTCGTGGGGGCGCCCCTCACGCTTCTGGGGGCCTTCGTCGCTGCCGTGGCGGTGACCATCGGCATCGGTCTCTGGAATAGCCGCGGCCTCTACGACCGCCCGCCGCTCGACGTGCTCCGGGCCGAGGCGTGACGCCTTCCCCGACGTCGGCTCTTCAGCCCCCCAATCTTTTCTCCTCTGTCCGTCATGAACGTCCGCGAACAGACGTTTACGTGCCCGCACTGCTGGGAAACGACTGCCGTGCTAGTCGACCCGTCCGTCTCGGGCACACAGACTTACATTGAGGACTGCGGCGTGTGCTGCCGCCCTCTCCGCATCCGCGTGGTGACCCAGGGCAGTCGCGTCGTGTCGTTCGACGTACAGCCGTCGCAGTAGGGCCCGCGAACGGGATCATACACGCCGCAGAGTTGATACCAAGAGCGGTCTTACACGCGCGTCTCTTCACACTCACGGTTTCGCCCTCAGCATGAACAAAATCCCGGACGCCACCCCGGAGATCACCAAACAGATTCGCCCCGAGGCCGTCGCCGAGCGGGTTCGGTCGGTCCGTGAGCGCATCGCCCAGGCCTGCGAACGCGCCGACCGCTCACCCGACGAAATCACGATTGTTGCCATCTCCAAGACCTTCCCCATGCAGGCCCTCGAGTCCGGCACGGCCGCAGGGCTCAACCACTTCGGCGAAAACCGGGCCCGGCAGCTCCGCGACAAGGCCAAGGCCCGACCGGGGGCGTTCGAAGGCGGCGACGTCACGTGGCACATGGTGGGCCATCTCCAGACCAACAAGGCCAAGTTCGTGGCCCGTCATGCCGACTGGTTCGACGCACTCGACAGTCCGCGGCTCGCCGACGAGCTCAACAAGCGCGCCGCCAAAAACGATCGGGTACTGCCGTGCCTCGTGCAGGTGAACATCACCGGCGAGGACCAAAAATATGGCCTCTCCCCGGACGAGGTGCACGATTATCTCGACCACTGCGCGCAGTACGATCACCTGGCCGTCCGGGGCCTCATGGCCCTGGCCTCATTCGTGGACGATCCTGAGGACGTGCGCGGTGAGTTTCAGCGGATGCGGGAGCTCTTTGAGACCTACGACGCCTCGAACAACCCACAGGTGGAGATGGCCGAACTTTCCATCGGAATGAGCAACGACTTCGAGGTCGCGATCGAGGAAGGGAGCACAATGATCCGGCTCGGCACCTCCATCTTTGGGCCGCGCGACTACGACTGAGTCTCTCTGCCTCTCTTACCCCCACGAAGCCATTTCGCGGAGTGACTCCAGGGTCTCGAACGACTGCCCATTCTGGAGCGCCTCCCAAGTGGGGTAGTCCGTATAACCTTCCGCGTCGCCGTTGTAGAAGGTCGACTCGTCCGGCACGTTGATGGGCAGCCCTTCGCGCAAGCGACGCGGCAGGTCGGGGTTCGCCAGGAACGCACGCCCGAAGGCGATGAGGTCTGCGTAGCCCCGCTCGATGGCGTCGGCAGCGGTGTCCTCGTTGTAGTTGCCGTTAGCTACGAGCGCGCCGTCGAAAGCCTCCCGGATTCCCCCAAATACCTGTGACGGTTCGCCGTCGCCCGCAACAGGGGGCTTTGGGGTGGACGGCTCCACGAGGTGTACGTATGCGAGATCGAAGTCGCTGGCCGTAGTGGCCGCGGCCCGGAAGGTCTCAGCCGGCGTGTCGTCATGCATGTCGTTGAACGGGCTGAGCGGGGAGAACCGTACCCCCACCCGTCCGGCCCCCCACTCGTCGGTCACCGCACCCGTCACCTCCCGCAGGAAGCGCAGCCGATCCTCCAGCGAGCCGCCGTAGCGGTCGGTGCGCTCGTTGGTCCCAGAACGCAAGAACTGGTCGATGAGATACCCATTGGCCGCGTGAATCTCGACCCCGTCGAAGCCAGCACGCCGGGCATTGGCGGCGCCCTGACGGTACTGGTCCACCACCTCCGGCACCTCCTCGGTAGCCAGCGCCCGTGGCGTCTCGTACGGCACCATCTCCAGATCGGGCGTCAGCACCTCGCCCTCGGGCCGGATGGCCGACGGGGCCACCGGACGCGCCCCGTCGTGGTAGGCCGAATGCGAGATGCGCCCCACGTGCCACAGCTGCAAAAAGATGCGTCCGCCCTCTTCGTGGACCGCGTCGGTCACGGCCGACCAGCCCTCCACCTGTGCCTCCGAGTGGATGCCCGGCGTGCGCGGATAGCCCTGCCCCATTGGCGCCACCTGGGTGGCTTCGGTGATGAGGAGCGCCGCGGAGGCTCGCTGCCGGTAATAGGTGGCGTTTAGGTCGCCGGGGACGTTCCCCTCTCCGGCGCGGTTCCGGGTGAGTGGCGCCATCGCCACACGGTGTGGCAGCGTAAGGGGCCCAAGATCGAGCGAAGCAAACAAGGAGTCAGCCACGAGGCGAAGAGCTGTGGAATGAATAGAACACAGGGTGCAACCTCAGATGCAAAACTGAAATGTTCGTTCCATAACACACCCCAAATTCGACCACTCTTTCACGTTTTGGGCTCCGAGCACCGAGAGCAGACCGGTTATGCGTCTTCCCACCGGACAAACTGCCCGTCGCTGTAGACGGCCCATGGGCGCCCTACCAGCTGGCTGCCCACGAACGGGGTGTTCTCACTCTTCGAATGGATGTGGTCCTCGGTGAAGGTCCACTGAGTGGAGGTGTCGAAGAGGGTAAGGCGGGCCGGCTCGCCTTGTTCGAGCTTCGGGACGTTGAGGCCCAGAATGCGACGCGGCGCCACGGTGAGCGTCCGTACGGCCTCTTCGACCGAGAGCACCCCGGGAGCAATAAGCTCGCGTCCGATGAGCCCCCAGGCCGTTTCGAGGCCGAGGATGCCGAAGGGGGCGTGAATGAACTCCACGTGCTTCTCGTGAGGGGCGTGGGGGGCGTGGTCGGTACAGATCGCGTCGATGGTGCCGTCGGCCAGTCCCTCCTTGAGGGCCGCTACGTCCGCCGCCGATCGGAGGGGCGGATGCATTTTCGTGTGGGTGTCGAAGGCGGTCCGCTCCACGGCCGCGTCGGTGAGGGCGAGGTGATGGGTACACACCTCTGCGGTGACGGGGAGGTCACGGGCCTTGGCACGCCGCACGAGTTCTACACCCCGAGCCGTGGAGATGTGGGCGACGTGGACGTGCCCATTCGTAAGGGCCGCCAATTCAATGTCGCGGGCAATCATCACGTCCTCGGACGCCGCGGGGATGCCGTCGAGTCCGAGACGGGCAGACACCTCGCCTTCGTGCATTTGGCCACTGGGGTTCAGCGTCTCCGCCTCCATGTGGTTGATGATAGGGCAGTCGAGCATGCTGCTGTACTCCAGCGCCCGCCGCATCAGGCCGGCCTTCTGCACCGGCGCCCCATCGTCGCTAAACGCCACCGCGCCCCCCTCTTGCAGGTCCGCCATCTCGGCAATCTCGTCGCCGGCGCGCTCTTTCGACACGCACGCGATGGGATGTACCC
>CAJXKO010000142.1 GCA_913055845.1 uncultured Bacteroidota bacterium | reverse complement strand
GCGCTGGGCCGCGAGGTACCAGTTGCTCGGATACGTGTCCTGGAGGCGGGGCCCGATGGGCACCGGATCGGTGTATCCCTGGATGCGAAAATCCTCCCCCGAGTACCTTTGCTTGAGCGCCTGGGCGTGCTTGTCGAGCTGCCGGCGGCCGTCATCCGGGATCCACGCGCTCCCAGACGGAAAATAGACGGGCGGCGTGAGCGCTGTGCCGTTCTGCCGCCCGCGCAGGGAGTCGCGAAGGGTTTGAATCTGGCGCTTCAGGGTCTGGTTGGCTGCCTCCAGGGAATCAAGTTGCGCCTGTCGGTTTGCCGACGGGGCCTGCTGATTTCCTCCCTGGCACCCAACGAGCACGACGGCGGAGAGGAGAAGACCAACACAGAATCGCATGGGACAGAGGGCGTTTAGCGGAAATGTGGTGATTTTGCAAACTCGCCACTACGTAGCGAGAATGCAACAGGCCCTCAGCACCCACGGCCCTCGCGCCGGACGTCAACAATGCCCCCGTGAGGCCTAGCGAGCGTCTTTCCCATTCAGGGCTGCCCTCACGTCGCCCTCCACCCGATCCATGTGCCGACGCAGCGTATCGTAGCCCATATGCTTCCGGGCCCCGTCCCAGCGCGCCCACTCGACTCGTCGGATGCCCTCGCGGCGATCGGGCGAAAACGATCGGTCCGGGGTCTGCATGAGGTACCAGTGCGTGGTTTTTACGGCGTACCGGCGCCCGTCCGGATAGCCGTGCTGCGTGGTCCCCAGGGCACAGGTGAGGGTGAGGGCCTCGACCCCTACCTCCTCACGCACCTCGCGACGGGCACAGGTTCCAACGGATTCGCCCGGCTCCTTCGTGCCCTTCGGCAGGTCCCACACGCCGCGCCGAAAAATGACCAGCAGGGCCACGTCGTCCGGGAGCACACAGCCCACGTACCCGCCCCCAGCCACGACCGGTTCAGGGGGACGGTACGGGGACAGATTGCACAGGGCCCTTGAGGGCACGGCCGGCACCTCTACCGGTGGCGCTCCGTTTGGGGAGATGGTTCCTGGAAGCATCCTGGGATCCGCGACCAGTACCGGCCCATCGCCCGCCGGCAGCGTATCGATCGATGGCCAGAGCCGGACGGAGTCGCCGTCCGGGGCCGTGAGGCCCTGCTCTGCAATCGTCGGGAGATCGGGCGCAGGAGCGGGACTCCGCGTGAATAGCAGCATGGAGGAACACCGATTCGGCAGAAGAACGACGGCCGCTACCTCAGACGAACGGGTGGGCCCAGAACGGGGGAGCGGACGAGGGGGGCGGCGACCACAGTATAGACGGTCAAAAATCAATCTTTGTTTGCTCACACCGGAGTGATGCGCATCCGTGACGCCTCTTCCTCGCCGAACGTACGGGCCGCGGGGATCGACATTCTCACATTTCCTTCATGATTTGCCGGGATCAACCCCCGGGCCTCCGGTTTTCCCGTGCTCTACTTGCCATTCTTCTCCGCGCATTTCTTCGCGCGTCGTATCCGCTCTTCGCGAACAGGGCTGCTCCCCAAGGCACATCTCCCATGTGGCACCAAGCCTGGACGTCGTTCCGGGAGAGCCTCACACTCGACCGATGGCTGTCGAAGTCCACACCGACCACCCTGCGCAAGGATGGGGCGGCCGGCGTCACGGTGGGCGTTATGCTAATTCCGCAGGCGATGGCCTACGCCGTCATCGCGGGTCTGCCGCCCATCTACGGGCTGTACGGCGCGCTTGTCCCACTTCTCATCTATCCGGTGTTCGGCACATCGCGCCAGCTCGCCATCGGGCCGCAGGCGCTGGACATGTTGATTTTGGCGGCCGGACTGGGGGCCGTGGTACAGGTGGGCACTGGTGAGTACGTGGCCATGGCCATCATCGTGACGGCGATGGTGGGGATCCTACAAATAGCCATGGGCGCCATGCAGCTTGGCTTCGTCGCCAACCTGCTGTCACGCCCTGTGATTGCGGGACTTACTTCCGCGGCCGCACTCATCATTTCGTTCAGCCAACTGGGCAGCCTTCTGGGGGTGGACCTCGGCAACTCGCAGTACGTCCACGTCGTTCTGTGGCGGGTGCTTAATCACCTCGGCGAGGTGCACCTGCTGTCGCTGGGCATCGGGACAGCGGGAGTTGCGCTGCTCCTGTTGCTGCCCCGATGGCTGCCACTGGTGCCCGAGGCACTGGTGGTAGTGATCCTGGCCACGGGGGCCAGCTACGCCTTCTCCTTTGAAGAGAGCGGCGTGGCGGTGGTCGGTGCCATTCCGGACGGCCTTCCGCCCCTCAGCCTACCGACCCTGAACCTGAATACGCTCAATACGCTGCTCCCCGCGGCGGTCACCCTGGCCCTGGTGCAGTTCATGAAGAACGTCTCGCTCGGACGGGTCTTCGCGACGCGGCACGGCTACACGATCGACGCGAACCGCGAGCTGGTGGGCATCGGCTCGGCCAATCTCGTGGGGTCCTTCTTCTCCAGTATTCCGGTGTCGGGGAGCTTCTCCCGGTCGGCCGTCAACGACCAGACGGGGGCCCAGACGCCCCTTGCCAACTGGTTTACGGCCGGCGTCATTGCCCTGACGCTTCTCTTCCTAACCCCGCTGTTCTACTACCTGCCCCTGCCGGCGCTAGCCGCGATCATTATCGTGGCCGGCATCGGACTCATCGACCTACAGGAACTGCGAAGCCTCTTCAAGGCGCGGCGGCGAGACGGGTACATCGCCCTATTTACGGCGGGCTGCACCCTGTTCATCGGCATTCAGGAAGGCATCCTGCTCGGCATCGGGGCCTCGGTCATCGCCGTCCTCTTCCGCATCAGCCGGCCCAACGTGGCGGAGCTGGGACACGTCCCGGGGACCCGCCTCTTCCGCGACCTAGACCGCTTCGATCAGGCGGTGCGGCTGCGCGACATCATGGTCCTGCGGGTGGACGCCTCCTTCTCATTCGCCAACGCCGAGTACTTCAAAGACTTCATCCTGGAAAAAAGCGAGCGGGAGGGGCGCAACATCGACGTGGTGGTGGTGGACGGCAGTAGCATCAATGGGCTCGATACGACGGCCATCGAGGCCTTATTCTCGGTGGCCGAGTCGCTGGAGGAGGAGGGCATCGAGCTTCATCTGACGGGGCTCATTGGACCAGTGCGGGAGGTGGTGCGCCGGTCGGGTCTACACGCGCTGCTCGGGGAGGAAAAATTCCACCTGGATACCCATGAGGCCGTGGTGCACGTGCTGGAGCAGTGGGACGCGGCGGAGGGCACCGACCGGATCGACCAGTACTTTGCCACCACGGAGCCGGAAAAGAGGGAGGCCACGCCCGCGGCATCGTAAGACGTGACAAGTGACACATGAGAGGAGTTTACAGTTCACACACCACGCCCTCTGCCAAACGAGACAATCTCGCCTACTCCGGGCTCTCCTGAATGAGCGTGCCACACGTCCGGGCCTGCCGCACCACCTGGCCCACCGTGAAGGTCCAACGCGGCGCTACGTCGCACCCTGCGGCCTCAAGCGCCCCCGCGGCCCAGTGGTTGCAGTTGTTGAAGACGTGGTACGTGAGCGGCGACGCGTAGAAGCGGCTGTTGATGTAGTATCCCGGAGCGGTGACCGTCGCCTGCCCAGTGGAGTCGACCGCAAAGGATTCGGCCACGAAGGCAGTAAGGGCGTCGAGCTCCCCAGGACCAACCGGCACGCGAACGACGGCGTGCGACGAAAACTGATCGAGGAGGGCGCCCTCGACGGGCACAACGTGTAGCACACTGCCCGTGGGCCAGGCGCCCGCTCGGAGCACCCCCCACACGCCCCGTGACCGGCCCGTGTAGTAGCGCGCCTCGCCCCAGCCCACCTCCAGGTATCGTGCACTCAGAAAATCGTCGAGCACCGGCCACCGATCATCCGGGATGTCGGACCGGCGCACGGCGATCCCCGCATGCCAGCCGTGTTTGACGACGTACACGGCACTCGTGCTGTCGGCCGTGGGGGTGACCGTCTGCCGCGGGAGGTGACAGCGAGTCGCGAAGAGCAGTCCCCACCCGACGAGCAGAAGTAGCAAAACACGTCGTCCCCAGTGGGCCACGGCACGCTGGACGGCGGTCTGGTCATGGACACGGCGATCGATCCCTCCCCGCTACGGTTCGCGGTGCGTTTGTTGAAGCGGCACCGTCACGACGCGCCCCCAAGATTTACGTGCAGAACGAGCCGGAGGGCGTTCGGGTCCACCGACACGTAGACGAATCCCGCCGTCCGCACGCCCGGAGCGAGTGTGGTGCGGCGGAGGACCGACTGGGCCCACCGGGCACGGTGCTAGCTGAGGCGCATCTGGGGGCGACGGTTTTCGACACGGTCCGCCACCCGCCGGAGTTGGGCCTCGGTGTCCTCGGCCCCGGCGGCCCGCTCGTCGGACGACTGCGGACCGGCGGCGATCTCGCTCACCGCGCGGAGAGACAGTCCAGGAAAGCAATGCGCATGGGGCGAACGGTTTGGGCGATCATCGATTCGTACCTCGCAGCTGCGTCCACCGCCCCAGATGTTACACCCTTCCGAAGCCGTTTCCATGTCGTCGGATCCCGCCCTTCGCTCCCACCTCACCAATCTCCTCACCGCCCGCCAGGCCCACTGCACCTTCGACGAGGCGGTCGCCCACATGCCGCCGGCACGGCGCGGCGAGCGGCCCGACGACATGCCCTACTCGACCTGGGAGCTCGTAGAGCACCTCCGCCGCGCCCAGCGCGACATCCTTGACTACTGTCGCGACCCCCACTACGCGGTTCAGGACTGGCCGGACGACTACTGGCCGGATGCGGCCGCGCCCCCTAGCACCGAGGCCTGGCACGACGCCGTGGACCAGTTCGGAAACGATCGTGCCGCGCTCTGCGACCTCGTGACCGACGCCTCAATCGACCTCTACGACACGGTCCCGTCTAGCGACGAGCACACGTACCTGCGCGAGGTCATGCTCGTGGCCGACCACAATGCCTACCACATCGGCCAGCTCGTGACGGTACGCCGCCAGCTCGGCCTTTGGCCTCCATCCAGCAACGGCAAGTGACCGCCGTGCCGACGCGTGGTTCGCCTACGACTGGAGGTGACGGTCCAGGTAGTCCTCTGCCTCGGATTTTACACGGCCCTGCATGGGCTGCAGAAACGCACTGAGGTTGATGGCGAGGTGAACGGCCTCCGCCTGCACCTCGATGTGCCCGTCGGCCCCTTGCCCGTCGAACTGCAAGGTATTTCCGGTCCACTCGGCATCGACCCCGAGTTCCGATTCGAGCTGTTGGGCAACCTGCCCCACGGCGGTGCGGCCGGCGTCGAGGCCCAAGGAATGCGAGCGGGTGATGTTGATGTCAGCCATTGCGGGAACCCGGTGTCGGAAAAAGAGCAAGATCGACAGAGGCGTACGGAAAGCCCTGCAGTCCGTTCACTTCGGCCCCGCCACTGTGCCCCCGCGCAG
>CAJXKO010000141.1 GCA_913055845.1 uncultured Bacteroidota bacterium | reverse complement strand
GCGAATGTCGAATTGCGAATGTCGAATGTAGGAGCTGAGGTCGAACTCGGAGCCCGTCATTCGACACTCGAAATTGATGCCTCGAACATTGCGTACTCTTTGTCCTGCGTAGCGCCGATCTTGTCGATCATATTGAGGAGGCGGTCATTCGTATCCAGGATCCAACTCGTCTCGCATCCCACGTAGCCGTTCGGGATCGCACTCGTCATCGTCTCCAGAATAAGCATCGCGTCGATTCCCTTGCCCCGATATTCCGGCCGAATGCCCATGAGCGGCATACGGAGGTTGTCGATGCCGTAATGGGCGTGGAGGAGCAGTTTGGGCAGGCCGAGCGGGAAGAGGCGCCCGTCGGGCACGTGACGCAACGCCTCGTTAACGTCGGGGAGCGACACCGAGAAGCCGATGGGGCGTCCCTCATGCTCGACGAAGAACACCATGTTGGGGTCAACGATCTGCTCGAGCTCCTCAACGAGCTGATCAAATTCGGCCTCGGTCATGGGAACGTGCCCCCAGTTGTCGGACCACGCCTCGTTGTAGATCTCGCGCACCGCCTGCACCTCTTCCTCGAAGCGATCCATGTTGAGGGTGCGCAGTTCCAGGCCCGGCGTGCGGCGCTTCGCAATCTCGGTGCCCCGGCGCAGTCGGTCCGTCTTTGCGTACTTGACGTGCGCGTAGAACGACCACATTGTCATGATGCGCTCAAAGCCGTAACGCTCCAGGAAGTCCTCGTGGTACGGCGGGTTGTAAGGCATGAGGAGGGACGGATAAAACTCAAAGCCGTCCACCAGCAGGCCTGCTGTGTCGTTGAGCGAAGGATTGGCCGGCCCCCGCATGCGCCGGAGGCCCCGGTCGCGCAGCCATTCGGCGGCGGCATCGAGGAGGGCCTCAGCGACGGCGTAGTCTTCTTCGCACTCGAAGAAGCCAAAGAAGCCAGTCGCATCCTCGTACTTCTGTAGGTGCATGCCGTTGACGATGCCGGCGATGCGCCCGACCACCGCCCCGGAGGCGTCCTCGGCCAGGAAGAGCTGCATGTCGCCGTGTTCGAAGAAGGCGTTGGTCCCCGGGTCGAGCGTACTCTTGACGTCTCGACGCAGCGGCGGGACCCATCGCGGGTAGCGATCAGGGTAAAAGTCGTAGGGCACGTCAACGAACCGTTTGCGGTCCCCCCACCCGTCGGCGGGGCGAACGGTCACGGCATCCGTAGAGGATGACATTCAGGTTCGAACCGAACACTGTGAAAGGGGCCATGCAAAACGCCGTCGCCTCCCGACGGCGGGCCGGGAAACGACGGCGTCATTACGAGCCGGATGGTTTCGCTGTTCGGGAACGGGCCTATCCGTGCCCATTCGTGCCGATCACCCCGAGCTTGTGCCCCACCTTGTGGAAGGCATCGAGAATCTCCTCGAGTTCCTCATCGGTATGGGTGGCCATGTAGGAAGTGCGCATGAGGGCCTGCCCCTTCGGCACGGCCGGCGGCACCACGGCGTTCACGAACACGCCCTCGTCGATCAGGGCGCGCCAGAAGCGGAAGCAGGTTTCCATGTCGCCCACGACGACCGGGATGATGGGCGTTTCGCTCTCCCACACGTCGAACCCAAGGTTGCGGAACCCATCCCGCATGTAGTCGGAAATCTCGTGCAGTCGGTCAAGACGCTCGGGCTCGTTCCGGAGAATCTCCAGGGACTTCAGCACCGTGGCCACCGTGGACGGTGGCATGGAGGCACTGAACATGTGGGTCGAGGCCTCGTGCCGGATGTACTCGACCACGTCTCGATCGCCGACGCAGAAGCCACCGATAGAGGCAAAGCTCTTGGAGAAGGTGCCCGTGATAAGGTGCACGTCGTCCTTGAGCCCAAACGTCGAGGCGGAGCCCCGGCCCCCCGGCCCCACAACCCCGATCGCATGGGCGTCGTCGAGCATCAGCGCCGCGTCGAACTCATTCGCCAGATCGAGCAACTCGGGCACCCGCGCCAGCTTGCCACTCATCGAGAAGACCCCATCGGTGGCGATCAGCTTGCCGGCGTCCGGCCGCTCTTCGTGGGCCCGTTCCAGCATCGTCCGCAGGTGCTCCAGATCGTTGTGCCGGTAGCGCCGCGTCTCGGCAAGGCTCGTTTGCGTCCCCGCCACAATGCAGGCGTGATTGTCCTTGTCCGAAAAGATGATGTCGTTGCGCCCCGCGACGGCCTCCAGAACCCCCTCGTTCGTCATGTAGCCCGTCGAGAACAGCACGGCCTTTTCCTTCCCCATGAAGTCGGCAAGCTCTTCCTCCAGCTTCAGATGGAGGTCGAGGGTGCCGTTCAGGAAGCGGCTGCCCGTACAGCCGGTGCCGTACTTGGCAGTGGCCTCCTGGGCGGCTTCCTTGACCCGCGGGTCCGCGGTGAGCCCAAGATAGTTATTCGATCCCGCCATGATGAGCTCATCGCCGTTCATGACGGCCCGGGAGCCCTCACTCTCTTCAATGGGCCGGAAGTATGGGTAGAGGTCCGCCTCTTTTACCTTCGCGTAGTCGCCCGAGGGATCGAAGAAGCGGTGACACTTCTCAAAGAGAGACGGCTCGTCCTGCGTAGCAACCTCAGCCTCGTCGGACCGAGCGGACTGACGCGGACGGTGGTGGTCAGGTGTCGTCATAAATGCGGGGGACGCAATGCGTAGTACAGGACGCGAAGGACAAGCAATAGTGCTGGGCGAAAGACGCCGCCTCCATTCATTTACATCTCGCCGCGTCACCGCGAAAGAAGGTAACACACGGTGACCAGCATGTATCAAGTTCGTTGTCCTTCCCTTCGGATGGCGACTTTCTACGGTTCGGACGTGAAATGGTGGACTTGATCGGTACGGGATGAGACGAAAGGGTTTCACCTCCTCCCCCTGTCGAAGGGCTTTCACCTCTTAGGTGGATAAAATTTTGAAGCAGTTTTACATACTGTTCTCTGATGGTTTTTGGTCGTTCTTCTACATACGCACAGTTTCTCCCGATCCCGTCGTTAGAAGCGCAGACGAACGCGAACCCCGATTCCATTGGGGGAAAGCGAGATAGGACTCTCGGCGTTCGCCTCCGGTGCGGCCGAATCGTACGCGAGGAGGGGCTCGCCACCGGTGGGTCGCAGATCGAGGGCAAGGTCCTCGCCCACATCGAAAGTTAATAGATGGGCGCTTACGTAGGCGTCTAGGATGGTGAGCACGTAGAACAGCCCCGTGCCTACGATGGAGAGGTCTCGCCAGCGGCGGTACTTGTCGCGCAGGCGTCGGAGTTGCCGACCGCTCACGTTTCCCCCGGTGCTCTCGCCCCCCAGCCGAGCGATGGCCTGATCGTAGTCGCTTCTAAATTTCTCGTACGGGTTGTTTTCACGGCTTCGGCCAATCGCGTAGAGATTGGCGTGGCGAAAGAGGAGATAGCGGCGGTTCATCTCGTAGATGACATACCCGCCTCCGGCGAGCCCCGCGTAGACGAGCGGGACTTTGTAGAACTGCCGATTGTAGAACTGCCCCCATCCCGGCACGGCCGCGGCCCGCCAGAGGGCCCCTCGCGGCGAGTGGTCCGGCGAAAAGCCGCGCTCTTCCAAGAGAGCAGCCCGAACGCTGTCCGGCTGGGCGTGAACGACGGCACCGCCCAGGAGGACCAGCCCGAGCACGCCCAGCGCAATTCCAGCACGACGCATTAGGGTCACGGACCACCAGGAGTCTTATGGCCTTGCCGACGATGAGAACCCTCTCGCGGGCGACAGAGCACGCGAGGTACGACCGACCTCTAGAACGCCGGAGGAATTTGCCCCGACTGCCTGCATCTGAAGACCGCGCTACGCCCCCATCATGAGTTCCAAAAGGCGCTCGAGGTCCTCTTCGGAGTAGTACGAGATCTGGATGGTTCCCTCTCCATCGGTCTTGTGCTGAATCTGCACCTGCGTGCTAAAGCGGGAGCGAAGTTTGTTGCGGAGCTCCTCAAGCTGCAGGTCGCTGCGGTCGGGCACCGGTTCCGGGGCCGGGTCCTCCTCAGTCGCTTCTGTCCGCTGTGCCTCCTCCTCTTCGTCCTCCTCTCCAGTGCGCCACTCGCGAACACGCCGCTCCACCTCCCGGACCGAAAGGTCGTCCTCGATGATCGACTCAAGAAGCGCCACCTGAGCCTCTTCGTCGTCCATCGAGATGAGGGCCCGAGCATGGCCCATGCTCACTTCTTTGTCGCGCAGCGCCGCCTGGATGCGGGGGGGAAGGCGAAGCAGGCGCAGGAAGTTGGACACCGTCGCGCGGCTCTTACTCACACGCTCGGCCACTTCTTCCTGCGTCAGATCGCACTCTTCCACGAGGCGCTGGTACCCGAGAGCAATCTCGATGGGGTTCAACTCTTCGCGCTGCACATTCTCGACGAGGGCCATTTCGAGCATCTCCGCCGAGTCGGCCTCGCGAATGAAGGCGGGGAGATGCTCCATGCCGGCCCGCCGGGCCGCCCGCAGGCGCCGCTCGCCGGAGATAATCTCGAACTCGCCGTCCCCGAGGGCCCGCACCGTGATGGGCTGAATGATGCCGACCTGCTCGATGGACGCAGCGAGCTCATCAAGGGCGGCCTCCTCGAACTCTTGCCGGGGCTGGTACGGGTTCGGGCGGATGCGCTCCACGGCCACCTCCGCCACGCGCCCGAGCAGACGCGTCCCGTCCTCAAACTGGTAGAGCTGGCTCTGCGTCTCGTCGGCCTCCGTGCTGCCCCCTGCGTCTCCTTCGTCGGACGACGGCTCTTCCTCTTCCTCCGGCAGGAGCGCGTTGAGGCCTTTGCCAAGTGCTGATTTCTTACCCATACGAGACCGGGGGTCGACGGAAAGGTGAACGAAAACGATCGCTACGGGCATCCCTCGTGCAGGCTACCCGTGCTATCGGTTGGGGGATGTCTCGTCTATATCGAAAGCTCATCGGCTGGCGTCGCCGAGTCTTCTTCGGACTCGGACGAGCGCTCGCCTATCGCGTCCGAAAGCGTTTCCTGGTCCTCCGCAGTGGGCACCTCGGTGCCCTCCGCGTCACTCATGCCGTTTTCGTTCGGGGCCGCACCGATGTACTCCCGATTGTTCTGGAGAATCTCACGCGCCAGTGCCATGTAGTTCTGAGCGCCCGTGCTGGAGGCTTCGTACAACAGGGCCGGCTTCCCGAAGCTCGGCGCCTCCGAGAGGCGCACATTCCGTTTCACGATGGTCTCGAACACGCGCTCCCCAAAGTAGCGGCGCACCTCATCGGCCACCTGGTTGGAGAGGCGGAGGCGCGTATCGAACATGGTCATGAGGACGCCCTCAATCTCCAGGTCGGGGTTGAGGTGCTGGCGGACGATCTTGATCGTGTTGAGCAGCTGGCCTAGCCCCTCCAGCGCAAAGTATTCGGCCTGCACCGGAATGAGGACCGAGTCGGCAGCCGTCAGCGAGTTGAGCGTGAGCAGGCCTAAGGACGGCGGGCAGTCGATGACGACGAAGTCGTACTTGCGTCGCACCCGCGGGAGGGCCGCGCTCAGGAGTTTCTCCCGCTGCGTCTCGTCGATGATTTCAATCTCGGCCCCCACGAGGTTGATGTGGCTCGGCATCATGTCGAGGAAGGGCATCTCCGTCGTCATGATGGCCTCCGACGCGTCGACCTCTCCGATGAGCACCTCGTAGACGGACGTGTCCACCTCGTCGGACTCAATGCCGATGCCCGACGTGCAGTTGGCCTGCGGGTCGATATCCATGAGGAGCGTGGGGTGCTCCGTGGCCGCGAGGGACGCGGCG
>CAJXKO010000140.1 GCA_913055845.1 uncultured Bacteroidota bacterium | reverse complement strand
ACTGGCCGCGGGGTTGCTGGTGTCGTTCCGATGGGCCCCGACCGCACAGGCCCGCCGATGGGCTAACTACACAGGCCTGGCACTGAGCTCCGCCTATCTTCTCTTCACCCTGGGCAACAAGCTGTACGTGGGACACGTCTTCGCGGAGGCACTCCGGGAGTCGGTCCCCGAGCACGAACGTGTGTTTACCACGCCCACCCCCTTCAACAACCTACTGTGGCGCGGGGTCGCCGAGACCGATACTGGCTACTACGTCGGCCTTTACTCTCTGCTGGATTCCGACCAGACGATTGATTTTCGCTACGTACCCAAGGAGCACCGCCAACTGGGCAACGCCCGCGACCACCCAATCGTCAAGAAGCTGCAACGGTTTTCTCGCGGCTACTATGCCGTTCGGCGCGGGACCGACGGCGCACTCCTCATCTCCGACCTACGCTTTGGGAGGAACGACCTGGGCCTTACGCCGGAGGGGCAGTACCTTTTCACGTATCGCCTACTGGAAGACGCGGAAGGCCGCATCGTCGGCATGCGCCAAGATAAGCCGCCCCTTCGTCTGAATGCCCCACTTCTTCGGCGGTTCGTGGCTCGTATCCGGGGCCACACCCCCGTAGACCGTCTCTCTCCGGTTCTAAGACCCAAGTAACCAGTCTCCTCTCTTCGAATTCCAACTGCCGGGATTGATACTTCCCTCCTTGCCCCACTACTTTCAGGGACGTTTCGATTTCGAATATTACCGTTCTTTTTTCCTCTCATGAACGATCTCTTTTCTCAGACGGGTCTGGACGCCCAGACGATCCAGTTGATCGGCACGTACCTGTTGAGTGCCGTTGCCTTCATCGCGATCCTCATCATCGGGCGGTACGTGGCCACGTGGGTTCGCAATCTCATCCGCCGTGGGCTCAAGCGGCCGGAGATGGATACCACCCTGATGAAGTTCGCGAGCAACTTCGCGTACTATGCCATCTTCTTACTGGCCATCTTCGCCGGCCTGGAAACGGTGGGCGTCGAAACGGCGAGCTTCGTCGCCGTGCTCGCCGCGACCGGGTTTGCAATCGGCCTGGCGCTGCAGGGCACCCTGGCCAACTTTGCCGCCGGGGTGATGCTCCTCATCTTCCGTCCCTTCAAAGTCGACGACTACGTTGAAATCGCCGGCGAGACGGGGTTCGTACGAGACATCTCCCTCTTCTTTACCCGTATCACGACGCGGGAAAATCGACTCATCATTGTCCCGAACGGGGACATTTTCGGCTCCACCATTGAAAACATCTTCGCGAACGACCTCGTCCGCGTGGACTGTGAGGTGGGCACTGACTACCCGGCAGACATCGACGCCACCCGTGAGGTGCTCCTCGACGCCGCCCGAAACGTAGAGGGACGCGTCGAAGAAAAGGGGGAACAAGCCGCACTCACAGCCCTGGGCGGCTCCTCCATCAACTGGGAGGTGCGCGTGTGGGCCCACCCCGACGACTATTTTCGGCTGAAGCAGGAACTGGTGCGGCAGGTGAAGTACAAATTGGACGAGGCCGAGATTGGCATCCCGTACCCGCAGATGGACGTGCACCTCGACAAGTTAAACGGCGAGGTCGACGAGGTGTAGTGCGGATTTCCAGCCGGCGGGTCGGATGTGTTCTTTCTGGAAAGCACCGGCCCGACAGGAACGTGCGGTGCCCCCCTGGCTTGGATTCGCCCCTCTTCCCCGACACTTCTTCACAATTCCCCCAATGCTATGCCTACACGCTCTGCGGACGCTACATGGACCGGCAATTTACCCGACGGAAGTGGCACGATGGCACTGGACAGCGGCGCCTACGAGGGTGAGTACTCGTTTCACTCCCGCTTCGAGGACGGTACCGGCTCGAACCCGGAAGAACTGATTGCTGCCGCCCATGCTGGCTGCTACTCCATGGCCCTCTCCAACGTGCTGGATGAGGCGGGATACGATCCTGAATCGGTGCATACCACCGCGGATGTAACCCTCCGGATGGTCGACGGCGAGCCGACGATTACAGGCGTCTTCCTCACCACAGAGGCCACCGTTCCTGGGATTGACGACAGCACGTTCCAGGAGCACGCCCAGGCCGCTAAGGAGGGCTGCCCGGTGTCAAAGGCTCTCGCCGGCGTCGAAATTGACCTTGACGCAAGTCTCAACTAGCCATTCCCCCACGTCTTACGGAGCCTTTTTTGCCCCGGGTCCTCCAAGAGGGCCCGGGGCATTAGTGTGGCGGATTACGAGACCACCTGCAAGACGATCTTTCCGGCGTTCTCGTTGTTCTCCATACGACGATGGGCCTCGGCCACCTCCGTCCAGTCGTAGGCCGAATCGATGACGGGACGGAGTTCCCCGTCCACGAATGCCGGCACCACATCGCTAGCAAACTCCTGAGTGAGTTGGATCTTGTAGTTCAGGCTACGATCGCGCAGGGTGGAGGTGAGTAGCTGTACGCGCTTGGCCATAAGATTGCGCAGGCTCACCTGCTCCACCGTGCTTCCGCCTAAGGTGGCGAGCTGGATGATGCGCCCATCCGTGGTCAAGGAGGCCACATTCTGGTGAAAGTACGGTGCCCCGATGAAATCGAGAATGATGTGGACTCCCTCTCCATTCGTGATCTCGTCGATTCGCTCGGCAAAGTCCTCCGACGCGTAGTCGATGGCTGCTTCCGCACCAAGGCCCCGGCACACCCCGTGCTTCGGGGCCGATGCCGTGACGTAGGGATGGGCGCCGGCCTTCTTGACAAGTTGTATTGCTGCGGTGCCCACCCCGCTGGCCCCGGCGTGGATAAGCACACGGTGGTCTCGCCGCAGGCCACCGAGCCAGTGCAGAGCCTGGTAGGCCGTCAGAAAGACCTCCGGGACGGCGGCGGCCTCCTGCATGGAGAGCCCAGGCGGAACCGCCATGAGCAGATCCTTGTGGACGACAACCTGCTCAGCGTAGCCCCCCCCGGCGAGCAGGCCAAACACCCGGTCGCCCACGTGCAAGTCGATAACGCCCTCCCCGACGTCGTCAACGACCCCGGCCATTTCAAGACCGAGAATCGAAGACGCCCCTTCGGGAGGTGGGTAGTGGCCCCGACGCTGAAACGTATCGGCGCGATTCAAGGCCGTGGCGTGGACTCTAACCCGTACCTCGTCGGGGCCTGGCTTCGGGGTAGGCACCTCGCCGATCGTCATGTGCTCAGGGTCGCCCTCGTCAAGGACACGGACGGCACGCATTTGTTTAGAAGTCGTCGTGAGAGAAGCCTAGCGAAACACGCCGGTTCTGAACGGACACCCGCTCCCGCAGGATTCCCCCTCATGGTGGGGCCTCCGCGACACGGGCCCAGGCTTCTGTTTGCACTGTCGATTGCGTTCAGTTTTCGAAGAAGGGATCGTCACCACCGTTGGGCATCTGCTACCTTGCAGGATCGCCGAGACAATTAATTTCGCCGGTAAAGCGCCGCCAACAAATTCGCGGCATTGGAGGACTATATAGGGCTGCAAGACAGTCGCATACCTCCAGCCCCATAGCCTCAATCGACCATGTAGTCGTCAGTCGGCACATCGAGAAAGCCCATCAGCCAGTCCAGCGCCCAGGTCTGGTTGTCTTTGCCGCTCCATTCATAGTCCTCCTGCACCTCGTCGGCCACTTCAGGCCAGTCAACGGTCCAGTCTTTGTAGACGTGGAAGGAAAACTGGCTCACATCAGTCTCGAAATAGACGCACCCCTCCTCCGGATCGTAAATCGAAGTGGCGGTGTCATCTCTGCGGGCCTGCTCAGCGGCGAGTACCACGAGGGGGACCTTGAAGCGGTAGTCCATCTCGTGAACACGCTTGGCCTCGCTGTTCAGAAAATTGGCCAGCACCACACACCCATCCCCGTGCTCGAGGGCCGCCTGCGCGGCGTCTCGGGTGGAGGGATCGGCGTCAATCGTGTTGAGGGCCGCGTCAACCAGGGGCCAGACCTCAACAGGTTCAGGCTCCTCAGCGGCGTCCTCTTCGCGGGGGATAATGACAGTACGGGAATCAGCGTCCACGGCGGTTTGGAGTTGTGAGGAAGATTGGCAAGCGAACTCCGCGACGGTGATGCGCCAGAAGCTCTCTCGATAGTAAGCATTGGGGCCCGTAAAGATCAACGGGGCCTTCGTTCGTCCCACCTACCAACTCCGGGGCCGCGACGCGTATGGGACCGTGTCGCTCTCCTAGGTACCGGAAGCCTCGAAGGGGGCATCAAGGGGCTGTTCGCTGATGTGCTCCTCCGCCAATGCCGCCCGCCGAAAACGCTCGATTGCGTTCATTAAGCCGTTTTCCAGGGGCGAGACAGCCGCCAAATCTCCCGTCTGCAAAAACGGCGACACACCCTCCTCCTCCGCAACGACGGCCAGATTGTCCAGCGCCATCTTCCACTCCGGGAATGTACGCTCGGCAACCTGCGTGCTGTGGAGCGTCTCGATGTGACTGTGGCGCGGGTCCTGGCGAATGGTATCGTACAGGTCTCGAACCGCAGACTCCGGTCCCTCCAGCACCTGAAAAAACTCGCCTTGAGCGTACAGGAGCAGCCCGGTGACGTCCAGGTCGTCATTGTTCGATCGGGCCTGCCGGAGAATCTCTTTCAGCCCGTCCTCGGTCAGCGCGTCACTCGCGGCGCTCTTGTAGGCGAGTTGGAAGAGTGGGCGGTCGCCCTCCCCAGTCGGCACGTCCGCGTGTTGCTCCCCGAACCGTCGAATCCGTTCCGCAAGGCCGGAGGCACTGCGACCAAGGATTCCGTTTTCAATGTGTAACCGGGAGGCGGCGTAGAGGCGCTTGTTCTCCAAAACCGTTCGGATCGCCATCCAAGGGGCCTTTGTATCATCGGCGCACGAGGGCAGGCCGACCGCTTCGGCGTGGGCCACCGCGGCTTCCACGAGGTCTTTTTCGCTCGACGACCAGTCGCCTCTGAAGTTGACAAGGGGAGCGGAATTCATGTGCTCAAGGGAATCGGTGGGAGGTGGTGCGATCAAAGGTCCCAGGGGGATGGGGGCAAGATACGCGGGCAAAATCTGTGCCTTACCTGATCGCGCCACGCCAACCCCTGCCATGGCAGGGATCGATTTCCGACCAAAAAGCGCCGGCCCTCAGTCGGTGCTACTCAGTCGATCGTCTGTACCTCTCCACTCCCAACAACGTTCGTCTCGACCGTGGGCCCGCCGCGGTACCGCACGTCGCCGGACCCAAAGATATTTGCGGCAAGGGATTCCGTCACCCCCACGTTCACGTCGCCGGAGCCGGCGATGCGAACCTCGGTCGTCCGGGTGCTCAGCTCATCGCCTCGGAGATCACCGGAACCGGCAATATTTACGTTCATCGTGCCGGCCCGTCCGCGGAGGGTACAGGTCCCTGAGCCGGCGATACTGACGTCGAGCGTGTTCACGTCTACCTCCAGGTCCATCCCACCCGACCCGGCGACATTGAGGGCAAGAGCATCTTCTTGGAGTGGAGTCTCGCCCCGCACCCGACCCGAGCCGGCCTGGGTAATGCGGGAGAGGGTGGAGACGGTGACGTAGGCGTCAATCTGGTCGGCCTCGAGTTCGTCGTCGCCGGACAGGAAGTTGAGCAGGCCCGACCTCCCTTCGGTCGAAATCTTGAGGGTTTCCCCCTCCACTGTGGTCGTGATTTTCGCGAGCGCCGCTTGGGGGGCCTCAACCTCGACGGACGATGCGTCTCCTTGCCGGAGGTGAAGGGTACCGGGGACCGCGAACTCGACCGCCGTAAAGGAGGCGACCGACCGGGATTCGCGGGTGACCTCCTGCGCTGTAGCAAGGCGGGGCAGGG
>CAJXKO010000139.1 GCA_913055845.1 uncultured Bacteroidota bacterium | reverse complement strand
CCCTGCCGCACGAGGTTGAAGAAGCGCTGGTACTCCATCGCGAACTCCACCCGCTGCTCGTGCCAGATGATGTCGCGAAGCTCGCTCTGGTTGGTGGTCGTGATGTCGGGAAGCACGCCGTCCGAATCGTTCGACGGGTCGGCGTCGTCGTCGCGGGCCCGGGCGCGGACCTTGTTCAGCGATTCGAGGGCCGCCTGCGGATTGCCCGCTTCGTTGGCGGCCTCTGCGTGCCACAGCAGCACGTGGGCGTAGCGGATGACGCGCCGATTCGTAGGGCCCTTGCGGGGACCAGAGGGCTGGCGGGCGGCCGGCAGCCACATCTTCTCGTTGAGGTAGCCGTCGGGGCCGTTCGCGGCGCAGGCCCCGATTACCTCCACCGTCTCGGTGTTGCCCTGCGGGCCGGTGATCGTCTCCCCGTCCTCGATGATGGTGGCGTCGCGACGGGGGTCGTTGGCCTCAAAGGCGTCGTAAAGCGCCTGGGTGGGACAGTTGAATCCAAAGCCCCACGTGGCCCGGCTATTCTGGTAGGCCGCCCCCACCGTGCCCTCCAGGCCGTTGGTAATGTCCACGTGGTTGATCTCGAAGATGGATCCCGGCCCGAACTCGCCGCGCTGATCAAAAATGCGGCTGTAGTCCGGATCCAGGCTGTAGCGGCCCGAGTCGATGATCTCCTGCGCCAGCGTCTGCGCCTCGGTCCAGTCCTCCTGGAAGATGTGCGCCTTCACGCGCAGGGCCTTCGCGGCGCCCTGCGTGGCCCGCCCCAGATCCGGCGCCGTGGAGGCCATCGCGGACGCGGCCTCCTGCAGGTCCGTCTCGATCTGGGCCCACACCTCCGCCTCCGGCGTGCGCGGCACGTCGGCGTCCGACGCCGGGAGCGGCTCGGTGATCAGGGGAATGCCCGGCCCGTCGTTCGACCGGTCATCCCCGAGGCCGTACATCTTGAGCGCGTAGAAGTGGAAGTAGGCCCGCAGAAACTTGGCCTCTCCCACGATCTGCTCCCGCTGGGCGGCACTCATGCCCTCGATGTCCGGCACGTTCGCGATGACCAGGTTCGCCCGGTAGATTCCCGTGTAGAGCGTATTCCACGTGGAGGCCACGTAGGGGTCCGTGGGGCGTGGGTTGAACTGCTCCACGCGCTGGACCGAAATCTGGTCGCTCCCGCTCTCCCCGCCCTTCGTGGCGTTATCGGAGGCGATGGACCCAAAGATCATGGGGTAGGGCGGAAAGAAGTCGAAGGACCGCGCCTGGGCGTAGTCGTACGCCGCGTTGAGGGCCCGCTGGGCGTCCTCCCCATTCCGGAAGAAGTTTTCGGAGGTCAGCTCGCCCTGTGGGGATTTTTGCAGGAAGCTGTCGCACCCGGCAACGAGGGCAGTGAGAACGACGGCCGCAAGCAGGCCGGAAAAAACGCGTCGGTACATGGCCGATCAATCGGTCGGTGTGGGAAGTGCGTGTCGAGGCTGGGGGCTCTGTGGGAGACCGCGAAGTCCCCGGGGGCGGGGTTGGGAGCGCGCGCCGCGCTTCTTAGAAGCCAAGGTTGATCCCCACCGTATAGACGCGGGCTTGCGGGTAGGTGGCCCGGTCGATCCCGCGGTCGAGCGTATTATTGTTGACCCCGATCTCGGGGGTGTACCCGTCGTATCCCGTGATCGTGAAGAGATTCTTCGCGCTCACGTAGAGGCGCGCCTGGCTCAGGCCGGCCCCGAGGCCGTCCAGCAGGCGCGACGGCACCGAGTAGCCCAGCCGGATGTTCTTGAGGCGGAGGTACGAGCCGTCCTCCACGTAGAAGTCGGAAATGCGGCTGTTCTGGTTGGGGTCGGAAGACGTGAGGCGGGGCATGCGCGTGCTCGTGCCGGGGCCCGTCCAGCGGTTCTTGACGGCCTCGCTCATGTTGAAGGCCGGGTTGAACACCGTGTAGAACTTGTAGGCCGCGAAGAGGTCGTTGCCCTGCACGCCCTGAAAGAAGGTACTCAGGCTCACCCCCTTGTACTCAACGTCCAGATTGAACCCGTAGGTAAAGTCCGGGGTGGGGTCGCCGATGAAGGTCTGATCCGCCTGCGTAATCTGGCCGTCTCCGTTCAGGTCCTTGAAGCGGATGTCGCCCGGCGCCGTGCCGGCGCTCTGGTAGGGCCCGTCGTCGTTCAGCGCGTTCGCGTCGGCCACCTCCTGCTGCGTCTGAAACAGGCCGTCGGTCACGAAGCCGTAGAAGGCACCGACCGGGTGGCCCGGCGCGGTACGCGTGATGGACCCGTTCCGGTAGAAGCCGCTGTTGATCACGAAGTCGGTCGACTGGGCGAGGCTCAGCACTTCGTTGCTCAGGGTCGTCAGGTTGCCCCCAATCCGCACCGTCAGGTCCTCCAGCGGCGTCGTCGAGTAGTTGGCCGAAAACTCCCAGCCACGGTTCCGAATCTCGCCGGCATTCTCCGGACTGGCGCTGACCAGGCCGCTCGTGGGAATGGGCGGCAGATAGACCAGCAGGTCGGACGTCACCTTGTTGAAGAATCCGACGCTCAGGTCCAGCCGCTCGCCAAAGAGAGTAGCATCGAGTCCCACGTCCGTCTGGGTCGTCTCCTCCCACTTCACGTTGGGATTGGGCGACTGCAGCGGGGCGGAGCCCGGGGCCAGCTGACCGTTCAGGACGTAGTTCTGCCCGCCGGCGATGGTGGCCGCGAAGGGATAATCCCCGATGCGCTGATTGCCGTTTTGCCCCCACCCGGCCCGCAGCTTCAAGTTGGTTACCAGGTCCGTGTCGGGGAAGAACGGCTCTTCGGAGACGCGCCACGCGGCCGAGACGGACGGGAAGAACGCAAACCGGTTGTTTTCCCCGAACCGCGAGGAGCCGTCGTACCGCGCCACGGCAGTCAGCAGGTAGCGGTCCGAGAAGTTGTAGTTGACGCGCCCGAAGAACGACAGGAGGTTCGACTCCGCGAGGCTTCCCCCGACGTTGACCACCTCGGGGCCCGCCCCCAGATACCGAAGCGAAGACGCATTCCCCGGCTGGCCCTGCGTGGTCGCGTTGATGAAGCGGTAGTCGTTCGTCTCGATCGTGGTGCCGCCCACCGCCTCCACGTCGTGGACGCCAAAGGTCTTGTCGAAGGTGACCGTGTTGTCCCACACGAGCGAGCTCTGGAAGTCCGAGTACTGCGTGGCGCTCGGGGAGACGTTCCGGAAACTTGGACTGATGTCGTACTCCGGCGTAAAGGCGTACGTATTGCCGTTGCGCAGGTCGAAGCCGAACTGCGACCGGACGCGGAGCGATTCCAGGAAAGAGAGCTCCGCGAAGACATTCCCGACGAGTCGGTTCTCGTTGTACTCGTTGTTCCGGAAGTCCAGGGCGGCCAGCGGATTGTTGGCGTTCGTCCGGGGCTGGGCCGTGAAGTTGCCCGCACTGTCACGCACCGGCACGGTGGGGTCCACCTGCAGCGTCTGGATGAGCAGGTTGCGCACGTTGTCCGATTCCGAAATCGTGTTTCGGGTCGTCCGTTCAAAGGTCACCTTCTCCCCCACCGTGAGGAGGTCATTGACCTCGAATTCGGTGTTCACCCGCACATTCAACCGCTCCAGGTTCGACTTGTCGATGATGCCGCCCTCTTCAAAGTATCCCCCACTGATGCGGTACGTGAGGTCGTCGGTCCCCCCTGAGACAGCCAGGTTGTAGTTCTGCGTCGTCCCTTGCTCGAAGACCCGGTCCTGGTAGTCCGTCGTCCCGTTGGGCCCGAGGAACGTGCTCGGCGAGGTGAAGGTGGGCGCCTGCCCGGCGTTAATGTTTGCCTCGTTGCGCAGGGCGGCGTATTCGGGCCCCTCCAGCATGTCGATAGTGCGGGGCGTTTCCTGGAGGCCCGTGTAGGCGTTGAAGGAAATCCTGCGCTCCCCGGACTGCCCGCCCTTCGTGGTAATGATGACCGCGCCGTTGGCCGCCTGTGCCCCGTAGATGGCCGCCGCCGACGCCCCCTTCAGAATGTCGATCGACTCGATGTTACTGGGGTTGACGAAGCTGATGCCCCCTGCACCCGTGGCGGTCGGATCCGAGACGGGCACCCCGTCCACCACGTAGAGGGGATTGCTGTTGCCGGTGGTCCCCGTGCCCCGAATGCGGATGCTGAATCCAGAGCCCGGGCTCCCGGTGTTCTGCGTCACGCTGACGCCCGCGACCCGTCCCTGAATGGCCTCCTGTGCCCCCTCGATGGGCGCCTCTTCGAGGTCCTCAGTGGGCACCGACGAGATCGACCCCGTCAGGTCGCTGCGCTCCTGCGTGCCGTACCCCACGACCACCATCTCCTCCAGTGCGACGTCTCCGGTCGCGAGGGCAAAGTGCACCTCCGTGGTCTCCCCGGCCGCAACCTCCACCGCCTTCGTCTGGCTCTGGTACCCGATGAAGGACGCGCGCACGTCGTACGTCCCCGGCGCCAAGCCCGTAAGGCGGTACGTGCCGTCCGCATCCGTGCTGGCGCCCTGCTGCGTGCCAGCGTCCTGCTCACCGCTTAGGACCACCACGTTGGCGCCCGGCAGGGGGGCCTCCGACGCGGCCTCCGTCACGGTGCCAGCGACGGTGCCGGTCTGCCCAAGCGCGGATCCGGCCCCGCCGACGCAGAGCACGACAAGCATCGAAAGCGCTTTTTTCCAGAGCATGGATCTACAAAAATCGGGTGGGAAGGTCAGCGTACCGCTCCGCGGCGGGCCCAGCGACATCGGGGCGATTTTCGTCCCGCGGCTGAAACGGGTTTCAAGAAACCGGTTTCACAATAACCGCCGCGTTATGAGAATGTCAAGCGGGTCGGTGGTCACGGAGACCGTGCCGGGCCCGGAGGCTTGTCGTGTGGCCCGTCGATGCGCCGAACCGGCCCCCTCAGATTCGTGCTTCCGCTCGGGGTTTGGGGGCCACGGCTACCAGAACAACCCGACCAGGCCCGCCACGGCGGCCAGGAGCACGGCAACGCCCCCGAGGACGAGCGCCCCCAGCCGTCCGTCTGCACGTCGCCACAGGGCGGCGTTGGGGGGCGGACGCGCAGGACCGGGCACGGCCCAGGTGATCCCGCCCATCAACAGCAGGCTGGCGACAAAGAGAAGCGCCGCGACGTAGAGGAAGTGAAGCGGGGGCTGCAACGCGACCAGAACAAGCGCGAGTCCACTGCCGCCGACCAGCGTGTAGAAGGCAGCGTGCCGGTGCACCCGCCGTACGAACAGCCCTCCGATGAAGACGGCCACAATGGGTGGGGTCAGGTACGACAGGGCCGACTGCAGGTACGTCCAGAGCGAGGCAAACTGCTCGATCTGCGGCGCAATGAGTGCCCCCAGGACAAGAACCGTCGCGGCGACGGTGCGCCCCACCGCTACGAGCCGCTCCTCCGAGGCCTCCGGGCGCAGGGCGGCGTAAAAGTCCATCGTCAGAAGGGCCGAGGCGGCGTTCAGCACCGAGTCGACCGACGACATGACGGCGGCGATAAAGCCCACGAGGACCAGCCCCCGAAGCCCATCGGGCAGGAGGTCGACGGTCAGTCGCGGAAAGACGAGGTCGGGGTTCCCGAGGTCGGGATACAGAACCGCCGCAAACAGGCCCGGCATCACCAACAGAAACAGCACCGGAAGCTTGAGGACCCCTGCCAGGAGGGCGCCCCGGCGGGCCTCCCCGAGCGAGCGCGCCGCAAGGGTGCGCTGCACCATGACCTGGTTGATGCACCAGTAGTACACGCCCAGAAGCAACAGGCCGGTGAAGAGGCCCGGCCACGGTACGACCTCGCTCCCGGCAGGAAGGATGAGGCGCCGCATGGCCGGCGCTGTCGCGGCCTGC
>CAJXKO010000138.1 GCA_913055845.1 uncultured Bacteroidota bacterium | reverse complement strand
TCAGGTGCAGCAGTCGTGTTATGTGCCCAGTCTATCGTGTCACGCTTCTACTCGAATCCGACATTTTCACGAATCCACTTGGTGAGTTGCTCTAGAACCTCCGGCGCGACGGTCGTCTCAATCTCTCTGACCTCGCTAGACTGCTCTGTTTTCGACGGTTGCATCCGATGGTTGAGTTCTTCCAGTACGCGAACCGACACGCGGTCGGACGGACTTTCCGTGAGTGCAGCGCGCATTGGGGGCGCGTTTTGCGGAGGAGGCACCAGCAGGTCTCGCCCTCCAAAAAACGCAAGGATTGGCACATCCACCTGTCGAAGAGCAGGCCGGGGATCGTAGCGAGCAAAGTCCCTGAACCACGGAGAGGTGTTGGCCTCGACCCTCAACTGGAGTCGATCATTCCGGGCACCCCCTTCTCTCATAATCGGTCGCAGCTGCGAAGCTACATCCGCAGAGTCTCGGTCGGACCGAATAACCTCGAAGACCTGGCGCGACTGTTTTCGAATTGAATCGACTTCGGCGGGCGAGGCCCCCGCGGCTTCAGCGATCCGCGCCTTCTGCTGCGAGAGCACCTGGTGGCCAGGTAGGCTCGGCGGGGCCAGCAAAACGAGGAAGGCTGTCTGCTCAAATTGGTCGTGGATCCGTGGAGCAATCATCCCGCCCATACTGTGCCCGATCAGACCGACACGTGTCGGGTCCACGCTGGGCTGCTCTTTCAGTAAGCGCAACGCGGACACCGTGTCCTGGGCAAGATCCTCAAGGGTGGCTCCGGAGAGACGCCCTTCTGACTTCCCAGCGCCACGAAGGTCGTAGCGCAGGACGGCAATTCCTTGGCGGGTCAGGTGGTCGGCGAGAACCAGGAAGAATTTATGACCTCGATAGGTGTAGTCCCGCCCGTTTTCCCCCGATCCCTGAAGAAGCACCACGGCAGGATGCCGTCCGTCCTCGCTCGGGATAGAAAGGGTTCCCGCAAGTGTCGCCCCGTCCGCGTCGCTCTTGAACGTGACCTCTTCCGTGCGATAGGGATAGGGTTTCTCGGGATGCTGGGGGCGAGACGGAGTCGTAGAGGCTTTCTGGTCGGCAGCGGCCTCCTCGACAGGCGTCAGGGTGAGGTTCGCAGAACGCTCTCCCTGCACCCATGTGCCCTCAATGACTCGGTCCTCCACCGATGCGAGGCCCCGAAACCGAACACTCATCCGGTCGGACTGCAGGAAGAGGCTGTCATCGCGGCGACGAGTCCTGGAGAAAGGCGCCCCCTTCTCCTGGGCGTTGCCAGCCAAGAAAGCGACCAGCGATCCATCCGTGGCTCGCTCAAAGCGGATCACGGGACGAAAGTAGTCTTCCTCAGCCGACCAAGCTCCAACGATAGTCGTATCCGAACTCGTCTCCTGTGCCGGCGCAGGAAAGGCAACTGTGAGAAATAGACTGGCGAGGCAAAGAAGGGTACGCAACAAAAATGGAAAAGCAGTTCGCATCGCGTTGAGCCGAATGGTATCCCTTATTGCTACAAGCCGATGAGAAGTCCCGTCAGAATAATCGCCACCATCAGGAGAAACGCCGCCACGTATGTCCAAGCCGTTGCCTGCACGAGTCCGCCACTGCCAAACGTCAAGCCTGCACTTTGCCCTTGTTGGGCGGATTCGGCAGGCATCTCCGCGGTGACTTCATCCTCTACGGAAACGCCCATTTCTTCTTCAAGAACGCGCTGAGCCCGATGCGCCACGCCTTCCAAGACGCGAAGCTCCACCCCTTCGGTGAGTTGGAATGGAGGATGGACATCGTCGGCCACGATCAATGCGTCAATCTCACGTTCGGCCAAACGGGCCTTGGCGACCTCGGCGTCTTGACGGTTCGAATAGGTCGCTAGAATGGCGGTCTCCTCAGCAGACAGATTTTGAGGCATCGTACCATAATCCGATTCGACAGCAATCAAGTGTGGGTGCACATAACGGGCGAACTTAGCTCGCGAGCGGCTGGGAAAAGACTAGAAATCAACACACCGGTGAACCGAGTCGGACGGCGAGGTATCCATTCGTTCGCGTCATCAGTTTCGATCAGCGAAGACGAATTGTGTTACCAGAAGCGAGCGAAACTGGCACTGGCCGCTCGTCAGCTACAGTGGCGGTTATGTGCGACTGCTTGGCCGTCTTTTTTCCTAATTGCCCGGCTTTTTCGCTGGCATGAAGGTCACAGGGAACGAATGTCTTTCTCCAAGTCCGACGGGCTTTCCAGCTTCTTCCTGGGGCTCCCAAGTCGTCTCTCCCACTACGCGGATCGCTTCTCTAATCAACGATTTCCACACGTCCTCTAGCTTGGGAAACGGCAGAACCTCCTCGCCCTGATCGATCTCCCGGTTACTGTTTTCATCAACGAGAAAACCACCCTGCTTTTTCAGGAGATCTACCTCCACTGATGAGTCTCCTACTTCGTATTGGAAGTGTGCATCGGTCACTTTGATAGAGCTATCCGGGACAGTACCCGTCGAATCCATCAGATACTCGACAATGACTTTACCTGTGATTCCTTTCTGCTTGGCTGATTCGGGATATCGGGTCGACTCTCTAAGTTCAGACGGCCCACCTTCTGGCCGAGGACTCCGATCAATTGGCAATATTATTTCTGGGCCCGTCGAGTCAGGTTGGGCGACTGCTGCTGGGCTTTTCAGCAGCGCAGCGCTTATCAGAAGGAGGATGACCAGACCGTTTATACCTCGGTTAGATGTGCACATAACGGGGCGAGCTGACCGGCGCCGTTCTGCCGGAGCGATGCCTGCATCGCGCAGGCAGGTTGCGTGCGGTCTAGCGGGGGATATGCGGAGCGTCGCGGAAGGACCGAAGGGACGAGCGACCGGAGCATTCCACCGCGTGACGCAGTCAGCTCGCCCCGATATGCGCGAAGGGAGCGTAGCGACGGTAGCGCATATCGTGGTAGCTGAGGTGCGGAGGGCGAGAAAACGCCAACCGGAGTGCTGACCGACAAAAAAATAATAACGCCGGATGGAGTTTCCATCCGTTGGCGTTGTCACTTCCGACCAGCGAAAACAAACCCGTTCAATAGCCCCCATCGATGACGGCACGAGCCCTCCGTCAGCTCTAGCGAGGGTTATGCGTAGTCCGCTCACCAACGTCCAGTCCGGAGCAACTGGACGATCCGATTGACAATTTCTTCCCGGGGGGCGTCTTCAAGCACACCTGCCATCCCTTCAAACAGTTGACGGTTCGCCGTGAAGAGCTTTCCGGGACGGGCGTAGCTGACTCGCTTTAAGCTCCCCTCTGCAAAATCCTCATCCGTGAGTTCAACGGCGTTTGGATCCGCATATGGATTGCTCGTCACCTGACAGCACACGAAGTCATCACGACTGATCTCTGCCAGGACCACCGCCGGACGAAGTTTGGACTCCGACAGATCTGAAAACGGAAAGGGAACCAGAACTACGAATCCGGCTGAAGGTGCGTCCATGCGTCCTCCTCTTCTTCACGAGTCCAGTCTTCAGCGAGGGCCTCTTCGCTCATCAGAGCAGTCTCGGCAATCTGCGGCTCAGAAGCAGGTTCCTCTTCGTCCTCAAGAATCGTAACGAGAACTCGCTGGTCGCGCTTTAGCGAAATCGAGTCTGGGAGTCGGATGTATCCGTCGTCGTCAACAACGGCCTCAACAGTCTTTGGCATGGCTCACGATGCTTGAGGATCGGGGAATGTGGTGCTACGTACGGCAGTGAGCAGTTCCCGTTCGACTACGCATATCGGGCAAGATTAGCTCGCGAAAAGTCGCGGCACATCTATAGCTTCAAGCACAAGAAGCAGTTTCGGCTGTGAGAGCAAAATGGACCAAACTTTTCGTCAGCTACAGCGCCGTGTTATGCCATACCCTCGGTAGATCTCCGCTCCCGCACCTTGCCCAGGATCGTGTCTCGTCGGCCGAAGATCAACGCCGACCCTACGACGTACGGGACGCCCCAGTAAAGCACCGCACGTGCCCAAAAGGGCCACCCTGGCGGCCCGTATTCGAAAAGGTGGGATCCCGTTGCCATGACGAGCCCGACATAGGAGTATGCGATCCAGAAGTAGTGCTGGACCATCCAGCCCTCGTGGTGCCTGCGCCGAAGCGGGAAGTAGATGGCAATTGCAAGCGTCCCTCCGCTCACGAGCGACAAGACGTGAAACGGCCCGAAGCCGCCGAACAGCTCAAAGATGCCGAACGAAGTGAGGATCAGGCCGGTCATCGAACCGACGTAGACCCACCCAACCGCACGGTGCCGCCTTGTGCCCTTCATGGCGGCTAGGTTCCACGCACCCGAGATCAGCGCAACAACTCCGAAAAGCGTATGGATCGCCAAAATCATGGCGTCGAGAGAAAAGCGGCATAACGTGGACATTCAACCGCGACGGGTTTTCAGAACGTGTGGAATGAACAAAGGAGACACCAACTACCGAAAAGGGCATCCGCCCGTCGTCGGCTGCAATGAGGGGTTATGCCGATCTCTGAGGCACGGCTGCCTCGTGCGGATCTTGCTCGAAGGCTCGTTCCTGAGGCCTATTGTGAAGCAAGCGCCCTTTAGTTCTGACGACTCAACTCCACTGTACCATAGAACCCGAGCCCCATGTGGAGAGCCTCGGCGGCACTCAAAAGAGTCCGACACCAATACCCAACATCGGTAGCAGAAGCGGATCATCGTCACTCACAAGGGTAACGATACCCACTCGATAGGCGAGCCGCCCGTCCATCGCAGTCACGCGCACGGCACCTGAGGCGTAGAAGTGCGGGGCCGTCCTCGAAACGAGGCCACTACAGCTTCTTTCGTCGCAGAGATCTTCGTGAACACGAGTAACTCCAACACCTCCTTCGAGTCCTACGGGGCTACTGCCCAGGGCCCCAAGACGGCGAACGGCCAGAACCCCGGCGGACACGGCAGATGCGGCCCCTTCCCAAACCAGGTTTCGAGCGTATGAGCCCCCGATCCGCATTCCAATCTGGAGACTTGGGGTTCGAACGAAGAGATGCTCCACGCTCACCGTGTAGCCCCCGGCCGGTCCCCCTAAAGACGCTGATCCATACAGTGAGCGTCCCTCCAGAGGAACGGCGTCAGTCTGTGCGCCGGCCACGCGAGGAGCAACGGTACACAGAGAAGCCAAAAGTACGAAAACTGTAAGGTAGTGTGTCAGACTTCGCATAAGCCTACAGGTAGGTTACGAGAAGGAAAGTGGAACCAAGAAAGGGCAGACGAGACCGTTCGGCATGCAAGCCGTACAGTTCGAATGGATAGAAATTGGTAGCACCGGTATTATAAACACCGAAGAAAGCTGTTTGCCAAGAACATTTATATGCTCGGCATAACGTGGAAATTCAGCCGCGACGGGCTTCGCAACGTAGGCCAAGAACCGGGAAAGCACCAACTGGCGGAAACGCCTCGGCCCGTCGTCGGCTGCAATGAGGCTTATGGAGCGGCCATGTACGAACCTGATTGTTTCCGTTTACTCCAATTCCAATACCAGTTCGCCCTCAACAATGTCTAGTTGGTACGTGTAGCGTCCAGGATCGAGAGGCTCTTCCCCTACGTAGTCAATCGGCTGAATTCTGTACGTCTCTCCCTCAGCCTCCACCTTGGTAAAGCCGTAACGGTAGGCTTCGTCTACTCGTTGATATTCGCTTCTCCGGCCAGACGAAATCGTCCCAAAGTTGGCTTCAGCCTCTGGAAAAGCGACTCGTACGGAAGTGAAATCCACCTCACTCGCGTTTTCGATTCGAATATGCGTAGCATTTTCGGATCCGAAAATTGCGCATCCGACAAAAATCCAAACAAGAACGAGAGCAGAGACAACGTGG
>CAJXKO010000137.1 GCA_913055845.1 uncultured Bacteroidota bacterium | reverse complement strand
CGCAGGGCTATGGCCGCCCGGGCATCCAGTGCCTCGTAGAGCGCATCGATTTCGTCGCTTGGTGTGCCGAGGACAATCGTGAGTCCTTCCCACAGCGCCGCCACGAGCACCTGCACAAAAGCCGTGGAAGGCGGCAGCGCGAGGACCAGACGATCACCCGCCCGGAGCGACGCGTCACGAAACGCCTGGGTCCACAGGCGAGCTCCCGTCCACAGCGATCCTCCCGGGGTGATGGCCCCGTCTTCAATCACGGCCGGCAGCCCCTGATCGTGAAGGGCGTCGTAGAGAAGCGAGTGCCACGGATTAGGGTCCGGAGCCTCTTCGGCGACGGGCGACTGAGCGCGGGCCTGCCGGAGCGTCGCCACGACCTCGGGACTAGCGGCGGGACGAGGGCGCATTGCGCGTTCGGACCGGGGGGACGACGCCTCGATCTGCATGAGAGACGAAGGCTACGGGGGACGGGAAATCAAACGTGGCTCCAGACCATGCTGTCAGGTGTTGGGGCGCGATTCGTTCCCCCCCGCCCGATGATCGCGCTCGGCATACAATTCCTCCAGTTGATCCGCCATGTTCTCGATCATGCGGAGGGCTCGCTCCGGGTCGCTCACGCCCAGGTCCGACAGGGCATCCTGCTGCGTTTTCATCGATTCCAGGCGCTCTTGAAGCCGCCGCACCTCTGCCACGACCGCTTTCGGGTCGGACACATCCAGAAGGGCCATCAGGTCGTCCCACTGCGACCGGTACCAGCGCAGGTCACGATCGGGCGAGGTCTCATCGGACATGGTGGGGGAGAGTTGTTGATACAAAAACAGGACGCGGCGCGAGCGGGCGCATCATCCCTGATAGTTGCCGCGACCGGACGATGCATCTACACGAACGCAGTGCCGGTTGTGCCCATCGGACCAATCGCCCCAGGCTGCGGCGGGTCGGGGCCACTCTCAGTCCCAGCTACGCCGCCTCCAGCGTATCCATCAGCGCCTGCAATTCGCTCCGGAATCGAGCCGCGAGGGCCTGCGCGTTTTCGTCGGTGTCGGCCTCTGTGTAAACGCGGAGAATGGGCTCGGTGTTGGAGGGACGCATGTGTACCCAGGACGCTTCAAAGTCGATCTTGAGGCCGTCGATCGTCGACAGGTCCTCGCCCTCGTACTGCTCGGCCAGGGCCGACAGCAACCGGTCCGGGGCTACATCTGGGAGCGGGAGGTTCTCTTTCGCCATGGCATAGTGGGGCAGGTCGTCGTGGAGGCCTCCCAGGGAGTGCCCCGAGTTGGCCAGGTGCTGGAGGATGAGGGCCGTGCCGGCGAGGGCGTCGCGGCCGTAGTGCAGATCGGGCAGGATGACCCCGCCGTTCCCCTCCCCTCCGAGCACGGCGTCCACGTCTTTCATGCGCTCCACCACATTGATCTCGCCGACGGCCGAGCGATACACCGGCTGGTCGTGCCGGGCGGCTACGTCGTCGATGGCACGGGAGGAGGAGAGATTGGTCACGAAAGGGCCCTCGCGGTGCCGCCATAGAAAGTCGGCCGCCAGTACCTGCGTGAACTCTTCGAGCACGAAGCGGCCTTGCTCGTCGACGAGGGCGAGGCGATCGGCGTCAGGATCAACGGCCAGGCCGAGATCGGCACCTAGGTCGGGCACAGCCTCCGTGAGTTCGGTGAGGTGATCGGGGCGCGGCTCGGCCGGATGGGCAAAGTGACCGGTGGGCTTGCAGTGCAGACAGTGTACATTCTCCTCCGCCACACCCAGACAGTGGAGGAGTCGGGGCAGGGCCAAGCCGCCGACGGAGTTAACCCCGTCGACCACCACCTCCAGGTTGCGGGCGGCAATGCGTTGGGGATCGATCAGATCGAGGGCCAGAATGTCGTCGATGTGGTCGGGGAGGGCATCGTACTCTCGGTAGCTCCCCAGCGATTCGGACGCCACGGGGGCGGCCTCCCCGGCATCGGCCCGCTCGATAATCGTCTCACCCTGCGCCGGCGTGAGAAACTCGCCCTTCTCGTTGAGCAGCTTCAGCGCATTCCACGCCTCCGGATTGTGAGACGCACTTAGCACGATGCCACCGGCCGCTCCTTCTCGAAGCACAGCCATCTCAACGGTCGGGGTGGTGGCCAGCCCGAGGTCGATGACGTCGCACCCCATGCCCCGCAGCGTCCCAACCACAATCTGCGCGCAGGCGTCGCCCGACGGCCGGGCATCCCGCCCCACGACGATTCGCTGGGGACGCCCTGCTGCCTCCGCCCGCTTGCGGCACCACGTACCGAAGGCGCCCGCGTAGCGGACGAGCACGGAGGGGTCCAGTCCCTGTCCCACAATGCCACGGATGCCGGAGATGGATGCGATCAGTGTATCGTCGGAGCCCATGGCAGGAGAGAAATGCGTAACAAAGAATATGAAGACAGAACCAGGCGCGGCGGCAAAAATGGAATCCCCGTCGGGGCGTAGGAAAGGTTCCGACAATGGTTCCGTTTGCGTTCTCTTTACGGAACTGGGCCCGCCCCCTTTCGTGGGAGAATCGGGGATTTCTTAAGTGCGTTCTTTCAGGAGTCTGTCCCCTGTAGCCCCCATCATGGCGTCCCTTTCCTCATGACTTCTCCTCCTTCCCATTCGGATTGGACGTGGCGCCGTCGGTTTTCCGTGGCCACGGTGCTCACTACTGTCGTGCTCCTGTCGTGGGGCGCCGTGGTGACAAGCATCGGTGCTGGCATGGCTTTTCCCGACTGGCCCACGTCTCTCGGCTCCTACAACCTGTTGAACCCGGTGGACGACTGGTGGCACGTGCCTGCCTACCTGGCGGAGCACGGCCACCGTCTTGTCGCTAGCCTTGTGGGCCTGCTGACGGTCGTCCTTGGGGCCTGGACCTGGTGGTCGGATCCGCGGGCGTGGATGCGGAAACTTGCCCTCGGGGCGGTCGCACTGGTGATCTTTCAGGGCCTCCTCGGGGGGCTCCGCGTCCTCTGGGTGTCGCTCAACCTCGCGATGATTCACGCTTCGGTGGCCCAGCTCTTTTTCGCGACGCTCGTAGCAATGACGCTGTTCGTAAGCAACACGTGGCGGTCGCGCCGCGGGACCTTGCCCGATACCGCGGCGACCAGCCGTCTTCGCAGATGGACGTACGCCACGGCTGGCCTCGTGTACGTGCAGATTGTGCTAGGAGCCATGCTGCGGCACCCCGGCGCGGGCATGTCCGGCGGCTATACAGCCCTGCACGTGACTGGAGCCTTTGTGGTGGTGGGGGCCGTGCTCGGTGTGTTTACGATTGCGGAAAAGCACTTCGACGGGGTACCGGTCGTTCGGCGAACCGCCTGGGTGCTCACGGGAGCGATGGGGCTGCAGTTTGCGCTTGGGCTTGCGTCGCTGCTCCTTACACTCTATGAGCCCTCGGGTCAGGGGGGCGTCGTGGCGTACGTGGTCCTTACGGTGGCCCACCTGGTGGTGGGAGCACTGTTGTTCGGCGCGTCGATCGTAATGGCCCTGCTCGTCGCGCGCCGCCGTCAGCGGACGGAGACGGTGCAGCCGGATGTGTCGGAACCAGAGCCGGAGCTCGTTGGGGCAGAGCCCTGATGCGTCCCGGATCGGATCTCGCGATTTGCTTTTCCTTGCGCTTGGTGCTTACTGCTTATGGACTCCCCGTCTGACGGGTCGTCGGACTCGCCTGTGGCCGTCTCGGCGGCCTCTCCCGCGGCCGACGCGCAGGCCTCGTCTCGATCCGTGGGGGAGGTGCTTTGGGACTACCTCCTGTTAGCCAAGCCCGAGATCTCCTCCGTCGTGACCCTGTCGGCGTTTGCGGGCTTTCTGGTGGGCTCCCCGGCCGGCCTGGCGGGCGGGACCCTGCTCTGGGCGATGCTGGGCACGGCCCTCTGTGCCGGGGGCGTGGGTATGCTCAATCATGTGCTCGAACGCCGCTACGACGCACAGATGAAGCGGACGGCGACCCGCCCGCTGCCCGACGGGCGCGTCAACCCCAAGACGGCGCGCCGGGTGGGCATCTTGATGGTCATCACGGCGGTGGGGCTCCTGTGCCCGCTCGTGAATGTACTGACGGCCGTCATTGCCGCCCTTACGGCCGTGCTCTATCTGTTCGTGTATACACCGCTCAAGCGGGTCACCAAGTGGAATACGCTCATTGGAACAGTGCCGGGTGCCCTCCCGGCGCTCGGGGGATACACAGCCGCCACTGGCCATCTCGGGGCAGGTGGATGGGCGGTGTTCGGCATCCTGGCGTGCTGGCAAATGCCCCATTTTCTGTCGCTCGCCTGGATGTACCGCAAGGACTATGACCGCGGGGACTACGCGATGCTTCCGGTGGTGGAGCCGAACGGCAACTCCACGGCGGCCCAGATGATTGGGTTTGCCTCCCTGCTCGTTCCGGTCAGCGTGCTGCCGGTCGTGTCGGGGACTGCAGGGTGGCTCTACGGCGTGGGCGTGGTACCGCTTGGCCTCTGGTTCCTGTGGACGACTCTCGTCTTCCACGGGGAGCGAACGGGCCAAAAAGCAAGGCGCGTGCTCAAGGCATCTGTCCTCTACATCCCCGCTCTGGTGGCCTTCTTGCTACTAGACTGGTTCCTGTAGGTCCTCGCTGTTTCTGACGGCGGTGGGTCGCCGCACACAGACGGCGTCCGCTGGTTCTCTGATTGTAAGCATTGCTCATGAACGATCCGGCCGTCAACATTCAAGGTGTGACCCACCGCTATGGGACCCACCGGGCGTTGGACGACATCGCGCTTCAGGTAGCCCCTGGCACTCTCTACGGCCTGCTCGGGCCCAATGGCAGCGGCAAAACCACGCTGTTCCGGATCCTCTCCACGCTCATGCCGCCGTCGGAGGGGACGGCACAGGTGTTTGGGCTCGATACGACGCACCAACCCGACGCGGTACGGCAACGGATTGGGGTGGTCTTTCAGGACGAGGCGCTCGACGAGACGCTGACGGTCCGCGAGAACCTTCGCTTTCAGGGATCGCTCTATGGCCTGCACGGAGCGGCTCGTCGCAACCGCATCGACACGCTACTGGAGCGCCTTGACGTGGCCGACCGGGGGCACGACACTGTGGACGACTTGTCGGGGGGACTCCGACGCCGCGCCGACCTGGCGCGCGGGTTGCTACATCGCCCCGACCTGTTGCTGCTCGACGAGCCGACCGCGGGCCTTGACCCCGCCGCCCGCCGCACCTTCTGGACGGCCGTACAGCGTCTCCAGGCGGCTGAAGGCACGACCCTCCTGGTCGCTACTCACCTCATGGATGAGGCCGAACGCTGTGACCGCGTCGGGATCCTATCGGACGGTGCCCTCGTGGCCGACGGCGCCCCCGAGGCGCTCAAGGCCGACCTGGGAACGGAAACCATCTGGGTCGACACCGAATCGCCCACCTTGCTTCGCAACCGCATTGAGGCCCAGTTTGGAGTGCCCACCCGTATCGTGGGCGCCACAGTGCAGGTGGCGCCCTCGAATCCCCCTGCGTTTCTGCCGTCCTTGTACGAGGCCCTAGGCGACCGCATCCGTAGTGCGACCCTTCGCCCCCCCACCCTGGAAGACGTGTTTATGGTCCACGCTGGGGTTTCCCCGGACGATGACCGCGAGCACGCCCTGGCCCGCGCAGCGAGGATGCAGGACTGAAGCACGTCCGCAATTAGCCTGCGGGACCGTGTCGGCCTGCAACCAGACGTTCCTTCTTCACACGCCCAGCCTTTTTCTATGAGCGCCTTGCGAACGGTCGGGGCCCTCACCGCCCGCGAAATCCTCAAATTTGTGCGTGACCGGAGCCGGGTGCTCGGCGCCCTCGCGCAACCGTTGGCACTCTGGCTCCTTTTGGGCCTTGGGTTTCAGAATACGTTCCAGCCCCCGCAGGCCGGCGCGGCGGACGGCTACGGA
>CAJXKO010000136.1 GCA_913055845.1 uncultured Bacteroidota bacterium | reverse complement strand
AGAGGCCCGGCCACGGTACGACCTCGCTCCCGGCAGGAAGGATGAGGCGCCGCATGGCCGGCGCTGTCGCGGCCTGCACCTCCTCCCAGCCGCCGACTTGCCAGTAGGCCGCGCCCGATACGCTCGCCGCCCCCAGCAACAACAACCCTCCCTGCACGACGTCGGTGTGGACGGCCGCCCGCAGCCCGCCCGCAATGGCGTACCCGCCCGCCAGCAGCGCCAGCAGGCCCACGCACGCCTCCAGGGAAAGCCCCGGAAAAACCACGCTCAGGACCACTGCCCCGGCGTAGAGCGTGCCCGCCATGTCGATCAGAACGTTGCCGACGAGGGCAAGGACCGAAAACCCCCGACGAGTGCGCGCATCGAACCGACGCTCCAGAAACTCCGGCGCGGTCGTGATGCCGAGCCGCCGATAAGCGGGCAAGAAGAAGGCAATGAGGATCGTCAGCGCGACGACCGCCGTCCACTCGTAGTTATAGACCGCCACGCCCATCTGGTACGCGCCCCCGACCAGTCCCACCAGGGTGCTGCCCGACATGTTGGTGGCGAATAAGGAGAGCCCGAGGGCGAACCATCCAAGCGAGCGGTTTGCCAGAAAGTAGTCCTCGCTTGTCTTGTCCCGAAGCGTGGCCCAGAACCCCACGCCCAGGATGGCAGCCAGGTACCCCGCAATCGCGATCCAGTCATACACACCGAAGGGGCCCGATTGCATGGGACAAGAGCATTCATGTGAGGGCAGCGGCGTACACCCCGACGGGGCGTCCGGGACAAACTCTTGTTCACGCAGTGCAGAACCCTGCGTCTGGTGGGTTTTTGGCCGCTTGGCCGGGGGCTACGGACGCCAGAAGCCCCGGTGCAAATGTCTTCAGGGACCACCCGTACTTGCGCGGACCTTCAGTTCGTGCGACACCTTAAACTGCTCAGGCTCAGGGGGCGTGCTGGCCTGCACGCGACGGAGGAGCCGTTCGCCAGCCTGGCGGCCCAGATCGTACACCGGCACCTCCACGGTCGTAAGCGGCGGGTTGGCGTAGCGGGCGCTCGTGATGTCGTCAAATCCCGCCACGGCAATCTCATCGGGCACGCGGATGCCTGCTTCCTGAAAGGCCAACATGGCCCCGATGGCCATGTAGTCGTTGCAGGCAAATACAGCGTCGGGACGACGGTCCAGGGCCGCGATCTGCTGCCCGGCCTGGTAGCCGCTTTTCTGTGTAAAGTCGCCCTCGATAACTGCCCCCTCCTCCGCCGTGTCGTGCTCGCGCACAGCCCGGCGATAGCCCTCCATCCGCCGTTCGACGTCGTAGCTGCCGGGCGGGCCGGTAATGGCGGCAATCCGTGAGCCTCCTCGCTCGGTCATGTGACGAACGACGTGGGCCGCCCCTGCCTGGTTTTCCATGCTGAACAGGTCAAACTCGTCCGGCCCAGGCTCGCTGTTGACCCGGACGACCGGCAGGTCCAGGTCGATGGCCTGCGTCAGCGGTCGCGACCGGACGCGTGGGGTCATCATGACGAGGCCATCCACGCGGCCCGCAATGGACTCAAGGGCGGACACCCCCTCCTCCGGGTCGTAGTGCGAGCCGGCGATCAGCAGAAAGTATCCGGCCTCCTGCGCGGCATCGTCGAGCCCCCGGATAAGCTCCGAGAAGAACTCGCCGTGCGGGGCCGGCAGAATCACGCCCATCGACTGGGTGCGCCCGTTGCTGAGGCTTCGTGCTGTCGCATCGGGGGCATACCCCATTTGTTGGGCCACCGTCAGCACATGGTCCCGCGTTTCACTATTGACGAGGTGGTCGTGGTTGAAGACCCGCGAGACGGTCGTGGCCGATACTTCGGCCTCCTCCGCAACGTCTCGAATTGTAACACCCATCTTTGTGTCGACTTCGGTCAAGCAGATATCCTTCACGGCGTGCGTTCCTGCCGGGCTGGGAATCCCCCGTGGCAGAGAGGTGGGAAGGTATTCTACCGACTGACGGGCTCTTAGCGTTCCCTTTCCGCGCGCCCGGAACGGCGTTTGCCGACTGTGAACGCACACGTCCTGCTTCGGGACGTCGGGGGAAAGCACTGCCGTAGTCCTTCTCCGCCACGGGTTTCCTCTCGGCACACAGCCGCTATTCGGAGCCGCAAAGAGGGATCTCGAGAAATGCCCCTTCGAAGCGGCGGTGCCAGTCGGTGTCGGAATGGAGGACTGTGGGCTTGACGTCCCCGGGCCGCTGGCCCGCCGCCACGCAGTGCTTCAGGTAGGTGTTCTGGGCGTTCCCCGTCGCCCGAAAGAGGCGAAGCGGGCCGAGCTGACCGAGGCGGCGGCAGTAGTCGTAGTGGTAGTTCTCGCGCAGTCCCCTCTCAACGCGTTGCCCGATGTTGTGCAGCGCAGAGTCAGAGGCCGTAGTCTTGACGAAGAGCGTATAGCCGGGCGGATCCCGCTCGTCCGGCGCCAGCATCGCAAACGACGGGGAAAAGTCGTGAGCGTCGCACACCGCGTCGAGCACACGCTGCACATGGCGGGCATTGAGCTTCTCGCCAAAGCGATCGACGACTTGGTCGGTCTTGCCGACGAACTGCAGGCACGGCACCCCGCGCCACCGCCCCCCCACCTCCACCCGGTCGCGGAGCTGGTAGCGGTAGAGCCCCCCACCGGTGGTGAGCACCACGTCGTAGCGATTGCCCGTTTCTAGCGCGTCGAGCAGCACCGGATCGCCACCGTCCGCAGGGAGGAACTCGAAGAAGTGGGATCGGACGGCGGGTACGCCGGCGGGCGCGTCCGTCATCGGAATCGTGACGACGCCCTCCGTCGCCAGGAGGCCTTTCGGTTGGAGATGGGCGTGGGGAAGGAGAGCGGCCAACTCGTCCGCATGAGCCGCGGCGGGCCCGTCGGCCCAGCAGCTCACCAAATGCAGACGAGGCCACAGGCGACGGTGGCGGGCCGGAGGTGCGTCGTTCAGGGCGGACCGGAGGACGGACGCCCGCTCGGGACAGGGCGTCCACTGCGCTTCCAACTGCTCCCGGACCGCCGCAGGAACGGAGCCCGGCGGCGACAGCGTGCCCGCCGCCAGGTCGTCGGCCAGCCGGTCGCCCCACTCCGGCAGTTGCTCCAGGAGGAGCGTGAAGAAGGTTGGGTTCCACACCGAGACCAGCGTCAGGTCGGCGCGGCGGAGAAGCCCCAGTAGCGTCACGTAGCGGAAGGCCTCGATGTCGCGGAGGCGGCGAACGCAGGGCGGCACGGCCATCACGGTCCGCACCAGACGCCCCTGCACTGGGCCCAGGTAGTCGCTGTCGTCCGCAAAGCCGACCGGTACGCCCCCGTCCGTCTGCTCGGGGCGATCGCCGACGGGGGAGACGGACCAGTACGCCGAGCCGGTGAGCAGTTGGGAGGGGTGGCGAAACAGGTCAACAATCCACGGCGCGACAGCCCGCTGGAATTCATCCTGTAGGGCGTCGGTGTAGGGGATCCACTTCGTCGCGGCGGTCGAGCCGCTCGTCGGCTCCAGCAGGCGCACGGGCTCGCTCGTCAGCACACCGTCTTCGCCCGCCGCAATCCGATCGATTTCTTCCGTCCAGTCCTCGTACGTTGTGAGGGGGACGCGGTCCTGGTAGGCGGCCACGCTGTCGATAGAGTCGAAGTCGTACCGACGCCCAACCTCTGCCTCCGCGTTGTCCCGAAGGATGCGCCGCAGCACCTGCCGCTGTGTCGCGGTCCTGTCGCGCAGCCCCCAGTGGAAACGGAGAGCTTTGGGCAGGGCCGCCAGGGCCCAAAGCGTGTTCGCAAACGTTGGCAGAAGACGGCGCATTGAGGCGGAGGCGCGGGTGGGACACAAGCACGAACAGAGACGGAGGTCAGTCGACTTCGACCATCCGACGGCCGGCTCGCGTGAGGTTCGAACGGACGACCCGCGTCAGACACACTAACTCGTCGCCCTCCGTGTGGCCGGGATTGGCCTCCAGGAAGAAGGCCACGTGCGGATTTTGCTGTCGTCGCTCCGTGGGCGGGGCCACGTCCTCGCGGAGCGGCGTGGGGTGGTCGAAGCGGACGACGCCGTCCTCGGCATCGTACGCCTCGGGGTAACGGGCGGAGGCGAGGGCATCGAGGATGCGCTGCTGCTCCGGCGGGGTGGATGTGTCGCAATGGGGATAGAACGCGTCGAAGAAGACTGGCAGGAAGCGGTACGTCTTGTAACCGGCGCTCAGGAGGAGCCAGTAGACGCGGTCGTGCGACGCGGCGTCGCTCCAGCGAAACGCCAGTTGCGCCCAGAGTTTTGGCAGAAGTGAGGTCCCCCAGCACGCCCGGTCGATGATCGTGTCGCCGGAGAAGATGCCAACGACCTCCCGCCCGTCAACCGGCACGACAAACCGCATCATCGTCGAGAACCCCCGAATCCGGTCGTGGGCGTCGCGGAGGAGGATCACCTGCTCTTTCTCGTCGAGGTCGGCCCGGAACTGCTCGGCGGACACGTTCTCGAAGTAGTCGGCCATCAGCGACTGCATGGCTGCGCGGTCCTCCGCCGTAAGGGCGTCGACGGCCCGGATCGAGCCGGTGAGGTCGACGGCCTCCTCAGAGGGTGGCGAATTCGACGGCGGGCGGTCGGGCGTCGAGCGAGGGCTGGGGCTGGGCATCGGTCCAGTGGACGGTGTAGAGGGTACTGCGATAGGACACGTGCGGGTAGGCGCGGGCGGCGTCAAGGAGCGGATCGCCTTCGGCCCCGCCCACGATGAGGAACGCGGCGCCTGAGGCGGCGGCCCGGCGGTAGGCGGCTTCCAGGAGCGCGGCGTACGCGTCTTCGTGCCCCGGGGCGGCACAGACCATGCTCGCGTAAACGGAGCGGAGCGGCACGCCGGGATCGGGCAGCGGGTGCGCCCCGGCCAGTCGGAGGCCCACGTTCAGAAGGGGGCGCGTCCAGCGGAGGGCGCCCCGGTAGCCCCGAACGACCGTCTGCTTGTGCCCCGACACGTCCCACAGCCCAAGCGTGCCGACGATCCGGCCGTCCCGCCGCGCCACGAACAGATTCTTCGGGTCGAACCCGAGCGTCACGTCGGACGCGAAGTCCTCCGTCCGGTACACCGGAAAGAACGAGCGGTCGCAACCGGCCTCGCGCAGGAACGCCGCGACGCCGTCGAGATCGCTCGGATTCCGGCTCACGGTCACATCGTCGGGGCCCGACGGACGGCGCAGGCGCCAGCGCCGGAGGACGATTGCCAGGGTGTGCAGGTCGGCGAGCGGGCGGAATGGCGGAATGGCGCCGTCCGGCTGGTCCACCAGTCGTGTGCGCGCCGCCGGGTTCTCCGCCGTGATCGTCGCGTAGCTGTAGGGCACCGGGTCCGCCTCGTGCCATGCTCGAATCTGCCGGAAGCCCTGCTCGACGAGGTCCTGTCCCCGATACTCCGGGTCCACGCGCATCTGACTCAGGTACTCGACGCATCGGGGCTCGCCGTCGACGAACGCCTCGCGCAGCGTGCGGCAGCCGAGGGCCACGACCCGCTCCGGATCGTCGGTCGGTCGGCCCACCGTGACCTGCGTCTCCGTCCCCATCGGCTTGAGGCTGCGGACGAAGCTGGGCTCCCGCTCGTAGCCGATCGTCACGTCGCCCGGCATCGGGGTGCGGCGCAGGAGCCGACGGATGGCCGCGTCGTCCGCAGGGGTCGCTTCTTCGAAGCGGACCCCGGTGGTGCTGGCGGCGGGATGCGTCGAGGCCATAAGGCGAGGGGCTCGTTTGGCGGTTCGAGGTTCCCGCGACCGTAGATACGAGCGGCCCGGTCGTCTCTACAACGGCAAAACGGAAAACTATGCCGCGATCGGCGTCGGGTCGAAGGGCTCCGTGTGGTTGGCTTTCAGGAGGTCGCCCTCGTAGCCTTCGTCGCCGAGGGGGAAGAAGTCGCGCTGCTCCACCTCGTGGCGCAGCATGCTGTTGATGAAGAAGAAATTCCGCCACATGAA
>CAJXKO010000135.1 GCA_913055845.1 uncultured Bacteroidota bacterium | reverse complement strand
GACTTCGACATCTTGTTGCCGTCCTCGTCGAGCACGAGGCCGTTGACGACCACGTTCTCGTAGGAGACGCTGTCGAAGACGAGGGTGGCGATGGCGTGCAGCGAATAGAACCAGCCGCGCGTCTGGTCGACACCCTCGGCAATAAAGTCGGCCGGGAAGTTGGCCTCGAAGGCCTCCTCGTTCTCGAAGGGGTAGTGCCACTGCGCGTACGGCATGGCCCCGGAGTCGAACCACACGTCGATCAGGTCGGGCACACGGCGCATGGTGCCGCCGTCGGGGCCCTCCCACGTCAGCTCGTCGACGAACGGACGGTGCAGGTCGATCTCTTCATCATCGTCCGGCAGCTGATCGCCGGCCTTCTCGCGCAGCTCTTCCACCGAGCCGATGACCTCGTAGTGGTCCGAGCCCTCCTTGTCGCTCTCCCACACCGGCAATGGCGTGCCCCAGTAGCGACGACGACTCAGGGCCCAGTCCACGTTGTTCTCCAGCCACTCGCCGAAGCGTCCCTCGCCGATCGCCTCCGGCTGCCAGTTGATGGTGTCGTTGAGCTCCACCATCCGGTCCTTGAGCTTCGTGGTCTCGATGAACCAGCTCTCGACCGGGTAGCTCATCAGGGGCGTCCCCTTGCGCCAGTCGTGCGGGTAGTTGTGAAGGTAGGTCTCGTGCTTGTAGAGCCGGCCGCGGCGCTTGAGGTCGTCGGTGATCGTCTTGTCGGCGTCCTTGAACCACATGCCCTCGACCAGCGGGGCCTCGGCGGTAAACTCGCCGTCCTTGTCGATAGGGTTGAAGAGGGGCAGCCCCTCGTCCTGGGCCACGGCGTAGTCCTCCTCCCCGAAGGCGGGGGCCATGTGTACGACCCCGGTGCCCTCCTCGGTCGATACCACGTCAGCCCCGAGGACGTACCACGCCTCTTCGCCCGGTTCAGCTCGATCCGTGAAGTATTCGAAGACCGGCTCGTATTCCTGACCAATCAGCTCCTCGCCCGAGAACGTCTCTTCCACCGTGTAGTCCTCGTCGATCACCTCGTCGAGCAGGGCCTCCGCCAGGATCAACTTCTCCGCGCCCCGATGCGGGTCCTCGTGGTGAATCTTGACGTAGGTGAGGTCCGGCCCCACGGCGAGCGCCGTGTTGGAGATGAGCGTCCACGGTGTCGTGGTCCAGGCGAGGAAGTAGGTGTTGTCCTTACCCGCCACCGGAAAGCGGATGTAAACGCTCGGGTCCTGCGTCTCCTCGTAGCCGAGGCTCACCTCGTGCGACGACAGGACGGTGTGCGAGCCCGGACTGTACCACTGAATCTTATGCCCCTTGTAGAGCAGGTCTTCCTCCTCGATCTGCTTGAGGAGCCACCAGACGGTTTCGATGTAGTCGGTCTGGAAGGTCACGTAGGGGTCGTCGAGGTCGACCCAGTAGCCCATCCGCTGCGTGAGCGTGTCCCAGAGGTCCTTGTACTCCAAGACGCTCTCGCGGCAGGCCTCGTTGTACTTCTCGATGCCGTACTCCTCGACCTGCGCCCGCGTCTCCAGACCCAGCTCCTCCTCCACCTCAATCTCGACGGGCAGCCCGTGGGTGTCCCAGCCGGCCTTGCGCGCCACCTGGTAGCCCTGCATCGTCTTGTAGCGGCAGAAAATGTCCTTGATGGCGCGCGCCAGGACGTGGTGAATGCCGGGCTTGCCGTTGGCCGTGGGCGGCCCTTCGTAAAACGTGTACGTGGGCTGACCCTCGCGCTCCTCAATGCTGCGCGCGAAGATGTCGTGGGCCTCCCACCAGTCGAGGACGTCTTCTTCGAGATCGGGGAGCGTCAGCTGGTCGGGCGTGTCGAACTGCGCCATGGGGGCGTCGGGAAGTAGAGAAGAGAGGAGCGTTCACGTCAACAGCCAAAAACTACGATGCGGCGCGGTTGGATGTTCTTCCGCCCGGGGAATTTGGCCGCTCTTCCCCTGACCGATCCCTGCTCTTGTACCGATTCCTGCTGGAACGCTCGGTACGGCTGGGAGACCCTCCTCCTCAGGTGATTTCCGGGGCGTTGAACAGTCTTTGTGTTGCGAGTGGCGACCCTGCTTCACTGCGAGCCGAGCCAATCGGTTGGCCCACCCTCACACCGCTACCAGCGCATGGAAAGCAGAGGGACGTCGACGGAGGGCGAGCCGTTCGGTCCGACGGGGGGACGGACCCGAATATCCGGCGGCGCGACCTGCCACGTGCCGTTCCGGTAGGCCACAGCGCTCTGCGTTCCTTGCGACGCCACCAGCGCGGTGCCCACAGTCGAACCGAGGGCAGCCCCCACGCCCAGCCCAGTCAGTTGTCCGGCCGTTCCCCCATTCAACTCGTGAACGAGTCCGTACCCGAGACCACCAAGCACCACCTCCCCAATCGTGGCGACGACGTACGCGTCTGTCCGCCGCTCCTCGATGCCGCCCCCTTCCACGGCCCCGATCGGCCCGCCCGCGACGATGGCGAGGAGCCCAAGTCCGAAGAGTGCTGAAGCAGCGTCGGGCTCATCATGCCACGGACGACCGTACCGATCGTCGCCGAGCCCCTCCCCTGCGGCGGCCCGCCACAGCAGGAGCCCAAGGCCCGTGCCCGCGGCTACGCCGATCGTGCCTCCTGCCAGGGCTTGCCCGAACCGAAACGACTGGGAGGGCTTGCCTGACGTTCCCGACGCAGAGGACCTACGATCGCGGAGTGCAATGCGTCTTACCTCCGCTCGCCCCTTCTCAGTCGAGTCGTCCAGCGGGACCGTCCGGTGAGGAGCTTCTGCCCATTCGAAACCTACAGCGGATTGGGCCTGCCCCCCCATCGTCCCTGCTCCCCAAAACAGGAGCAGAGTGCAAAGGAGGATTTTCCAGACCCTCAGAGGAGCAATACCATCGGTCATGGCCCTTTCCCAAAAACCGTGATGCGCGTACGAGAGGACTCCCCGATCGGTGTGGCGTGGCGACGTGTCTGCTAGTCGGCAGGCATCTCCTCAGCAATCCGAAGCCGATCGCGCAGCAGGGCATCGAGGCGATCGTGCGTGTCGTTGTCGCGGATGTTGAAGGCAGGCAAATCGGTGAGCTGCTCGAGCAGGCCGATGCCAGCGGCGGTGTTGGTGGCGATGCCCGTCACAAGGTCAGGCGCCAGCATGTCGAAGGCCGTCTCCAGTCCGAGCACAGCGTAGGGGTCGGACGCGCAGAGGATCGTCATGGCAAGGGCGTCCTGCAACTCCTCGATGGCGAGGGCGCCGTTGTACGGCTCCAGGGGCGAGGCCCCAATCTCGACTACGGCCACGTCGGCCGGGGGCTCAGCCATCCGGGATAGCAGTTGGCGGATGGCGGCCCGGTACTCGCCCTCGGGCACCACGGTGGAGGGCAGTCCCGCATCCACGAAGTCGATTCCCCAGTTCGCCCCGGCGTCCTGGATCGAGAGCACATCGCGGTAGCGCCCGGCCCCACTCACTTTGGCCCCAAGCACACTCAGGCCCATCCGTTTCAGACGGCGGGTCACGATCCGTGCGGCGGTGGTTTTGCCGGCCGACATGGACGTGCCGGCAAAGAGAACAGTGGGCGTGGAAAAAGGCTGCGGGTCCACCGACGGGACGACGCTCTGCATGGTGACGGCCTCCCCATCGCGCTGAACGTGCCCCTGATACCGAAGCTCGAGGGGGCGCTGCACCAGCGTGGATCGGGACTCGGCGTACCCAAAGAGGCCAGCCCGCGTGAGGGCATGCATGACCCCGTCGTCGCCAATGTCGCGCCAGGATCCGGTCATCTCGAGCGTGGCCCGCCGAGTGCCCAGGGCCCCCACCACGGTGTCCCCCTCCGCCACCTCCATGTCACGCCCGCTGGGCAGTTCAATCGCGCGGTAGCCCGACGTATCCGTAACGACCCCCACCACGTAGTCGCCGGTGGCCCACGCCGACTGGGGACGAGACTGGACCTGGAAGGCACGGGTGTCAAGATCTGCGATGCGGGTGAGTGAGCCGAACGTACAGCGGTCGAAGATGGGAGAAGCATCCATGAGATTTGGAAGACTCGATAGGGATGAGGCGAAGGGATAAAAACGCGTCAGCGATCGCGAGTCGATGCCGATGCGTCCGCGCCCGACGCGACGTCGGACGCGGGGGGCAGCGGCGGTTGGGCAAGCAACAGGGCGAGCAGGGCGCTCCGTTCTACCATCCGGTCGACGTAGCAGAACTCGTGGCGGGCATGGGCCCCATCCCCCACCGGCCCGAGGCCATCGAGCGTCGGGGCGTACTGGCTAATGAGATTGCCGTCGGAGACACCGCCGGAGCGGGCCTCCTCCAGGTCCAGGTCCAGGAGCGATGCGGCGCGGCGGGCTTGCTCCCAGAGGCGTCGCGACGCCGGGGTGGGCGCCATCGGGGGGCGCCCGATGCCGCCTTCGATGACGAGCGACGTGCCAGCGGTGGTCGCCTCCAGGTCCCGGATGGCCATCTCAACCTGCCGGGCCTGCTCGTGGGTCGCGACACGCACGTCTGCCTCGGCGACGCCCGCGTCGGCCACCACGTTGGGGCGCGTGCCGCCATCGATCGTACCCACATTCACGGAGATGCCGGCCTCTGGGTCGTTCAGGTCGTGGAGCGCCTGCACCACGTGCGAGAGCTCCAGGATGGCACTCGACCCGCTCTCCGGATCGAGGCCGGCGTGGGCACTTTCCCCCTGGATCTGAACCGTGAATCGCCCCGCCCCCTTCCGGGCCGTTTTGATCTTACCGTCGAGCCCTAGGGCCGGCTCCAGCACGAACGCGCGGTGCGCACAGCGGGCCAGCCGTTCGAGATGCCGCCGCGAGGTCGGACTGCCCCGCTCCTCGTCGGAGTTGATGAAGATAATCGGCGTGACCTTAGGATCGACGGGGGCGGCCCGCAGCGCCGCGAGGGCAAACAGCATCTGCACCAGTCCCCCTTTCATGTCGAACACGCCGGGCCCCCGCACCTCATTGCCCTCTACCTCAAACGGCATCTCCTGGAGGGTGCCACGCGGCCACACGGTATCGCAATGGCCCACGAGGAGTTGCACGGGGCGCGCTCGGGAGCGGGCGTCGGGACGGGCGTACAGGTGCCCGCCGCTCTGGTCGCCGCCCGGCACATATTGCACGCGGTAGCCCAGCGCCCGCAGGAGCCGGGACAGGGCCTCCAGCACCTCCGCCTGCGCCTCCGGCACGTCGGTCGGCGACTCGGCCCGCACCAGCGCCTCCAGTAGGGCCAACATCTGCTCGCGGTGCCCCGCGAGATAGTTGCGGACCGACCGGGCCAGTTCTGCCTCCGACCCGGACTCCATGGCGGCCTTCGAATCAGGAGAGCTGCTCATTCAGAAATTGCTTGGTGCCCAAGAGACTGAGAGCATCTGCTACACACCGCGGCCCCATTGCTCAGGAGCGACAGGCATGGGCGCGTCGTCGCGGGAGCTTACTTTTTGAAGCCGGCCGGGAAAGGAAACGCGTTCGTCTCGTCGATCGTCGCGTAGCGATCGGGCGGTAGGTATGCAAGGAGCGGATTATCGCGAATCGCGGCGCCTTCTTCCTCGTCGGACACGCGAAGTGCCTTCTTATCCACGTGCACGGCCTCGACCGTCCCAATGAGAAGGCTGTTTTCGCCAAGATCGTCCACGTGCTTCTCCAGTTCGCACTCCAGAAACAGGTATGCATCTTCGAGGAACGCGCCGTCCACGACCTCCGCGGCCCGCATGGGCAACTGGTCGAGCGCAGGCTTTTGGCGGGGTCCCTCCGGGTCGCCCACGCGCGGGGAGGCAGCGAGACTCGCCAAGACGACCTGCGACGGCTTCGGGTAACTCACGGTAAAGACGCCGGTGCGCACGGCATTGCGGTACGTCTTGTGGCGCGGCGTACAGACGAACCCAAAGTAGTCGGCCCATCCCATGGGCGCGGCCATGTGCTTGGGAGCCAGGTTGTACGTGTCATCCTCGTTCTG
>CAJXKO010000134.1 GCA_913055845.1 uncultured Bacteroidota bacterium | reverse complement strand
CGCCGCCGGTTGCCCACGGCCTCGGGTGTGACGTGCTCGTAGGTGCTCGGCTCCTTCATGACGGCCGAGACGTGCACCCCGCCCTTATGGGTGAAGGCGCTCCGCCCCACGTACGCCGCCCCGTCGTCGGGGTCGAGATTCGCCACCTCGTTCGTGAAGCGGGAGAGGTCGACGAGGGCGTCGAGCTGGTCCGCCTCGACGCACTCGACGCCCATCTTGAGCTGCAGATCAGGGATGACGGCGCAGAGATCGGCGTTGCCGCAACGCTCCCCGAGGCCGTTGATGGTGCCCTGCACGTGCCGCGCCCCGGCCCGCACGGCGGCGAGGCTGTTGGCCACCGCGCACCCGCCGTCGTCGTGGGCGTGGATGCCGAGCGTCGTATCGACCTCGTCGTGGACGGTGGCGGTGACCTCGTGGATGTCGTGCGGCAGAGAGCCGCCGTTCGTGTCGCAGAGCACCAGCGTGTCGGCCCCGGCCTCGGCGGCGGCCCGGAGCGTGCGGAGGGCGTAGTCAGGATTGTCGGCATACCCGTCGAAGAAGTGCTCCGCGTCGTAGATGACGCGCTTACCGTGCTCGCGCAGAAACGCGACGGAGGAGCGGATGAGGTCCAGGTTCGTCTCCCGCGAGACCCCAAGTGCCTGCTCCACGTGGAGGGTCCACGACTTGCCGAAAATGGAGACCACGTCGGTCTCCGCCTCGATGAGCGCCTGCAGATTTGGGTCGTCCGCCGGGGCGTTGGAGGCGTGCCGGGTGGATCCGAAGGCGCAGATGGCAGCGTGCGGCCACTCCTTGTCCCGGGCGTCGTCGAAGAAGGCCTGGTCCTTTGGGTTGGAGCCGGGCCAGCCGCCCTCGATCACGTCGATCCCGAACGCATCCAGGCGGCGTGCGATGCGCACCTTGTCGCGGGCGGAGAGGGTGACGTGCTCGCCCTGGGTGCCGTCGCGGAGGGTGGTGTCGAAGACCTCGATCGTGTCCGGCATCGTCGTTTGCGCGTGTGGGGGGAGTGTGGGAGATCTGGATGCGTGGAGGCTTTGGAGGCAGGGAGGCTGTGGAGCGCCCATCACGCATCACGTTTTCACGTATCACTCTTCGTACGTCACGTGGCTTACGGCCCCATTGGCGGCGGAACCGAAGAGGAACGCATACTTGGCGAGGACGCCCGTCGTGTACTGGGGCTCGGGGGGAGACCAGTCGTCGAGTCGGGCCTCCAGTTCGTCGTCGGAGAGGTCGACCTCCAGCCGTCGCTCCGCCACGTCGATCCGGATCGTATCGCCGTCCCGCACCGCGGCGAGCGGACCCCCGACGGAGGCCTCGGGGGCGATGTGGCCGATGGAGAAGCCGCGGGTGGCGCCGGAGAAGCGGCCGTCGGTGAGGAGCGCCACGTCCTCGGCGTGCCCCTGCCCGTCGCGGGCGGCGGTGACGCCCAGCATCTCTCGCATCCCGGGTCCGCCCTTCGGTCCCTCGTTCCGGATGATGATCGCGTCGCCGGACTCGATGTGGCCGGCCTGCACGTACTCCGTCGCGGCCTCTTCGCTCTCGAACACGCGCGCCGTCCCCTCGAACGTCCAGTCGTCGGCCCCGGTAATCTTGAGGACCGCCCCGTCGGGGGCCAGGTTGCCCGTGAGGATGCGAATCGCGCCCTCCTCGTTCTTCGGGACGTCGACCGTGTAGAGGTAGTCGACGTCGAGGTCCGCAATGGCGGGCGGATCGACGCGGTCGAGCGCCTCGGCCATCGTCTCGCCGGTGACGGTCAGGGCATCGCCGTGGAGCAGTCCCGCGTCGTGGAGCTCCTTCAGCACGACGGGCACGCCGCCGACCTCGTGGAGGTCGTTCATCACGCGCGAGCCGCCGGGCTGGAAGTCGCCGATCTTAGGCGTTCGGCGGCTGATCTCGTCGAACTCCTCAATTGAGAGATCGATGCCGGCCTCCGCCGCCATCGCGAGCAGGTGGAGGACGCCGTTCGTGGAGCCGCCCACGGCCACCTGCAGGGCAATCGCGTTCTCGAACGATTTCTTGCTGAGGAAGTCGGACGGTCGCCGCCGCTCCTTGACGGCGTCCACGGTCAGCCGACCCGTCTCGCGGGCGACCGCGTCGCGGGCCTCGTGCACCGCGGGCGGACTCGCGCTCCCCAGCGGGGCAAAGCCGATCGCTTCGCTGATGGAGGCCATCGTGTTCGCGGTAAACATGCCACCGCAGGAGCCGGCGCCCGGGCAGGCGTGGCGTTCGATCTCGTCGAGCTCCTCTTCCGTCATCTGCCCGGTGGCCACCGCCCCGCACGCCTCGAACACGTTCTGGATCGTGATGTCCTGCCCCCGGTGCTGTCCCGGCATGATTGAGCCGCCGTAGAGGAAGACGCTCGGCAGGTCGGCGCGGATGGCGGCCATCATCATGCCCGGCATGTTCTTGTCGCAGCCGCCCATGACCACGAGCCCATCGAGGCGTTCGGCAAAGGCCACGAGCTCCACGGAGTCGGCAATCACTTCGCGCGAGATGAGGGATCCCTTCATGCCCTCTGTCCCCATCGAGATGCCGTCGCTCACCGTGATGGTGCCGAACTCGATGGGCGTTCCGCCCGCGTCGTTCAGTCCTTCTCGTGCCGCGTCGGCGATGCGGTCGAGGTGCACGTTGCAGGGCGTCACGTCGGCCGCCGGGTTGGCGATGCCGATGAGGGGCTGGGCGAGGTCCTCATCGTCGTACCCCATCGCCCGAAACATGGCACGGGCCGGAGCGCGGCCGAGGCCTTCGGTGACGTCTTGGCTTTGGATTTTGGTGGGGTGCCCGTTTTCGGAAGCGTAAGGCATCGGTGGGGCGGGGAAGGTAATGAGAGCGGCGGAATTGATGCGTGAAACGTGATGCGTCAGGCTGCCCTTCTCTCACGTTTCACGTACTCACGCATCACGTGCTCACAGATCACTCATCACTCAACAATCAGCAAAGTCGTTCAGGTACGGCACCTCATTCGCAGTTTGCCGCACCTCGTCCATGTAGCTCTTCATCAGGGCGGTGGTGTCCCAGATGCCCTGCAGGAGGGCCTCGCGCTGAGAGTCGTTGATGGTGACGTTGACCGTCTCGTCGCCGACGGTGACCGTCTCGGCCTCCACGTCGATCGTCAGTTCGAGCGCCGGGTCGGCCTCCACCTGCTCCATGATCCACTCGACGGTCTCGTGGTCGACGGTGGCGGTGGGAAGGCCGAGGGCCTGGCAGTTGCCGGCGAAGATCTCGGCGAAGGACTCGCCGATGAGGCCGTCGATGCCCCAGCGCATGAGCGCCTGTGGGGCGTGCTCGCGCGAGGACCCGCAGCCGAAGTTCTGGTTCACGACCAGGATGGACGCGTTCGTGTAGCGGTTGAACGGGTGGTCGTTCAGGGTGCCGTCGTCGTCCCGCCGCACGTCGTAAAAGGCGTACTCGCCCATGTTGTCGAACGTCACCTCCTTCAGGAAGCGGGCGGGGACGATCTGGTCGGTGTCGATGTCGTTGCCGCGCACGGGGACGGCGGGGCCGCTAACGGACGTGACAGCCTTCGAGTCGTCAGAGACAGCCGGCATGGTATATACAAGTTTGGGAGTGGGGGAAAGGGGGAGTGGAAGAATGGGGGACTCGTCTGCCGAGCGCTTATAGCAGCTTTCGGACGTCTGTGACCTCGCCCTCTACGGCTGCTGCTACCACCATGGCAGGACTCATCAACACCGTCCGCCCGTCCTTGCTGCCCTGGCGGCCGATGAAGTTGCGGTTCGAGGAGGAGGCGCAGAGCTCGCGGCCCTGGAGCTGATCCTCATTCATCCCGAGGCACATCGAGCACCCCGCGCCGCGCCAGTCGAAGCCCGCGTTCCGGAAGACATCAGCCAGTCCCTCGTCCTCCGCCTGTTGCTTCACGCCCTGCGAGCCGGGGACCACCATCGCCCGCACGTCGTCGGCGACCGGACGCCCGAGGCGCTCCAGAAGCGAGGCCGCCTCGCGGAGGTCGGTGATGCGCGCGTTGGTGCAGGAGCCGAGGAACGCCACGTCAACGTTCACACCCTCCATCGTACGACCCGGCCGCAGGTCCATGTGATCGAGCGCCTTCTCGGCCGTCGCCCGGTCGCCGGAGTCCATGGTGGCCGGATCGGGGATCGGCTCTGAGATCCCAATCGCCTGCCCCGGCGTAATGCCCCACGTCACCATGGGCTCGATGGCCGAGCCATCGAAGGTGACCGTGTCGTCGTACGTCGCGTCGGGATCGGACTGAATGGCCTGCCAGCAGTCAATGGCCCGCTCCCAGGCTTTGCCGCTCGGCGCATGAGGGCGGCCCTTCATGTACTCGAACGTCGTGAGGTCGGGATTGACGTAACCCGCGCGCGCCCCGCCTTCGATGCTCATGTTGCAGATCGACATCCGCCCCTCCATGCTGAGTTCCTCAATGGCCGGGCCGCCGTACTCGTAGACGTACCCGATGCCGCCCTCCACGCCCAGCTCACCGATGATTTTGAGAATGATGTCTTTGGCGTAGACGCCCTCGCCGAGCGTGCCGTTGACCTGAATCCGCCGCACGTCCTGCTTCTCCATCGCGATGCACTGCGTCGCCAGCACGTCGCGGATCTGACTGGTGCCGATGCCAAACCCGAGGGTGCCAAAGGCGCCGTGCGTGCTCGTGTGCGAGTCACCGCAGACGATGGTCATGCCGGGCTGCGTGAGGCCCTGCTCCGGCCCCACCACGTGCACAATGCCCTGCGCGCCGGAGGTGGGGTCGAAGAAGGTGATGTCGTACTCTTCCGTGTTTTCCTCCAGCTCCCGCAGCATCGTTTCGGCCTGCTCGTCGCTGAAGGGGCGGGAGAGGTCGGACGTGGGGATGATGTGGTCGGTGGTGGCGTACGTCCGGTCGGGGAAGGCCACCGACAGGTCGCGCTCCTCCAGCATCCCGAACGCCTGCGGGCTCGTCACCTCGTGAATCAGGTGCAGGCCCACGAACAACTGGGTCTCCCCGGTCGGCAGCTCGCGGACGGTGTGCTGGTTCCAGACGTTGTCGTAGAGGGTGCCGGTGGACATTGACGAAGTCGGCGTATTTCAAGGAAGGAAGTTTCGAGAAACGGCGTGCTCAGGACCGATGGTGCGTATTTCGTATTGCGTATCTCGTAAAGCTGATGAGTCAGCCTCCGAAAAGATACGCAATACGCACCACGCAATACGCACTTATTCCCCATACGCGTGCATGATGCCGTTCTGCACGAACTCGACGGACTCAGCGTTGGCGCGAGCGGCGGCGAGGCGGTTCAGCGCGTCGACGTAGGCGTCGGCCGAGGCCCGGACGACATCGGTGTCCCGGGCATGGCCCACAAACTCGTTTTCGCCGTACCGCACGTGCACCTCGACCTCGGCCTGCGCATCGGCGCCTTCGCTGATGGCCTGGAGGGCAAAGTCCACGAGGGTGTGGGGCTGGTCCACCGCGTGATCGATCGCCCGGTAGACCGCCTCCACCGGCCCCTCGCCCGTGGCGTTCTCCTCGCGCACGGAGCCGTCGTCGCGCTGGATGCGCACCGAAACCTGCGGGTCCTCGTCCGTGGTGATCTGCACGGAGAGGTGGTCGAGCCGGTAGGCGGGCGTGCCGCCGTTGGTCGCCGCGCCATTGTCGGGCAGTCCCTTCGCGGCGTTGACCGCTTCGGAGCCGAAGTCCTCCATCATCTGCTCCAGGTCCTCCTCAAAGACCTCCTTCTTCCGGTCGGCGAGATCGAGGAAGCGCTGGTAGATCTCGTCGCGGTGGGCGTCGGGCACCTCGTAGCCCATCGCTTCCAGGCGATTGAAGAGGCCGTGGCGGCCGGAGTGGCGGCCCAGCCGGATCTGCTCCGTGTCCTGCCCCACGTCCGCGGCGGACATGATCTCGTAGGTCGTCCGCTCTTTGAGGACGCCGTGCTGGTGGATGCCGGCCTCGTGGCTGAACGCATTGCTCCCCACGATGGCCTTGTTCGGCTGCACGGGGAAGCCCGTGGCCGCCGAGACCAGCTGACTGGTGGGCGTCAGGTGTTCGGTGTTGACGGCCGTCTCTACGTCGAACTGATCCGAGCGGACTGTCAGTGCCATTACGATTTCCTCCAGGGCAGCGTTGCCGGCGCGCTCGCCGATGCCGTTAATCGTGCACTCCACCTGCCGGGCGCCCGCCTGCACGCCCGCCAGCGTGTTCGCCGTGGCGAGGCCGAGGTCGTCGTGGCAGTGGGTGGAGAGCGTCACCGCGTCCGGCTCCGGAAG
>CAJXKO010000133.1 GCA_913055845.1 uncultured Bacteroidota bacterium | reverse complement strand
CGATCCTGTGCTGGTTTTGTTGCCTGCGTGGCCTCGACGAACAGAGCGGGACGTTCCCATCCCTGACCGTTCTTTCCGACGACGATCATGATTCCGATCCACTCCATCCTCGCCGCCACCGACCTTGGCCCGGCGGGCGATCCTGTCCTCCAATCAGCGGCCGTCCTGGCACAGGCCGTCCAGGCCGAACTCCACGTCGTTCATGTCGCCCCCCCTTGGAACGAGAACGACCACGAACATCACGCGTCGGCCCTGGCCGAGCAGGTGGATCGCTGCCTCGCGTCGCTTCGCGGGGCGGACGACATTGACGCCCCGATCGACCTGGAGGTAGAGCAGGCGGTCGTCTACGACCGGCCGCACCACGGCATCCTGGTGCACGCCGCGACCGTCGACGCCGACCTGATCGTAGTGGGTCCGCACCGCGGACACGCCGTGGGAGCCCGCTGGAGTGGCACCACCGCTGAGCGCATCGTACGGTCGGCCGACGTGCCGTGCCTCGTTGTGAACCGGACCGTGTCCCTCCCGATCCGGCACGCCGGGGTGGCCGTCGACTTCGGAATGGCATCCCGGGGCGCGGCGGTGCTTGCCGGGAACTGGCTCCCGCAGTGGGGCGACGACACCACGCCGACCCTTTCACTCGTGCACGTGGCACCGACGGGAGAGACGGAGAACGCTAAGACCCAACTGGAGGCAGAGGTAGAACGCATTCGAAACGGCGAACTGGGCGTGTCCCCCCCAGACTCCGTGCAGATCACGGGCGTCCTGCGCCAGGGACCCAAGGTGGCCCCGCAAGTAACGAAGTGGGCAGAGAAGGCGAGGATCGATCTGCTCGTGACCTCTACCAAGGCGGACCGGGGCTGGCGGCGACTGTGGCGTGGCAGTCAGGCCACGCTCCTAACAACCCAGGTCTCTTGCGCGGTCCTGCTGGTCCCTCCTTCCTTCTGGCGCCGGTCGCCAATTCCCCTGTCGAAGGTCGCGGTCGCGATTGAACGGACAGGCCCAGGCGCAGAGGCCTGGGCATGGGTCGATCGCATGCAGGCTAGCACCTCCCGTCCGCTGCAGATGACGGCCCTTGAGCCGGGCGAGGATCTTCTCGAAAACGCCCGCGCAGATAACGCGGATCTACTGGTTCTCCACGAGCCCCATGTGGAGGCATACGAGCGCATTCAGCCTAACCTCCGGACGCTCCTGGAGCATACTCCTATTCCGGTACTCGTGCTGCGGGACTTGCCCGAAGAGCCCATTCGTCACATTCTCGTGGCCGTGGACACTGGGGACCTGTGGTACGAAAAGCTGGGCTGGGCGAAGCGGCTCGTTGACCGGTTCGGGGCTCACGTTACCATTTACCACGCCATCGACCTCTCCCTGTCGGGCCGAGTGCGACGGGAACCGGGAGGCGAATTCGTCTCGGGATCAACGGCCTGGATACACGCAGGGGTGTCGGAAAAAATTGTGCCGGCCATGGAGATGTGGTTGTGGGAGCGGGTGCGCCTCGCCGGACTTGATCCCGATCAGGTGGACGTGCGGGTGGGGGTGCAAGCCCCCTGGTTTGCCATCTCGACGGTCGCCCAGAATATCGATGCGGACCTGGTCATTGTGGCCGCCCACGCTGAGCGTCGAGCCGGCCGCGTCCGCATGAGTCGGGTGGCCCGCGCCACCCTGGAGCGGGGCACGTACTCGACCCTCGTGGTCGTGGACCGGGCGCGACGTGTGGCCGAATGGGGACCTCCCGATTCCCGCGCCGCTCCGCGGACGTCCACGAGCGGGCATTCATGAGCCCCACGCCAGTCTTCAAGGTTGTTCTCTCAGCCCCCCCCCGATATGCCCCTCGTTTCAATCATCACGCTCTGCGTGCTCACCGCCGCCATGGCGCTCGTCGTCGGACGACTCGTGCGGGGCCCCACCCTTGCCGACCGCGTCGTGGCGCTGGACGTGCTGGCGGCCGTAGCCATTGGATTCATCGCCACCTATGTCGTTGGGACGGGCGCGACGGCCCTGCTGGACGCAGCCCTCGTCCTTGCCCTTGTGGCGTTTGTGGCGACGGTCGCGTTCGCGCGCTTCGTTGAGTACCGGGCCGCCCCCGAAGAGGTGACCCCATGATTGCACACGTATTTCTTCTTGCCGGATCCCTCTTTGTCCTCATTGCCGCCCTGGGCATCGTCCGCCTGCCGGATTTGCTGATGCGGATGCACGCGGCGACGAAGGCGGGCACGCTCGGGGCCGGACTCCTGCTCGTAGCCGTGGCGGTGTCGGCGCCGGAGACGAGCGTGATGGCCCGGGCCGTAGCGACGTTCGTGTTCCTCCTGCTCACCGCGCCGATCGCCGCACACCTCATCGCCCGGGCGGCCTACCATACCGGCGAGGCCCTCCCCTGGACGCACACCACCGTCGACGAGTTGGCCGACGACATGAAGCAATGGCCCGATCGAGGGGAAAAGGTCTCCGAGCAGCATCCCCCCGTCCGCGCCGATTCTCCGTAAATAGTGCCGACCTCGCTGCTCCGTCCTTGCGCTGCCTGAGCCGAGTCCGACTCAGCAGAGCTTCAGGTCCCGTCCCGCGACCGACAACGCCCTTCATCCCGAATGGATGAGGCACAGGCCAAGGCCGAAGTGACGGGTGAAGATCTTCCGGCCCGAGAAGCCGTCCCGGTGTGACCTAACCCCTGTACGTTCATGCTCATCGCTCTCCTTTTCTCAATTGCCTGGGCCCTGATAGCGCCGCTCCTCGTGCGGGGGGCCGGGCGGGCGGGCGGATGGGTGCTTGCCCTCGGGCCGGTGGCGCTGTGTGCGTGGTTTGCGTCGCACGTGCCCGCCGTTCGCGCCGGGGCCGTGGTTCGGGAAACGACCGCCTGGGTGCCGTCACTGGACGTGGGGGCGTCGTTCGTGCTCGACGGCCTCAGCTTGCTGTTCGTCCTGCTCATTACGGGCCTCGGGGCCGTCATCGCAGTCTACGCCGGGCGCTACCTGGAGGGACACCGCGACCTCGGGCGCTTCTTCCTCACGTTCCTCGCGTTTATGAGCGCGATGCTCGGCGTGGTGCTAGCCGACAACCTGCTGTTGCTCTTCATCTTTTGGGAGGCCACGAGCCTCTGCTCCTACCTGCTCGTGGGCTTCAAGCACGAGGCGGAGGGGTCGCGTACGTCGGCCCTGCAGGCGCTCCTCGTGACCGGCTCCGGCGGTCTCGCCCTGCTGGTCGGCATTCTACTGCTCGGCGTGGCGGGCGGCTCGTACGAGCTGTCGGTTCTCGCGGAGCGGGTGGGCCAAATTCAGTCGCACCCGCTCTACCTCCCAGCCTTCGTGCTCATCGCGCTCGGTGCCTTCACGAAGTCCGCCCAGGTGCCCTTCCACTTTTGGCTGCCCAACGCGATGGCCGCGCCGACGCCGGTGAGCGCCTACCTGCACTCGGCGACGATGGTGAAGGCGGGCGTGTACCTGCTGATGCGCATGGACCCAATCCTTGGGGGGACGGGGGTGTGGATCTGGACGCTCGTCGCGGTGGGAAGCGCGACGATGCTCGTAGGCAGCGTGGGCGCGCTGCGGCACACGGACCTCAAGAAAGTACTCGCCTACTCCACGATTACGGCCCTCGGCACACTCGTGGTGCTCCTCGGCCTCAGCTACGGCCCCAGCATCAAGGCGGCGGTCGTGTTCTTGCTCGTGCACGCCCTTTACAAGAGCGGCCTCTTCCTGGTCGCGGGGTCGGTGGATCACGGCGTCGGCACGCGCGACGTAACGACCCTCGGTGGCCTGCGGCGCGTGATGCCGCTTACGGCCCTGGCGGCGGTTCTCGCGGGACTATCGATGGCCGGGCTGCCGCCGCTTTTCGGGTTCGTGGGCAAAGAGCTGACCTACAAGGCCAAGCTCGGGGTGGAGAACCTAGAGTGGCTGCTCCCCACCATCGCCGTCTTCGTCAACGCGCTAACGGTGGTCGCCGCGGGCGTTCTCGCGGCCAAGCCGTTCTTCGGGCGGCTGCAGAGGCCGGAGACAAGGGAGGCCCACGAAGTCCCGTTCGCCATGTGGATGGGCCCCCTCCTAATTGGCACCGTCGGGCTCGTCTTCGGGGCAGCACCGGGCATGCTGTACGACCTCGTCACGTCGGCGGTCGACGTGGTCGCGGGGGAGGTGGTCGAGATCAAGCTGGCGCTGTGGTACGGCTTCAACACGGCGCTCTATCTGAGTGTCGCGACGATGGGCCTCGGCCTCGTTGCGTATCGCTTCTGGGCGCCGCTCCGCTTGGCCCTCGCTCAACTGGACGCGTGGACCGCTGCGGGCCCCGCCCGAGCCTACCACGGCCTGTTCGACGGCCTCCTGCGATTTGCCGGATGGCAGACGCAGTTCTTCCAGGGCGGAAGCGTACGCACGTACCTCGCCGCCACATTCGGGACTGTCGTGCTGCTGGTGGGCGGCACCCTGGGCCTTAAGAGCGGCCTCGTGTCACTGCCCGAGGTCGGTACGATGTTTCCGTACGAGGCGGCACTCGTCGCAATCGTGGCCGCGGCGGCGGTCGTGGCCGCGGCCACGTCCTCGCGCCTGCTGTCGCTCACGGGCCTCGGGGTGGTCGGCCTCGGACTGGCGCTCGTCTTCGTGCTGATGGGGGCGCCGGACCTCGCCATGACGCAGTTCCTCGTGGAGATTCTCATCGTCGTAATCGCGCTCAGTGTCCTGCAGGGCCTTCCGTCGCGAACCCCACGTACATCACGGTGGGGACGGGCCCAGGCCCTCACCATTGCGGGGGGACTCGGGGCTACGGTGTCGTTGCTCCTCCTGGGCGTCTTGCGCCTGCCGTTCGACCGCGCGGTGGCCGACTACTACCTGCGCCAGAGCGTTCCGGGGGGCTTCGGACAGAACGTGGTGAACGTGATTCTCGTCGACTTTCGGGCGCTGGACACGCTCGGGGAGATTGCCGTCCTGGCCGTGGCGGCGCTCGGGGCGTTTGCACTACTGCGGCTGGGGCCTCCCGTAGCGCCTTCGGCCTCTCGGACGGCCGTCCCGTCGGTCGTGCTGCAGACGGGCGCGCGGCTGTTGCTGGCGGTGCTCCTGCTGGCGTCGCTCTTCATGCTGTGGCGCGGGCACAACGCCCCGGGCGGCGGCTTCATCGGCGGGCTCTTTGCGGCGTCGGCGGTCGTGCTCTACCTGCTAGCCTTCGGGCACAGTGCCACGGAACAGTTGTTGCGAGGCTCGCCGCGGATCTGGCTGGGCGTGGGGCTGGCCGTGGCGGTGGCGAGCGGACTGGTCGGCGTAGTGTGGAGGGGAGCCCCCTTCCTCACGGGACAGTGGACGACCGTGGGCGCCCTCAAGCTGGGCACGCCCCTTCTCTTCGACGTGGGCGTCTTCCTCGTCGTCGTGGGCTTCACGCTGACCATCATCCTGGCACTGGAACGGGTCGTGACCGGATCAACAACCTCCGCGGCCCCTCTGTCGGACGACGAGGCAGGTCGGGGCTCAGAGACGCCGCCAGCAGTCGAGATTCCTGCTTCTTCTATGGAGTCCTCTTCCGACTAAATCCTCGATTTTTCCTTCCACTGATCTCTCGGACCAATGGACGTGCTTCTTGCTCTCCTTGCGGGCCTGCTGACGGCGGCAGGGGTCTATCTGCTGCTCCAGCGCTCCCTCCTGCGCATGCTGTTCGGGGTGATTCTGCTCTCCAACGCCGTCAACCTGATCCTCTTCGTGGCCGGGCGGACGCTGCGGGCCGCCCCGCCGATTGTGCCGGACGGACTGACGGCCCCCGCCGCGGCGGTCGCCAACCCGCTGCCTCAGGCCCTCATCCTGACGGCCATCGTGATCGGCTTCGGCCTCGTGGCCTTTGCCTTCGTGCTGCTGTTCCGAGCCTACGCCACCTTCAACACCCTGGACGCCGACACCCTGGCGACGATGCCCGAGGACTCGCCGGCGGACGACGAACCGCCAACCGCTGACTGAGAGCGGCCGTCCGCCGCCTACAGTCGTGGCGCATATTTGCCCCCACGACGCAAACCTCCGTCCTTCTGGGACGGACCTCATTCCCTTTCCCTTCCGTCCATGACGCTTCTTCTCGTCCTTCCCATTCTGATTCCGCTGGCGACCGCGGTGGCAGTGCTCCTGAGCCGGCGCGCCCCCCGCCTTCAGCGGGCGTGGAGCCTGCTGGGCGCCGTCGGGCTCCTGGCCGCGACGGGGGGGCTTCTCTCCGCGGTGTGGACCGGTGGCATTCAGCACGTCCAGCTGGGACAGTGGCCGGCGCCGTTCGGCATCACGCTCGTGGCCGACGTGCTGAGCGCGGTGCTGCTCGTGGTGGTGGGGCTCATGGGCCTGGCCGT
>CAJXKO010000132.1 GCA_913055845.1 uncultured Bacteroidota bacterium | reverse complement strand
AAGAGCAAGATCGACAGAGGCGTACGGAAAGCCCTGCAGTCCGTTCACTTCGGCCCCGCCACTGTGCCCCCGCGCAGAGCCTTTTCCGCCCCCCTTTGCCGTCGCTCCTTGCAAGTACCCCGCCGCCACCGTTTGTTGTGGGCATCCGACCGCCCAACCCTCCTGATCTCTCCCCCACCTGCATGCGTGCCTCTCCTTTCTACCGCCGTTCCCTTCTCGCCCTCGGCCTGCTTCTGCTGCCCCTCACCGCCCCCGCCCAACCGGCGGAGGGCCTGCAGTCGCCCGCCACGTTTCTCGGCTACGAGATCGGGGATCAGTTCACCCCCCACCACCGCGTCGTCGATTACGTGCGCCACGTGGCCGAGCACTCTCCCCGCGTGACCCAGCGCCAGTACGGCACGTCGGTGGAAGGGCGCCCCCTCCTCCTGGCCACCGCCACGACCCCAGACAACCAGGACCGCATCGAGACGATCCGTCGTGACAATCGGAAGCGGGCAGGCCTCGTCGACGGCACTCCTCAAGCCGAACCGACCGCCGTGGTGTGGCTCAGCTACGGCGTACACGGCAACGAATCGGTCTCCACCGAGGCCGCGCTCCGCACCCTCTACGCCCTCGCCAACCCCCAGAACGACCGGACGGGGAACTGGCTCGACAACACGGTGGTCCTCCTCGACCCGCTCCTCAACCCCGACGGCCGCGCCCGCTACGTACAGTGGTACAAGCGCATGACGGGCACGGAGCCCAACGTGCGTCCGGCGGCCCGGGAGCACCACGAACCCTGGCCCGGCGGCCGCACCAACCACTACTACTTCGACCTCAATCGGGACTGGGCCTGGGGCACACAGCACGAGACGCGCCAGCGCCTCGACGCCTACCATCGCTGGATGCCGCACGTCCACGTGGACTTCCACGAAATGGGCGTCAACGAGCCGTACTACTTTGCACCGGCCGCCGAGCCCTTCCACGAAGACCTCACCACGTGGCAGCGCGAATTCCAGTTCACCATCGGGCGCAACAATGCTGAGTACTTCAACGAAAACGGCTGGCTATACTTCACCGAGGAGGTGTTCGACCTGTTCTATCCCGGGTACGGCGACACGTGGCCCCTCTTCAACGGCGCCATCGGGATGACCTACGAGCAGGGCGGCTCCGGACGAGCCGGGCGCGGCATCATTACCGCCGAGGGCGATACGCTCACGCTCACCGAGCGCATGCGCCACCACCACGTGGCCGGGCTCTCCACCGTAGAGGCCACCGCCGAGAACCACGAGCGCGTGGTGCGGGAGTTTGCGAGCTACTACGCCTCGGCCCAGAACGACCCGCCGGGCGAGTACCAAACCTACGTAATTCAACGGGACGCGCAGGGGCATCGGCTGGACGCCCTCGCCGCCCACCTCGAACGTCAGCGCATCCGCTACGGCTACGCCACCGACGCGCGCACGGTTGAGGGCCGCTCGTACCGCAGCGGCGAGACGCAGCAGACGCAGATTCAGCGGGGCGACCTGATCGTGAACGCGGCCCAGCCCAAGGGACGCCTCGCGAAGGTGCTCCTGGAACCCAAGACGACCATCGTGGACTCCCTGACATACGACATTACCGCCTGGGGCCTCCCCTACGCCTACGGCCTGGAGGCCCACGCCCTCTCCGAGCGCCTGACGCCGGACACCGACACGACGCCGGTCTCCACGTCATCCTTCGCCGGCGACACGGACGCGCCCTACGCCTATGTCACGCCGTGGACGAGCCGCGCCGACGCCCAGTTCGCTGCGGCCCTTCTCGACGCGAACGTGCACGTTCGGTTTGCCACGCAATCATTTTCTATCGACGGCCGCTCCTACGCCCCGGGCGCGCTCGTCATCACCCGCGCCGGCAACACGAATCGGCTCGGTCGCTTCGACGATACGGTACAGCGACTGGCCGAGGCGCACGGCCAGTTTCTGCATGGCGTGGCCACCGGCTTTACCGGACGCGGCCCGGACTTTGGCTCCGACAACTTCGGATTCGTGGAGGGTCCCCATGTAGCGGCCCTCTCCGGCCCGCCCACCACCCCGAGCCGCATCGGGGAGGTGTGGCATTTCTTTGATCAACAGATCGACTACCCCGTGACCCTCCTGCCCGCCGACGACTTCGAGACATCGATGCTGGATGGCGTGGACGTGCTCGTACTGCCGAGTGGCTACTACGGCGACTGGCTCACCGAGGCGCGGGCCGAAGCCCTCACCGGATGGGTACGGCAGGGCGGGCGGCTCATCGCAATGGGCAACGCCAACGACGCTCTGACCGACCACGGCGCATATACCCTTGCGCGCGGAGAATCGTCGGTCCCGGACACGGCCGACGCCGAGACGCTCGACTCGTACAGCGCGCAGACCCGGGAGCAGCTGGCCGGCGCCACGCCGGGCAGCGTCCACCGCGTGCGGCTCGACGACTCACACCCGCTCGGGTTTGGCATCGAGCCGCCGTACTTTACGCTTAAGCGCAACGACGACGCGTTTGCGTACCTCGACGCGGGGCAAACCGTGGGCGCCCTCACCACACCCGCGCCGGTGAGCGGCTTCATGGGCCACGAGGCGCAAGAGACGATCGACGATACGTTTCTCTTCGGTACCCAGTCGGTGGGCGAAGGGCAGGTCACCTACTTCGTGGACAACCCGCTCTTCCGGGGCTTCTGGTACAACGGACAGGTCCTCTTCGCCAACGCGGTCTTCTTTGTAGGAAATGGGTAGTGGTTCTTGGGTAAGGGGTAAGAGGGAAGCGGGAAGAGGAAACGAAACTGGAATCTCTTTTCACCTCTTCCCCCATACCCCCTCCCTTTTCCCCGCAGGTATTCAGTCCATCCCGATCGAAAACATGTTCTCCAGGTCGTGACTGGAGTGGACGCGGAAGCCGATGAGGGTCTCGGTATCGGTGATGCCTTCGACCTGCTGGATCTCGTTCGTGACCAGGTCGGCGAGGGCCTCGTTTTCGGACACGCGGATCATGGCGACGAGGTCGACCCGGCCGGCTACGGAGTGCACCTCGCTGATGCCAGGGAGGCCTGCGAGGGCGTCGGCCACGTCGTTCACCTTGCCGCGCTCTACGTCGAGCAATACGATAGCGGTAACCATGGTGCGTACAGTGGGAGGTGTGGGAATGGTAGCGGAAAATCCACGACCAACATACGCCCAAACGCCCGGACGCCCAAACGCCCTTTGTCGGAGTAACAGCGCTTTTCCATGGATTCCTCTTCCCACGGCGATGCGGACTCCACCGGCGCGCACTACGTCTACGTCGTGGAGTGCAGCGACGGCACCTACTACACCGGCTATACGACGGACGTGGAGCGACGCGTGGCCGAACACAATGACGGCACCGCGGCGAAGTACACCCGCGGGCGCCGCCCCGTCGAGCTGCGGCACGTTGAATGCCACGCGAGCCGGTCGGAGGCCATGCAGCGGGAGTACGCGATCAAGCAGCTTCGGCGGGCCGCGAAAGAGGAGCTCGTACAAACGGATGCGAACCCGGCCCCGTGACCCCTCTGATCAGCGGGGACGATGCCAGCCGCACTGCCTGCTACAGTGGCATGTTGCCGTGCTTCTTGCGCGGGTTGTTGACCACCTTATCCTCCAGCATGTCGAACCCACGGATGAGGCGCTCGCGGGTCTCGCTCGGCTTGATGACGTCGTCCACGTAGCCGTACTCCGCCGCCACGTAGGGGGTTGCGAAGCGGTCGCGGTACTGCGCCACGAAGTCGTCCTTCGCGGCGTCCGGATCGTCGGCCTCGCTGAGCTCGTCGCGGTAGATGATCTCGACGGCGCTCTCCGGCCCCATCACGGCCACCTCGGCGGTGGGCCACGCAAAGTTGAGATCGCCACCAATGTGCTTCGAATTCATCACGTCGTAGGCCCCGCCGTACGCCTTGCGCGTGATGACGGTGATGCGGGGCACGGTCGCCTCGCAGAAAGCGTAGAGCAGCTTCGCCCCGTGCTTGATGATGCCGTTCCACTCCTGGTCGGTGCCGGGCAGGAAACCGGGTACGTCCTCCATCACGAGGAGCGGCACGTTGAAGGCATCGCAGGTACGCACGAAGCGGGCCCCCTTGATGGAGGCGTCGATGTCGAGCGTCCCGGCCAGCACAGCGGGCTGGTTGGCCACGATGCCCACGGGCCGCCCGCCGATGCGGGAGAAGCCGGTGATGAGGTTTTCCCCGAAGTCGGGCTGGATCTCGAAAAAGTCGTCCGCGTCGACGAGGTGCCGGACTACGTCGCGCATGTCGTAGGGCTTGTTCGGGTCCTCCGGCACCAGGGCGTCGAGTGCGTCGCCGTCGTGGGCGCTTTCCACCTCCTCGCGGGGCACTCGTGGCGGGTCTTCTTCACAGTTCTGGGGAAGATAGCCCATTAGCTCCCGGATGCGGCGGAGACAATCCACATCGTTGCCGCAGGTCACGTGGCTCACGCCGCTCTTGGTAGCGTGGGTGCGCGCGCCGCCCAGGTCGGCCGCCGTGACCTCCTCCTGGGTGACGGTCTTCACGACGTTGGGGCCGGTCACGAACATGTAGCTGGAGTCCTCCACCATGAACGTGAAGTCGGTGATGGCCGGGCTGTAGACGGCGCCCCCCGCGCACGGCCCCATGATCGCGGAGATCTGCGGGACGACGCCCGAGGCCTCCGTGTTGAGCTTAAAGATGTCCGCGTAGCCGCCGAGGCTCTTGACCCCCTCCTGGATGCGCGCGCCGCCGGAGTCGTTGAGGCCGATGACGGGCGCCCCATTCTCCAGCGCCTTCTCCATCACGTTCACAATTTTGTCCGCGTGGGCCCGGCCCAGCGAGCCGCCGTAGACGGTGAAGTCCTGGCTGAAGACGTAGACGAGGCGGCCGTTGATGGTGCCGTAGCCGGTCACCACGCCGTCGCCGGCGGGCCGGTTTTCGTCGAGGTCGAAGTTGGTCTCCTGGTGGCGGACGAACGTGCCCAGCTCCTCGAACGAGTCGTCGTCGAGCAGAATGTCGAGCCGCTCGCGGGCGGTCAGCTTGTCCTTCTCGTGCTGGCGCTCAATGCGCTCCTCGCCGCCCCCCTTCGCGGCCTCTTCGCGGCGGCGCTCCAGATCGTCGTACCGGGAGGAGGAAGAGTCGGTGGAGGCGTCGTCGGGATCGCTCATGGGAGAAGAAACCTCGTACGATGGAGATGTGCGGACGGACGAAAGGGGACATTGAACGTAGGCGTTGGGGCTGAGCGCGTCAACGACCGCCCTCGGGAGCCGGGACGTCCCTCAGCGGCGGGCGCCGTCGCATTACGGGTTCGTTTCAGTCCGCAGTGGGTATCGGCGGGCGTGCTGGTGTCATGGCTACGCAAATTCATGCCCAACTCGCTCCCAAAACCCCTCTCTTTCCATGAACGGACTCACTCGTTCCCCCACAATCATTCCCCAGTGGGCCCGCCTGTGCGTGGGGCTCCTGGCCATGGCCCTCGTGCTCGCCGGTTGTGACAGCAACGACGGCGGCATGGACGACCCCGTAGAGGCCACTACGCTTGCGGATGTCGTTTCTCAGACCGAGAGCTTAAGCACCCTTGCCGACGCCCTGAGTGCCGCCGACCGAGCGGAAACGCTTGACAGTGAGAACGCCACGTTCACTGTCTTTGCCCCCTCCAACGACGCTCTCTCGGCGTACGACGTCGACTTTTTGATCGACAACGCCGACCTCCTCGGCGACGTGCTCGACTACCACGTCGTGCAGGGAAGCGCCGTCACCTCCGACCAGCTATCGGACGGCGACACCTTCGAGACGGTTCAGGGCGACGAAATCGAGGTCAGCATCAACGAGGACGGCAATGTCTTCGTGGAGGGCGCTCCGGTGACGATTCCCGACGTGGAGGCCGACAACGGCGTCGCCCACGTCATCGGCGATGTACTGCTCACCAACCGCACGGCCGCCGAGCGGCTGCAGGTCACCTCCGCCACCGACCAGCTGTATCAGGCCATCGACAACGCGGGGCTCGCGGATGCGTTTGGCAACCCCGACAACACGTGGACCACGTTCGCCCCGAACAACGCGTCCTTTGAGAACGCCGACCTCAGCGGCTTCAGCGACCAGGAGGTACAGCAAATCCTCCAGTACCACGTCCTCGACGGCGTCACCAGCTCGTCGGAGCTCGTTCAGCTTCTCAGCGACAACAACGGCGAGGTGAGCGTGGAGACGCTGCAGGGCGAGAACGTCACCATTACGGAGCAGGAGGACGGCACCATCGTGTTCAACGGCGGGGACGCCACCCTCAACCTCGACCGCGTGGACCAGCGCGCGAGCAACGGCATCATCCACCAGATCGAGGGCCTGCTGATTCCGCCGAGCTTCAACCAGAGCGTCAGCTACGACCTGGCGGCCCAGTCCAACGACGGTGCGATTCCCAACGGCGTGGCCGGCACGGTCACCTTCTGGGAGGCCGGGCCCGACCAGACGGTCGTGACCCTGGAGCTGGACGACGGTGCCACGGACGCGAACGTAGCCCATCCGGCGCACATCCACAACAACTCCGCCTCGGACGGTGGGGGTATTGAGATCTACCTCACACCGATTGACGGCAGTGGCGGCGGCGGTACGAGCGCCCGCATCGTGGACCGCCCCTTCGAGGAGCTCGCGAACTTCAACGGCTACGTGAACATCCACGAGAGCGTTGAGAACCTGGG
>CAJXKO010000131.1 GCA_913055845.1 uncultured Bacteroidota bacterium | reverse complement strand
GTGCGAAAGGGGGGACTCGAACCCCCACGGGGCTAGGCCCCACGAGATCCTAAGTCTCGCGCGTCTACCAATTCCGCCACTTTCGCAGGAAAGCTCCGTCGATCTACCAGAAGGCAAAATTTCGAATCGTAACGTGGGGGCGAGGTTCCAGGGGATCCGCAGAGGGCAGTGGCGGTACAGGCGCAGTGATGTTCCTGCAATTGACTCTCCGAAACGGCCTCCTCAGGGTCTATGGCGCGCCGCCTCCCCCCGCTGCTGACGGTTGGATGGACCTGTCTTTTACTTGTCGGACTCCTTGGCCGTCCCGCTGTACAGGCCCAAGACCGTGGGGCTCCACGGTTTGGACCGGCGGCACCGGGAGACACGGTCGTGGCGGAGGCTTCGGACGCCGGACGGGTCTGGAGCCTCGCTGCCCCCCCGCTCGACCGCTTCGCAACGCGCTACGACATGGCGCCCGACAGTGCATGGGCCACGCACCTGCGACGTGGCCTGCTCCGGTTGCCGGACTGCACCGCTGCTCTCGTCTCGGCGAGCGGCCTGGCCCTTACCACCGCCTCGTGTGTACGAGAGCATCTGGAGAACGAGCCTGAAATGCCCCTCGTGGCTGAGGAACGCGACGACGAGCGTCGCCTCTCAAACGTGCATGCCGATCGGCTCCTCCGGGCCACGGATGTGACGGCGGCGGTGCGCGCGGCGCGACAAGACACGGGCACAACACAGGCCCTTCAGGCCGTCGAGCGGCGGCTTCAGTCCGACGCGGGGGCGAATCGCCGGGTGGAGGTGGGGGGCACAGCCGCTGGCCCGCCGTACACGGCGTACACCTACCGCCGGCACAGAGACGTCCGGGTCGCTTTCCTGCCGGAACGGGCCGTCAGTGAGTTTGGGGGCGTCGCGGCCGCGATGACGTATCCCCGGCACGCCCTCGACGTGGCGGTGCTCCGCGTGTATACTGAGGGCGGCTCTCCCTTGTCCACAGAGCATTTCTTTGAGCCCTCCACACAGGGCGTGCGCCCCGGCGACCCCGTCTTCGCTGCCGGTCGTGCGCAGCCCACGCGTCGAGCCGAGAGTGCCGAGCAACTGGCGCTCCGCCGTGATCTGATGCTGCCTGCACGCCGCGCCTGGCTTGAGACGTGGACTCGTGCCCTGCGGGCGCACCTCGATACGACCGAGGCCGGTCTCCCCGAGCAGACCAGACGTCGAGCTGCCGAACGGGCCCTGAAGCGAACGCGGGCCCGCCTTCAGGCCCTCGACAACGAGTATGTGCAGACTCGGCTGCGGCGGCGTGATGCCCAACTCCGGCGCGCGCTTCGCCAGGATCCGGCCCTCCAGAAGCAGTTTGGAGGGCTTATAGACAGTGTGGCGACGGTTCAGGAGGCCAAGCGAGAACTTGCCTCTGCGTATCGGGCGTTCGGGCGTGTCGGCGCAGGGGAATACGGGTCGGCCACGTACCGACGGATGCTGGCGGCTCGACAACAGGGAGCGGCCGCTGGTTCAGGCCACACTGCGGGAGACACAAGGTCGGCCTCGGTGGATAGCACGTGGCAGCGTCCCGCGCCGGTCGAAACGGCTCTCCTTGCGCATCGGCTCGATGCGTTGCGGCAACACCTACGCCCCGACACTGCCGCGGTCCGCCGCGTTTTTCAGGGACGCACCCCTTCCCAACTCGCACGCACGATCCTTGAGACCTCGGTGCTCGCGGCCCCTACCCGTGCGTCCTCGGGCGGAGCAACCCCGGTCGTTCCGCCCGACGATCCGGCAACCCCTGTCGTGGAGGTGGTCCGCTCTCAGGGCCACGCCTTCCGTGATAACTGGCGGGCCCTTACCGGCCCGGAGCGCCGATTAACGCGACGCCTCGCCCGGGCGCGGCGGGCCGTCCGCACCGTGCCGGTTCAGTCCGCGGGGGACATGGGGCTGCGCCTGACGGATGGGCGGGTGCAGGGGTATCCCTACAACGGAACGCTGGCCCCGCCCTTTACCACTTTCTTTGGGCTCTACGAACAGGCGCACGCCTTTGAGGGCGAAGGGCCCTGGGCACTGCCGGATCGGTGGCGTCGTCCATCGGAGACGCTGGACCGGTCGGCCCCTCTTGTGCTGGCGGCCTCGACCGACGGAATTGTCAGTAACAATGGTGCGCCGCTCCTCAACAAATATCTGGAGTTCGTGGGGGTGGCTACGGGGCCCAACATCCAGGGTGTGGCGGGGGATTATCTCTTCCTGCCCGAGCGGATGCGCACTGTCGGAGTAGATCTGCGCGGCCTGCGCCAAGCCCTGACGGCCGTATACGGGGCGGAGGGGCTAGCCAGCGAGCTCTTCGGTCGGCGGTCAACCGCCGCTCCCGGTTCGCAACAGTAATGTCCCTCGTTTCTGGTTGAGTCATCGTTTGTGGTCGTACAGTCCTCCGTTCGCATGCGCTTGTCCAGTTGGAGTATTCTCGTTCCGCTACTGCTGGGAATCGGGTTCCTTGCGGGGTGCGGGGGCACCGGGGAAACGGTATCGGTGCCCGTCGTGGAGCGTCCTTCGCCCGCCCCGCCCTCCACGGAAGACACCGCGGACGTGGCTGCGTCGTCGATTGTGCCCATCCCCTCACCCTACGACACGGTGCAGGCCCGGCGGTTCGACCGCGGGCGGATGTGGACGTTTGAGAATCCTCCGACCGAACATTTTCAGGAGGCATACGGCGTGAGCCCCGACGACGAGTGGCTCACGGCGGCTCAGCGCGGTGCCCTCCAGTTCGGGGAAACCTGCTCCGCCTCCTTTGTCTCGTCGACCGGCCTGGTGATGACCAATCACCACTGCGCCCGCGAGTACGTAACGGACATTAGTCGGAAAGGGGAAGATTTGCTTGATGACGGCTTTTACGCTCCGACCCAGGAGGACGAGCGCCGGGCGGAGACCCTTTACGTCGACCAGCTTGTGGAGACGGAAGACGTGACCGGGCGCGTCTTCGAGGGGCTGCGTCAGGGACGCGAGGCCGGCGCACAGGCTCGCCAGCAGCGGATCGAGTCGCTGCAGGAGACGATGACCGCTGAGGCGAGTGCGCGGGACAGTTCGCTCCGCGTGGAGGTGCAGGCGCTTTATCAGGGGGCACGGTATACGGCCTACACCTACCGGCGATACGAGGACGTGCGGCTTGTGATGGCGCCGGAGCTTCAAGTCGGGTACTTCGGCGGCGCCGCGGACAACTTTACGTATCCGCGGTACGTGCTGGACGTGGCCTTTTTCCGAGTGTATACGCCGGACGGAGCCCCCCTGCGCCCCGAGCACCACTTCTCGTGGGCCGTGGAGGGAGCCACGCCCGGCGACCCGGTGTTTGCGGTGGGACATCCGGCCTCCACGAGCCGCCTCCAGATGGTTTCCCAACTTACGTACGATCGTGATCACGACCTCCCCAACCGGCTGGATGCGCTGCGGACCCGGAGCGGGCTGCTCCAGGAATACGTGCAGAGCCGTCCCGACTCGGCGGCCCGCTACGGGCTCCGGAATGCCTACTTCACGATCGAGAATACGGTAAAGAGCCTGGAGGGGCAGCTCCGGGGGGCGCAGGATCCGTACCTTCGGGCCCGCCGCGGGGCGGCGGTGCGGGCCCTCCAGGATTCCATCCGGGCCGTCGATTCGCTCCGGCAGCGGTACGGACAAATCGTCGAGCAGATCGACCGCCTTCAGCAATCCAAGGCTGTGCTGGCGGACAAGGCGGGAGCTTTTGCGACGTTTGCCAATCTGGAGCTGGGATCGCGCATTCTGGTGCGCGCGCTGCATGGGTACTACTACGACTTTATCCGCGTCCGCGGCGCCCCACCCGATCGAGTGCAGGCCATCCGGGAGGATGCCGAGCAGGTGCGAGACTGGCCCCCGGGGTTGGAGCGACAGTTCCTGATTGCGCAGTTTGAGGAGCTGCGGGCGGCGTACGGCCCCGACCACCCCACCATGCAGCGACTCTTCAAAAACCGTACGCCGGAGGCATTGGCGTCCCGGCTCGTGGAACGGAGTGCGCTCATGGACTCGACGGCGTTCGTCGACCTGCTCGATGAGGGCTACCGGAAGAGCGACGATCCCTCGGTGCCGGTCATCGAGGCGCTAGCGCCCATGTTTCTCAACACCACCCGGCAGATGCAGGACATTCGGAACACCGAGCAGACCTTCAGCGCCCGGCTCGCGCGGGCTCGGTTTGCCATCTACGGGACGCGCTTTCCGCCGGACGCCACCGGGTCACTCCGCCTCTCGGGCGGCCGCGTGCAGTCCTACCGCTACAACGGAACGGTCGCTCCTCCCTTCACGACGTTCCACGGCCTCTACGACCGCTATTTCTCGCACAACCAAGAGGCCTGGACGCTTCCCTCGCAGTGGGTGAACGCCGCCGATGCATTAGACCTGAGTACGCCCCTCAACCTTGTCTCTACCGTCGACATTTCGGGGGGGAGCTCGGGATCGCCGCTTCTAAACCGCGACCTGGAGATCGTGGGCGTGGTCTTCGACAGCAACATGGAGGCCCTGCCCAACGAGTACCTCTATCGCAACCGGGCGGCCCGTGCGGTGGCGGTGGACGTGCGCGGCATTCTGGAAGCCCTGCGGACGGTGTACGATGCGGAGCGCCTCGTTCAGGAAATTACCACGGGCGACGACACAATGAGAAACTGAGCGCGACGCGTTAGCGCCTGTTGGCGGCCCGCAGCGCCGCCACGATGCCGGGCGTAACATCGGTCAGGTCCTGCGCGTCGGCGAAGTATGGGGCGGCCCAGCCATGGACGAGAAGCGGGACGGGATTGCGCGTGTGCTGCGTGTGGCGGGCGTCTTCTATGTTGCCGTGATCGCTGGTGACGAGCAGCGTGTCCTGGGCCGGGTCGAGGAGGTCGAGCAGCCGTTTCAGGAACCGGTCGAGACGTGCCAGAAGGACCTCCGGAGCGAGGTCGATGCGTCCGTGGCCCACCTTGTCGGTCTGGAAGTGCTCGAACAGTGTGAGTGCGTGGTTCCGGTGCGTGGCGACGAGGTGTTCGGCGGCGTCGGCGGGCGAGCGAGGGGGCACGTTCAGTCCCAACGCCTCTCGCCAGCCGTCGGCCGTCAGGTCGGCCGCTACGGCCCGGTGGGCCTGCAATGTGTCGAGGGTGCGGAGCGACACGTCCGCCCCCGCGCAACAGCGCGTGGTGACGGTCCAGCGCCGCGAGGAGGCCTCGAAAAACTGGGGCGGAAAGGCGTTGGCGAATGCTGTGGGGGCGGGGGCGGGCGCCAGCTCCTGCACGTGGTGGAAGAGATTCTCCTGATCCAGCACCTCATGGGTGGCGGAGTGGGGAAACGGCCCAAAGTGACGCCCCACGCGCTCGGCACAGTTCACGCCGGTGAAGAGCGTGGCCTGACCAGTGCCGCTCTGCGGCAGGCCCTCAACACCGAGGGTGGCGTCGAGGGGGCGAACCAGGTGATGGGGGGACTGTCGTTCCGGAAGGGCCCGGGTCCAGGGCGCCCCGCCCCCCAGTTCGCGAAACGCCGGTCCCGCACTGGTTGACAGGGGATTCTGTGGGCCCGATGGGCCCAGGCCTACTCCGTCCAAAAAGACAAACAAGAGCCGGTGCATGACGGCGAGGCCGATTCGTAGTGCGTGCACTGTGCCCTCTACGCGGCATCGGCGCAGCAGTTTGGAGGGGCCGTCGGGGGCGATGTTCAGTCCCGCAGCCGGTAGATCGTCTCGAACCCGTCGAAGAGGTCGAGGTAGCGCTCCAGCATGTGGGGCAACAGGAACCGCTGGCGAACCGTCTCGCGGGCCCGGGCCCCGAGTCGGTCGCGCAATTCCGGATTCCGCACCAGTTGCACCATGCGCTCGGCGGCCTCGTCCACCGAGTCGACCAGAAAGCCATTCTCACCGTCGGTGATCTGGTGGCGAATGCCGCCCACATTGCCCCCAATGACGGCACTTCCCTTCCACATCGCCTCCGTCACGGTGAGCCCGAAGCCCTCACGGAGCGACTTCTGCACCACCACCGCCGCCCGCCGCTGCAGGGCATTTACCAGGGCCGTGTCCTCCACGCTCAGAATGAGGATGCGCTCCGCCTGCTCATCGAGCAGTGACTCGTACACCTCCTTGCCTTCCGGATCGTCGGTCGCCACGTTGCCAAGCAGGACCAGGGTCGCGTCGATCTCGCGCCGCGCCTTCTTGAAGGCCTCGATCACTCCCTCCGGGTCCTTCCAGCGATCGAACCGCGACACCTGCACCACGAGCGGCCGGTCCTGTGGGATGTCGTAGTGGGCCAGACGCTCGTCGATCTCTGCTTCGCTCAGCTCCTTGTTCTTGATGGCAAACGGATCGATGGCGGGGGTGATGGTGCGCTGTGGCGTCCGGAGGTCCTGCCGGTACGCGTCGAGGCTTTCGACCACTGCGTCGTATTGTTCGATAAACGACTGCAGGTAGCGCCACAGCTCCGGGTTGGGACTCGACAGGTCCACGTGGCACTGCCAGATCCAGGGGCCATTGCGGTGGTAGTGCTGGATGAGGGGAAGCGGCTGTGGGTCGTGCACCACCACCATGTTGTGGTGGTCGAGGTGGGTGCGCACCGCGTTCTTGTAGACGATGTCCTCGTAGTGTTGCTTCTTCAGGTCCGTCAAATTGATATCCCCCCCCTGAAGGGCGTTGTGCATCTTCTTGGTGATGCTGAAGAAGTCGGGCGCCCCCTG
>CAJXKO010000130.1 GCA_913055845.1 uncultured Bacteroidota bacterium | reverse complement strand
TCCGTGCCCAGGAACGCGGCCAGAACAAAGATAATGAGGTTGCTAAGCATGGCGGGTTTGTCGGAGAGCAGAAAAAAATAGAATTCGAACGCAAGAGCGCGGAGACCGACCAGTGGCGTCGCCGAGAGACAGAGTGAACCGTGAGCCATTGGGCGTGACGGACTGCGGCGGACATCCTCACGCGTCAGGCTTTACGGACACGAGTCACGTCTCCTCCTCTTCCACGGGGTTCAGAAGCCCCTGGACGCGCTCATTCCGAACCGCTCCGTCGCGGGTGAGGCACGAGTCCGCAAAGATTTGATCGTCGAAGTCCGGCGCGAAGGCCCCGTCGTCGAGTCCCTCCTCAATCATGGCGGCCACCGTCTTGGCGTAGAGCTCGCTCGCGTGGACCGGCATCTCGGCGGGGAGGTTGGTCGGACCCAGGATCTGCACGTTGTGCGCCCCCACGTCCTCCCCCGTCTCCGTGAGTGCACAGTTGCCGCCGTTCGGCGCGGCGAGGTCGACAATCACCGAGCCCGGATCCATCGCCTCCACGGCGGCCTCGTTGATGAGCAGGGGGGCGGGCTGGCCAGGAATGAGGGCCGTGGAAATAACCACATCGGCCTCCGCGATGTGCGGCTGCAGAAGCTCGGGCTGACGCTCCTGCTTCTCTTTTTCCAATTCCTCCGCGTACCCGCTCTCATCCTGGTCGGCCTCGATGTCGACCTCCAGCTCTACGAAGGATGCGCCGAGGCTTTCGACCTCTTCGCGCGTGGGTTCCCGGATGTCATAGCCAAACACCTTGGCGCCAAGGCGCTTGGCGGTGGCGATGGCCTGCAGGCCCGCCACGCCGGCGCCCAGCACAAGCACGCGGGCCGGACGCACCGTGCCCGCGGCGGTGGTGAGGAGCGGGAAAAACTTGGGCAGCCGCTCGGCAGCACGAATCGCGGCGCGGTAGCCCCCAATCGAGCTCATGGCGGAGAGAGCATCCAGCTTCTGCGCCCGCGAGATGCGGGGCACCAGTTCCATGGCCAGCGCCGTAACGCCCTGCTCGGCCAGGGCCTGGGCTGTCCCCGGCTGCTCCAGGGGCCGCATGAACCCAATTACGACCTGCCCGTCGTCAAGCGCGTCGATGTCGTCCCCGGACGGAGGCGCTACCGTAACGACAATGTCGGCCGCCAACACCGCGTCCCGGCCGACAACCGAGCACCCCGCGTCCTCGTACTCGGCATCGGGGTGGTACGCCCCTCGGCCCGCGCCGGCCTCTACCCGTACCTCCAGAGCATCCCCCATCGCCAACAGCCGGTCGGCCACGTCGGGCACCAGGGCCACGCGGGTCTCCCCCGATTCCATTTCGCGCGGAACGCCGATCGAAAGAGCCATCCTGCCGTCGTTGTTGATTTAAAGAAGCCGTCTCGCCCGCCGAGCCTCCAGATGTGGGGCCCGGACCGTCGCTCAATTCACACCCCCATTACGCTCGCCTACCCGTATGAGCGCTCAAACTCGTCCATAAACTGCACGAGCGCATCCACCCCGTCCTCGGGCATTGCGTTGTAGAGGGACGCCCGTATACCGCCGACCGAGCGGTGTCCTTTCAGGCTCAGTAGGCCGTGCTCCTCCGCCTTCTTGAGGAAGACGGGCTCCAGATCCGGGTCGTGGAGGCGGAACGTCACGTTCATGATCGAGCGGGCCGCCGGTGCGACCGTGCCCCGATAGAAGTCCGTCTCGTCGATCTTCTCGTAGAGCGTGCGCGCCTTGCGCTTGTTGATGGCGTGGATGGCGTCGAGCCCTCCTCGATTCCGGAGCCAGCGGCACACTTTTTCGACCATGTAGATGGCAAACACCGGCGGGGTGTTGTAGCGTCGCTCAGCGTGGGTGCCGTAGTCGAGCATCGTAGGCAGCGACTGCTTGCGCCGCTCCAGGAACGCGTCGTGGACGAGCACGAGGGTAACCCCCGCAGGCCCAATGTTCTTCTGCGCCCCCGCGTAGATCAGCCCATACCCCTCCAGGTCCATCGGGCGGCTCAGCATCTCGCTCGACGCATCGGTGACTACCGGCACGTCCAGCACCGGGTCGCTACGCAATTGGTTGCCGTTGACCGTCTCGTTGGTCGTGGTGTGCACGTACGCCGCGTCCGGATCAAGGTCCCAGGTGTCTACCGGGGGGATGGAGCGGAACTCCTCGTGCTCGCTGGAGGCCGCCACCCGCGCAGGTCCAATCTTTCGGGCTTCCTGAAGGGCCTTCTTGCCCCACCGGCCCGTCACCACGTAGTCGGCCGAACCGTCCTCGGGCAAAAAGTTGAGCGGCACCTGGTGGAACTGCATGCGAGCCCCGCCCTGCAGGAAGAGAATGTGCCAGTCGTCGTCCAGCCCGAGCAGGGCACGCAGGTGCTCACGGGCCGACGCCTCAATTTCGTCGTAGGCCGGCGATCGGTGGCTGATTTCCATGACCGACGCGCCCACGTGGTCGTACACCGGCAACTCGTCCTTGGCTTCCAGGAGTGCCGCCTCCGGAAGCGTAGCGGGGCCGGCCGAAAAGTTATAGAGGCGCTGGCTGCGGTCGACGGGTACGGAGGGCCGAGGGGCGGGCATGGCCGAACGGAGGACTCAGTTGTTCAAAGCAGCACGGTGCGCCGCGACCGGCCCACCGGCGATGGCACGCGGCAATGTAGACAACGGTGTCGTGTCGTGCAACGGAACGGCCGCCCATGCCCCCTTCCCGACCGCCGTGCATAGCAATGCCCCTGCACAGAGCGGCCGTGCAGGGGCAAAGGTACTACCCAAACGGAACAAGTCCGGATCCCAAAACTCGGCGCCCGATGTTACGGCGTGACAATGTTTCCACCCTCGTCGCCCGAACCGCCGGGGGAGCCACTGCCTTCCGCCACGTCGACAACCTCAATGTCGAAAATAAGCTTGCGCCCCGCCAACGGATGATTGGCGTCGATGGTGACTGTGTCTTCTCCGAGGGCCGTGATGAGGACCGGCACGGTCTGGCCGTTTTCGAGCCGCAGTTGAAGCTGCTGCCCCACCTCCGGATCCACCTCCCCTGGAATCTGGTCACGGTCCATCTCCATCACCATGTCTTCGCGATGCTCCCCGTAGGCCTGCTCCGGCTCTACCTCTGTCGTCTTGGTATCGCCTGGTTCCATTCCCGTCACGGCTTCCTCGAAGCCCGGGATGACACGGTTCTCACCGATCGTGAAACTGAGCGGCTCCCCGTCTTCCGAGGAGTCGAACACGGTCCCGTCCTCCAACTTGCCGGTGTAATGGACTTGGACCTCGTCTCCTTCATTCGCTTGTGCCACGACGCTATGTTGGTCTTTTGCTAAAGGGGTTGCGAGTAACACCAATCAATTCGGTGCAACGCGCCGCCGAAATCAGTGTTCGGCGACAGACGCCTCGTCCGGAGGACATCCGGTGAAATGCGGACAATGAGGGTGTCCGGTAGGGAAAATACCGACCGCTATGTTTGCCCCCTGCGAAGATGGATGCAACAAACCTGTGAGGGAGGAGCCAGTCCTGTAACGATGGCGTCGCTGCGGGCCCGAGGGAGAATAACGGACGGGGCTGGAGAGTTGTAGCGGTGTTCATCTCATGCTTCATACTTCCATCCAGACTTATGTACAAGACTGTATTTCGCACTCTTCTTGCGGCTGCCGCCATGCTCCTGCTTGCGGTGGGCCCCGTTGCGGCCCAGCAGGGCGACACGGAAGAGCAGCCGGACATCGTAGACACGGCCGTGCAGGCCGATGGCTTTGACACCCTCGTTCAGGCCCTGAAGGCGGCGGATCTCGTCGGAGCCCTGAAGGGCGACGGCCCCTTCACTGTGTTTGCTCCCACCGACGAAGCCTTTGCCGCCCTCCCCGAGGGCCAGCTTGAGTCGCTTCTCCAGCCGGAGAACAAGGAGCAACTCCAGGCCATCCTGCAGTACCACGTCGTGAGCGGGAAAGCCATGGCGTCGGACGTGACCGGCATGGACGCGGCCCCCACGCTTGAGGGACGCTCCGTGCAATTTCAGGTCAACGACGGCACGGTGACGCTAATGGGCCAGAACACGGCGACCGTCGTGCAGGCCGACATTGAGGCGTCGAACGGCGTGATCCACGTCATCGACAGCGTCCTGCTGCCGCCGCAGGAAGAGAGCGCCGACGGAATGTAGATCCGGCGTTTTATTCGAAGACCTGAAGGGCGCGGCCTCCCGCCGCGCCCTTTTTCTGTTTGTACGCGAATTCAGGTCGCCCCTCTGTCCCGGAAAAACCCCCGAGCCCGTCGGGATCTTCTCGGGAAAGGCACCGCTGTGTTCGGGAAAATTCTGAGTCGAGCATAGGATGGCGAGCCTGCGGCCGGCATTCTTCAGGACGACATTTCGGGTTGTTGAGCGAATCGGTAGAACCCCTCAATCGGCATCCGTACGCGCCTCAAGAAAACGCCCTCGGCGTATTTTTCTCCCGCTCCCGGTACATCTTCTCGACCACCACCATGTGCGGCAGCGTCATAACGGCGATGAGGATGAACAGGAGCGCGATCATCTGATTCTCCAGCCCGAAGGACTGCGTGGCGGCGTAGAGCCCAACCAGCCCGACGAAGGGCAAGACGGTAAAGAGGAACGCCTCCCGGTAGAACTGGACCATTGACATGGCTTCTCCGCGTCGCTGAAAGAAGCGAAGCAGCTCCAGAATGTGACCCAGCGCGTGCCAGCCCCCAAAGTAGACCGAGAACGCCACCAGTGGATGGACGAGCCCGAACAGGCCCGTGAGCACGACCACGTTGAGCGCCTCGCGGCCCGTCGCCCAGTCCGTCCTCGGAGTCGCCCACGGCGCGGCGAGCCCGAGGGCCACGACATGCTGACCCACGAGGCCCGCGAAGAGCGCGTCCGGGGCCGTGGCCACGAGCGGCCACTCGAGCAGGTGCACCCCACCGATGGCCTCGAAGATCGGATCGACGACGCCCGGGAAGGCCGCGACCGGTCCTCCAATCAAGAAGAGCCCGCGGGAAAGGTACAGGAGCCGCGCGGGGAGCGGGGGGACGTGCCAGTATGCGAGGTCCGCCTGCCCGAAGTGGTACATGGTCATCACCAGAAACAGGGCGAGGCTCCACCCCGGCGCGACGACCCAGAACGCGCCGTAGAGCGCCATCAGCGCCAGGTATCCCCCGTAGAACTTGGCCTGATCGGTCCAGGTCGCCTCCAGCCCCCACAGGCGGGCCGCCACCAGATGATCGATGGCGCCGTGTGGCATGCCGGTGAGTACGACGGCGACGAACAGCACAACGAAGGCCCATGCTCCGAGCGACGCTCCGCTCCACGCCCCCACCACGATGGTAAGAAGAGTCAGCGCAAGGACGCTCGCGTAGATGCGTGGGGAACGAAGGGAGACCGGATCGGCCATCACCGCGGCAACAGATTACTCGACGAAGAAGACAGAGGCTTTAATTTATGCACTGAGGCGGTTGAGGTCCACCCCCCAACAGAGCGCTCGCCATCGCCCTCAACAAGTTCGTTGCATTTCTGTGAACGGCCCGTTACCCTTTTGTTGACGACCCCTTCACACGCCCCCCTTCCCGAAACCGCGCGGAGGACGTTCCGCCCCTCTCGGTCGTCATGGAGATGGACTCGTTCAAATCCGTCTTTATTGCCCTCGTCATTGCGGGCGCACTTATCCTGGGGGCCTTTTTCTTGCAGGCCCAGCGGCCCACCCTCGAAACACAACAGCCTCAGCCCGAGCTCGTGGAGGCCACTGGCACGTGTGCCTCCTGTCACCGCCGCGAGACGCCGGCCATTGTGGCCGAGTACGAGCGCAGCGTCCACGTAAAGCAGGGCACGAACTGCCTCGACTGCCACCAGCCCCAGGACGGACAGGCATCATTCGAGCACCGCGGCTTCACACTGGCTGAATCGCTCACGTCGAAAAACTGCAGTCAGTGCCACGCCGAGGAGAACCGTCAGTTTCTGCGGAGCCGGCACGCAGCGCCCGCCTGGGCAGCGGTGCAGGGGTCTACGGACTTCAGCGCGGAGCAGATCGAGTTCGCCGAGAAATTCCACGAAGGCGCCGTGAAGCGCCCGGCGAATCGGCTGGCGCAGTTGGAGGGCGAGGCCGCCACGGAGGTCGGGTGCCAGGGTTGTCACTCCATCGGCAAACCCAATCCCGACGGCTCTATCGGCTCGTGCACCGAATGCCATGCCCGGCACGAGACATCGATCAAGCTGGCCCGGATGCCGCGCACCTGTGGGCAGTGCCACATGGGCCCCGATCACGCCCAGATCGAGATCTTTGAGGAGTCGAAGCACGGGGTCTTGTTCAACGCAAACAAGGACCTCTACGACCTGGACGTGGACCCGGAGAACCTCACGGTGGCCGACATGCCGTCCCCCACCTGCACCACCTGCCACATGAGCGGACAGGGCGGCCTCGCGGTCACGCACAACGTGAGCCGGCGGCTCTCCTGGTACCTCTTCGCGCCCATCTCCGAGAAGCGCCCGAATTACGCCCAGAACCAGGCCGAGATGAAGCGGGCCTGCAACAATTGCCACACCTCACAACACACCAACGAGTATTTCGCGGACGCCGAGCGCGTGGTGCGCGCCACGAACGAGAAGGTGGGCAACTACATGGCCATCGTCGATTCGCTGCGGGCCGACGGGCATCTCACGCCGGAACCGTTTGACGAGCCGCTGGAGTTCGAGATCTTTGACTACTGGCACTACTACGGCCGCACGGCCAAGCACGGGGCGTTCATGGGCGGGCCCGATTACGTGCAGTGGCACGGCAACTATGAACTGCTGGCCC
>CAJXKO010000129.1 GCA_913055845.1 uncultured Bacteroidota bacterium | reverse complement strand
TCTACTCTTCGACGACCCAGTCCCAGATGGCCCCGGCACGCTGGAGGACCCGGTCGCGGTCGGCGGGCAGAAGAATGCCCTCTTCTATCATCGTGTCGGCGGCGTCGCGGGCCTGCGCCATGTAGGCCTCCCTGTCTGCGTAGAGCGTCGTGGCGGCCGGGCGTGGATCACCGGTCTCTCGCTTCTCGGCCAGGGTGGCCGGAAGCGGCACGACGCTGCCGAAGAAATTGGTGAGCTCGTCGGCGTTGCGAGCGGCCCCAATCCGCAGGTTCCACGGCATGTACGTGGCGAGCGGCACCCGCGTCTCCAGGGTCTGCAGTCCGGCCTGCTCGTTGCCGAGGGAGTCGACCTGGCTGACGAGTGACGGATACGTGGGGCCGAGGCGCGGGGGCTGGCGCGTCACCACGCCGTCGGTGCGGAACCGGGCGCCGTAGTCCGTCCGGTACGCCTCGTGGATGACCTCCGGGGTCTGCACTGTCGGGAGGTCGGGGAAATCGAACCCGTCGATGGAGACGAGCGTGCCGTCTTCACGGCGCGGGTACCGGCTCGGCGGGGGGACTGTCCCGTCGTCGACCCACTCCGCAAGGCGGACGAGCAGTGCGCGGTAGACGACGCTGTGATCCATCGGATTGCCGCGGTAGAGGTCCGGGTTCTCCGTGAGCTGGTTTTCCTCCGGGGGCGGGAAACGCCACGGAAAGTGCTGCGCGCTGGCGATGTGGTAGATGCGCTCGTTGTCGAGCGGCGCTACGTCCTCCGTGCCGTCGGGCGTCGTGTGGAGGAGCGATGCGGCCCGCCCCCAGTACTCGTAGCCGGTGTTCACGTACATCGTCTTGGGGCGGTGCGCTGGTCGCTGGCGCGCGAGGAGGCCGTCGCTGCGCCACTGCAGTGAGTCGAACTGCACCCGGCCGGTGAAGGGGAAGATGTCCGTCGGATACTCGAACGCCGAAAAGCGGTGTGCGTCGCGGGACGGCTGGGCGAAGCGGTGGTTGAAGCTGCCGCGCCCCGCCCCGGCCGTGATGGCGAGCACCCCGTCGTAGGCCTGCCGCCCCTGCGCGTCGGTGTTGAAGCCCTGGTACAGGAAGTGCCGCAGGAAACGTCCCGTTTGCGAGACCCCCACCGCCAGGCCCTCCTCCAGGGGAAAGACGGCGTCGGGGTCGTACTTCGCGTAGCTGATTACGTCCCGGATGGCCGCCAGCCCGAGCCCCACGACGCGCGGATTCTTGGAGCGATAGACGCACTCGTAGATCTTGCCGGGCTGGAATCCGCCCTCCAGGTGAATGTGCGTGCTGTCGGGCACCAGTGTGCCGGCCGAGTCGCGCCGCGCAAACGACCATTGGTCCCGCGGAATGACGCGCCGCTCGCCCCCCCGGTCGGGCCGGACGGTGAGCGTGTGGGCGGGGTGATCCCAGTCGACGGCGCGGTAGGTGTAGTGGTTGCGGTGGCCGAGAGGAAGCACGTCGGTCGAATCGTCGGGCACCCAGTCGCTACGGACCCGCCCGAAGATCGGAGAGCCGTCTTCATGACGGGCCGTGGGGACGCGCAGCCGCAGGTTGCCCTCGTTGCGGGGCACGTCCCACTGCCAGCCCACCCAAATCACAGTCATTCCCTTCTCCATGAGCAGCCCATCGCCGAACGCGTCCGGGGTGGAGGGGTCGAGGGCCGCCGTGGCGTAGTTGAAGTACGGCAGCGTGAACTTGCCGCCCCGGTTGCTCACCTCCACGAGTCCAAGGCCGCGGCGCTTCTCGGGATCGACCGGCTGGAGCACGGTAAAGTTGGCCCACGCCCGCACCTGGCCCGCCGAGTCGCGCGGGGCGAGCTCGAGGTCGGCGATTCGGTCGTTCGCGGGGTTGCTCGGATCGAACGCAAAGTAGATGCGTCCCTCGATCAGTTCGTAGGCCCCGTGGGGGCCGAACGATTTGCCGCCGAGCACCTCGATGCGCCGATCGATCTCGACGCGAAGGACCCGCGCGTCGGCGACGGACACAGCGAAGAGTCCAATCAGAAGGATGAGCCCCCAGGTGCGAAAGCGCGACATGGATGATGCATCATCTTGGCAAGCGACACGCCCTCCCAATATAGCCGCCGACCGGCGGAGTCGACAGTCCGGGGTTGCGGGCACGATGATACTTCCTGTCTACGGCGGCGGAAGCGCAATCCAGCCCTGATTCTTGGATTTCCTTGTCGCCAGCAGTACCCTCAATAGTGGCCCAGGAGAACGCAGTGCCCCGGCCGAGTCCCGCCCCGTCTGTTCGTGTCCTTTTCCTTTGCCCATGCCCGACGCCGACCCCATCCTGTTAGAACTCTACCGCCACCGCTTCGAGGGTGTGGCCGACGAGATGGGCGTCACGCTCCGGCGCACCAGCTACTCGCCCAACATCAAGGAGCGCCTCGACTTCTCCTGCGCGGTGTTCGACGGGGAAGGGGCGCTGGTAGCGCAGGCCGCCCACATCCCCGTCCATCTGGGCGCTATGCCCACCAGCGTGGACGCCGCCCGCGCCGCCGTGGACCACTGGGCCGAGGGCGACGTGGTGATCCTGAACGATCCGTACGAGGGCGGCACCCACCTGCCGGACGTGACGATGGTCTCGCCCGTGTTCGTAGGCGACACGGCGACGCCCTCCTTCTTCGTGGCGAGCCGCGCCCACCACGCCGACGTGGGGGGCATGACGCCGGGCTCACTGCCCCTCGCCACCGAGTTAGTGCAAGAAGGCATGATCATTCCGCCCGTCAAGCTGTACGACGGCGGCACGCGCAACGACGCGCTCCTGCGGACGATCCTCCGCAACGTGCGCACCCCCGACGAGCGACGGGGCGACCTGGCGGCGCAGCGGGCGGCTCATTCCGTCGGCACCGAGCGGCTGCAATCCCTGGCCGCGTCGCACGGCACCGGGGAGGTGACGACCTACGCCCGCCATCTGCAATCCTACAGCGAGCGCCGAACGCGGACCGCCCTGGCGGACTGGCCGGACGGCACATACGCCTTCGACGACGAACTGGCGGTGCAGGATGGCGAGACGGCTACGATCCGCGTGACGGTCATAGTGGACGGAGAAACCGTTGCTGTCGACTTCGCCGGCACCGACGATGCGGTGGACGGCAACCTGAACGCTGTGCTGCCGATCACAAAATCGGCCTGCTACTACGTGGTGCAGGGCCTCACCGGCGGCGACATTCCGGGCAACGCGGGCAGCCTCGCCCCCGTCTCGGTGACCGCGCCCGAGGGCTCGCTCGTAAACGCCGATCCGCCCCACGCGGTGGCGGGGGGCAACGTGGAGACCTCCCAGCGCATCGTCGACACCGTGCTCGGGGCGCTCGCCCAAGCGCTCCCCGACCGCGTCCCGGCCGCCGGGCAGGGCACGATGAACAACCTCACCCTCGGCGGCACTCGTCCGGATGGATCCTCCTTCGCCTACTACGAGACGATCGGTGGCGGCATGGGCGCGGGGCCGGACGGGGACGGCCTCAGCGGCGTGCACGTGCACATGACGAACACCCTCAACACGCCCGTCGAGGCGCTGGAGCAGACGTATCCGTTCCGCATCGTCACGTATCAGCTGCGGTCGGGGAGCGGGGGTGCAGGGCGATTTCGGGGCGGTGACGGGCTCGTGCGCGTCTACGAGCTGCTCGTGCCCACGACCGCGACGATGCTCAGCACGCGACGAAATCGGGGGCCGTGGGGCCGCGAGGGGGGCGCCGACGGCGCGCCGGGGCGGACCGTGCTCGTTCGTCCCGACGGGAGCGAGGAGGAGCTGCCTGCGCACTTCTCGGAGACGCTCCCCGCTGGCAGTCGCCTCCGCATCGAAACGCCGGGGGGCGGTGGGTTCGGTTCGCTCAAGGATGCAGCAGAATAACTGCACCGCCCCCGAACTCTGCGGCGGCCGGACTGCCTTCGCACAACAGGCTCCCCTACACACAAACGACGCCCCTTCCCGCATGGATGTCGAGGAGCTTGAACAGGCCGTCTCCAAGTTGCCCCCGGAGAAGCTGGCCGAGTTCTCGGAATGGTTTCAGGAATACGTTGCCGACGCGTGGGACGGACAGACCGAGCGCGACGCGCAGGCGGGGCGGCTGGACGAGAAAATCGAGGAGGCGAAAGAAGAGTACGAGGCCGGTCGCACACCGTCGCTGTGACGCATCGAGCCACGTTCGAATTTTGGGACCATGATCAGCAGCCTCCGGGCCGGACCCAGGAGAAAGTGGACCAGAAGTTCGAGCTGCTAATGAACGACCCGTCACATCCCTCCCTCCACTGCGAGCAGCTCACAGACGAGCTCTGGTCCGATCGAGTGGGGCTCGACTACCATGCGCTGTGGACCGACGTAGATGGGAGAGTCATCTAGTTCTGGATTGGCCACCACGCGGACGACGATCAAATTCTGAGCCGGTGCCCCTCGCTCTGGGTCCGTTCTATCGAGATTCCGGCTCCGCCCCGTGCGTCAGGGCGTTCTCCAGCATCTCGCGGACGTGATCGTCGACGAGGCGGTAGTAGACGTGCCGTCCCTCACGCCGGTATGCCACGAGCCGCGCGTCACGGAGCACCCGGAGCTGGTGACTGACAGCCGACTGGCTTACGGCGAGGACCTCGACGATATCGTGCACACACACCTCTCGGTCGCGGAGCAAACACAGGATCTGCAGCCGCGTCTGGTTGGCAAATCCCTTGAGCAGACGAACGGTCTCGTCGGCCACCGGATCGGTGGGCAGAGCTTCCGAGAGTGGGGCCTCGCTTCCACAGGTCCCGTCAAGCGCGTCGGTTGCGTCGTCGGGCATGAATGCGGCGGTGGAACAAAGGAAAGAGGACGGCAGGAGGGCTGTCTCCTATACGACGGGTCGCTTGCGGTTTCCCCCTCCCCGTTGCGCACTACGAGGAATACCCGAGCAGTCGGAGCGCATTTCCCACCACGACCAGCGTGGACCCTTCGTGCAGCACCACGGCGGGCCCGATGTTGAGACCGGCGATTGTGGCCGGCACGAGGATCGCCACCATTCCGAGCGCGATCCACAGGTTTTGTGTGATAATGCGCTCCGTCTGTCGGCTAAGGCCCACAGCGAAGGGCAGTTGGGAGAGGTCGTCGGCCATTAGGGCCACGTCGGCCGTCTCCAGCGCCGCGTCCGAGCCCGCCGCCCCCATGGCGATGCCCACGGTGGCATTGGCCATCGCGGGGGCGTCGTTTACGCCGTCCCCCACCATTGCCACATCCTCCTCGTTACGGAGCGCCCGCACAGTGTCCACCTTGTCATCGGGCAGAAGGTCGCCGCGCGCCTCATCCAGGCCGAGCTCATCGGCGACCGCATCCACCACCCGCTGGTTGTCGCCCGAGATCATTACCATCCGCCGGATGCCGGTTCGACGGAGCTGGCCAACCACGTCCGCGGCCTCTGGGCGGGGCGTATCCGCGAGACCGATCACACCGAGGTACTCGTCGCCGCGCCGGACGACCATCGTGGTGTCCCCCTTCGCCTCCAGCGCCTCCGCGTCGTCGCGGATCACGTCGGGGAGCCGCAAGCCGTCGATCTCTTCGAACAGGGCTGCCTTGCCGACGTGTACTGGATCGTCGCCGACCGTTGCCTTCAGCCCCCGGCCCGTGATGCTCTCCAGGCCGTGGGCGTCGGGAAGCGGCGCACCGTCGAGGTGCTCCGTTGCGTACCGCACGACGGCCTCGGCAAGCGGATGACCGCTGAGCTGCTCCACCGACGCTGCGATCCGCAGCAGTTCAGTCTCCGTGGTGTTGTTGTGCGGATGGACATCCGTAACCTCGGGCTTCCCCTCCGTGAGCGTGCCCGTCTTGTCGAACGCTACGGCCCCAAGCCGGCCGAGCTGCTCGAGCGGGCCGCCGCCCTTCACCAGGACACCACCGCGCCCGGCGCGGGCCAGGGCGCTCAGCACGGCGCTCGGCGTGGCGATGGCAAGCGCACACGGGCTGGCCGCCACCAAGACGGCCATCGCGCGGTAGAAGCTGTCGGCGAACGACTCGTCGAGGGGCACCCAGGCAAAGAGAAGCAACACGACGAGCCCGAGGACGGCGGGGACGAAGACTCGCTCGAAGCGGTCGGTAAAGCGCTCGGTGGGCGACTTCTCCGCTTCCGCCTCCGTCACCATCTGCACCACCCGCGAGATCGTCGTCTCGTCGGCCCGCCGCGTAACGCGCATCTCTAGGGCCCCACTGCCGTTGATCGTGCCCGCAAACAGTCGGTGGGTAGAGTCGAGGTCGTCGGGGGCTTCCAGGGCCGCTTCCGGGTCGCCGACGGGGGCTTTGTCGACGGGCATGCTTTCACCAGTGACCGGGGCCTGGTTGACCGCACTTGTGCCCGTCACGACAACTCCATCGGCCGGGACGCGCTCGTTCGGCTTCACGACGACCGTGTCGCCCACCGTCAGTTCGTCGACGGACACCTCTCGCTCCGCCCCGTCGCGGCGGACGAGGGCGGTGTCGGGGGCCAGCTCGGCGAGCGACTCGATGGCCCGGCGCGCCCGGCGCATCGCGTAGTGCTCCAGGGAGTGGCCCAGCGAAAAGAGAAACAGCAGAAACGCCCCCTCCAGCCACTTTCCGAGCACCGCCGCCCCCACTGCCGCCACGAGCATCAGGAAGTCAACCTCAAAGCCCCCCGTCCAGAGCGTGTCGACCGCCTCCCGCACTGTGTAGTACCCGCCGAACACATATCCCCCAACGTACAGGCCGACCGAGACGGGTTCGGGCACCGCCCCCACGAACGAAAGTCCGAATCCTACGGCCACAGACACCCCGGCCAGGATGGCGAAGATCAGTTCCGTCTGCGCCCCGAAGATTCCACCGTGATCGTGGTCGTCCCCCGCTTCCTGATCGGTGTCTTCCGCCGCCAGTCCACGGGCGTCCAGCACCCCCTCTCGCGGCCGAACGTTCATCGATCGGAGCACGTCGCGGATCGCGTCCTCGCTCGTCGCCGACCGGTCGTATTCCACGCGGATCTGCTCCGCGGCGCTCGCC
>CAJXKO010000128.1 GCA_913055845.1 uncultured Bacteroidota bacterium | reverse complement strand
GTGGTCGCCGTCCACCACGACCTGCAGACGGTGCCCGAGTACTTCGACCGCGTGCTGCTCCTGAACGTGCGCCGCATTGCCAGCGGGCCGGTGGAGGAGGTCTTCACGGAAGAGAACCTGCGCCGGACCTATGGCGGGCGCGTTGGCTTCCTGCGCAAGAATGAGTCGCCCATTTCGGACTCTGCTTCCGCCCCGAAACGGAAAGAAGAAAGCCGTGCGTAGTGCCATGATGCGTGAGGCGTGATGCGTGAGACCCATCGGTCGACCCGCTCACATTCACGGATCACGATTCACGCTTGCATTCGCCTGTCCAATCGCCCATCGGCCTCCGATGCTGGACCTCTTCTCACAGCTGCTTACGGATTACACGCTCCGCACCGTGGCGCTCGGGGCCGCCACCCTGGGCATCGTGGGCGGCGGGCTCGGGTCCTACGCGGTGCTGCGCGGCCAGAGCCTCCTGGGCGACGCCATCTCGCATGCTGCGCTGCCCGGCATTGCGCTCGCGTTCCTGATCACGGGGAGCAAGGCCCCGCTTCCGCTCATGCTGGGGGCGGCCGGGACGGGCGTGCTGGCCACACTCCTCATCATCGGCGTCACAACCACGACGCGCGTTCCCTACGACAGTGCCCTCGCCCTCGCACTCTCCGCCTTCTTCGGGATCGGCCTCGTCCTCCTCACATACCTCCAGCAGCACGCCGGGGCGGCTCAGGCGGGCCTCGACTCGTTCCTCTTCGGCCAGGCGGCGGCCCTGGTGGAGCACGACGTGGTGGTGATGGCCGTGCTGGGCGGCATTGCCCTCCTCGCCCTGCTGCTGTTCTGGAAGGAGTTCAAGCTGCTCGCCTTCGATCCGGACTTTGGGCGCAGTCTCGGCTTTCCGATTCGAATGCTCGACATCGTGCTCACGACCCTGCTCGTGGTGGCCATCGTCATTGGGCTGCAGACGGTGGGCGTGGTGCTGATGAGCGCGGTGATCGTGGCCCCCGCGGCGGCGGCCCGGCAGTGGACCGATCGGCTCGGTGTGATGGTCGCCCTCGCGGCAACCTTCGGGGCGCTCAGCGGGGTGAGCGGGGCGGTTGTAAGCGGGGCGACGGCCAACCTCCCGACCGGCCCCACCATCGTGCTGTGTATGGGTGCCATCGTGATCGTGTCGCTCCTGCTTGCCCCCAACCGCGGCCTGCTGTGGCGATGGTGGCGCCAGCGGAGTACCAGCCGACGCCTGCGCCAGGAGCGCGTCCTGTGCGATCTCTACACCCTCGCCGCCAAGCACGGGGCGGGCAATCGTCCCCACGAGGCCGCGACCCTCGACGCGATGGTGTCCGGCCCCACCCGCACGGTATACGTCCTCCGCCGGCTGGCCGAGCAGGGGCTCGTGGCCGAGACGCCGGACGGGCGGTGGCACCTGACGGACGAGGGGCTTGAGGAGGCGCGCCGGCTCGCCGACGAGCGCAATCTTGTCCTCGACGCGACGATCGACGACGCATGAGCCTTCCCCAAATCGAAATTCAGCTCGTGGCCACCGTCGTGGCCGTGGCGTGCGCCCTGCCGGGCGCGTTCCTGGTGCTGCGGCGGATGGGCATGATGAGCGACGCGATCAGTCACGCGATCCTGCCCGGCATCGTGGTGGGCGTCTTCGTGGTGGGCAGCCTGCACTCGCCCCTCCTCGTCGTGGCGGCGGCGCTCACCGGCCTCCTCACTGCTGCCCTCGTGGAGACGATCAACAGCACGGGCCAGGTGAAGGAGGACGCCGCGATCGGGCTGGTTTTCCCCATCCTGTTCAGTCTTGGCGTCATCCTCATCGCCAAGTTTGCGGGCGACATGCACCTCGACACCGACGCGGTGCTCCTCGGCGAGCTGGCGTTTGCCCCCTTCAACCGCTTCACCGCGTTCGGGCTCGACTTTGGGCCGCGGGCGCTCTGGACGATGGGCGGCGTGCTCGTCCTCAACGCCCTCTTCCTCGCGCTCTTCTACAAGGAGCTCAAGCTGGCCACGTTCGACCCCGGCCTCGCCGCCTCCCTCGGCTTCCGCCCGCGGGTGCTGCACTACGCGCTGATGGGGCTCGTTTCCCTCACCGCCGTGAGCGCGTTCGACGCCGTCGGCTCCATCCTGGTGGTGGCGCTCATGGTGGGCCCGCCGATGACGGCCTACCTCCTCACCGACCGGCTGGAGTGGATGATTGGCCTCAGCGCCGCCTTCGGGGTCCTGAACGCCCTCGTGGGCTACTGGGGCGCGCACGTCTTGGACGTGTCGATCGCCGGCACGATGGCCACAACGACGGGCCTCGTGTTCGGACTCGTCCTGCTCGCGGCCCCGGAGCGCGGACTAATCGCGCAGTGGCGCCGCACGCGGCGGCAGAAGTGGCAGTTTGCCGTGGAGATGCTGGCCATCCACCTCCGCCAGCACGAGAACACGCCGGAGGCCGCCCGCGAGTGCCGGGTCGACCATTTGCAGGAGCACCTGAACTGGGACGGCCCGTTCGCCGAGCGCGTGGTGGAACGGGCCGTCTCGCGGGGCTCGGTCCGGCGCGAGAACGGGCACCTGCGCCTCACCGACGAGGGCCGGGAGGTGGCACAGGAGGCCGCAACGCGGACCTGACCGCGGTGGCCTCGCGAATCGTCTTTTCTTCCCCTCTATTCCTTTCTACGCATCCTCCTCCATCTGCTGCGCGAGAACGTAGGCCTTCAATACGGTGTTGATGCGACTCTGATAGCCTTTTCCTTCCCGCTTGAAGTACTCGACGATGTCCTCGTCAAGGCGAATCGTGATCCGCGTTTTCTCCGCAGTCGGCACGACTAGCTTTGCCGTCTGGAACCACTCTTCATCCAAAAGCTCCGTGTCTGGATCCTCTTGGACGGCCTGATGAATCTCTTCGTCGGACAATTCGCGAACACGCTCCCAGTCCGTCTGACTCTCAATCTGATCCAGTTCCTCCAAGTTGATCCGTGTAGTGTTGTCGCTCATCGCTTGAAGCTCTGCGGGCGGAAATAATTCGATACCGATCGTCACGCTTGGTGTAGACGACAACGGCCAGCGGTCCTGACCATCCGTCCGGACGTGCCTCCGGGGGCAAAAGCGGTCCAATCGCCTGCCATCGTGGCTCGTCGTCTTCAACGCGGCGGGACGGCCGCGTCAAATGGGGCCGAGTCAATAGTCGCGCCGCGTCAACGAAATCTACGCCGTGCTTGCGAAGATTGGACTCGCGCTTCTCAGGATCCCATTCGAAATCCATGAGCTTGGGCTACGTAGAAGTACATCTGTAATAATCACGACTGAGCACCCTTCGAACAGCTTATTTGCGGCTTTAGTATGCACAACAGTACACACAAAAAGACGTTCCGTGCGGCGAAGCATCCTCTTCCACAAAGCCAGCGGGACTACGAGTCTTCTGGCGGCTGCAGTTCCCGCAGGCGGTCCCACCGGTAGATGCCGCCGCTGTGCCCGTCGTCCCACGTGATGCGCAGCCCGACGCTGCCCGCCTTCTCGATCTGCACGTTCGTCCAGCGGTTCTTCTGACGGAAGATGTGAAGGAACCCCGGCTTGGGGATGCGCTCGACCTTTTCTCCTTCGCACTCCGCGCACGGGCATGCCTCTCGCAGCCCATCGAGCGGAAAGACCGACGCGTGCCCGTCGGCCCACTCGATGTTGAGCCGCTGCATCTTGACGTCGAGGGAGACACGCTCGGGTGGGGGAATGTCCATGCCGGGATGTCGTCAACTCAGGAGCTACGTCGCTTCTTCCTGTACCATCTCGGTGATGACGTCGATCTGATCCTGCACGCGGGTGAGAAGCATCGGGACGGTGCGGCGGCGCACCTCGTCCTTGTGCGCAAGGTAGGTCTCGAGTTCCTCTTCCGCGAGGTGCCCCACCACCATGCCGAGGAGCGTTCGCTTCAGGCGGCCGTCCTCCTTCATCAGGTTGCGGAGGCGGTCGCGCTGATCCGTGCGATCCATGTCCGCAAAGCCGACCCCGTAGCGGGAGAGCCGCTCGGCCACGAGGCGCAGGATCGTTGGGTTCAGGAGCTTCAAGATGGGGCGCAGCGTCTCATTCTGAAACCGCTCGACGGGCCCTGACTCCGAGGTGTCGAGGTTGAGCACGGGCCGGACGCGTTTCAGTCGCTCGCCGCGGGACGTGGTGCTCCACAGCGTGTTGCTCACCAGCTCCACGCTATTGCCTGCCGGGTCGCGGACGTAAATCGATCGCTGGCCCTCGCCCCACTGCTTCGTGTGCTCTACCGCCACGTCGTGACGATTGAAGTGGCGCCGCCACGCGGCAAGCTGGTCCGTGGGGACGCCGAACGCGACGTGAATGGCCCCCTCGGCGCCGTGGGCGGGGAGGGATTTTCGGTCGCGGCTGGAGGAGGGGTCGAAGATGTGCACCACGCCGGGCCCGCAGCGGAAGGAGACGTGATTACCCTCGGTGCGGAGCACGACGTCCAGTCCCAGGACCTCGCCGTAGAATTGCTCGGCGGCGTTGAGGTCGTCGGCGTAGAGGCTCGTTTCGAGGACGAGGCGGGGTGGAATCGGCACGTGTGTACGAGGGTGTTTGCGTGTGGGGTGGGGCGTGGAATCTGTGCTGCCCTGATCGAGCAGGATTGCAGTCTCCTCTCTTCTGCTCTCTGCCCCCTTCCAAGTTCAAACGCTCACACACTTACCGCGTTGCCCGCACGATCTCACCGAGCTGGAGATTCTTGTACGTCACCGTGGCGGGTGGGAAGAGGCGGTTGCCATAGGCCGCCCGCCAGTCCGCGTGCGTCGCCAGGTTAAACGTCTGCGGGGGGTGCACTTCAAAGATCACTGTGTATGGATCGTCTGGCCCGCCGGGGAGGGCAATGTTGCGGGCGTAGTGGAAGTTGTCGGACTGGTTGACGTGGGGCACGAGCGTCACCTTCTTCACCTGCCCCGTGTCCTCATTTTCGACGGTCGCGAAGAGGTGGAGGTACGGCACAAAGCCCCCTGTCGGGGCCCCCACGTCCTCACTTGCCTCCTCGGTCCACCCGGCCAGCACCTCCAGGTGAAGATCCGAGCGTGCCTCGGAAAGATTCTGCGCCCCGGGCTCTACGTCCCCCGACGGCGCAACCAGAAAGGTGATCTTTGCCCCCGGTCCCAGCACCTCTTCCCCAAAGACTTGTTCTTGGGCATGGGCGGCCGGTCCCTGCAGGGAGAACCCGACGACAAGCAGCGAGAGCAGAAGACGAGGATACGTCATCATGACGCGTGGGGGTTGGGGGTGCGTCAATACGAATCTGGAACCGGTCGAAGACATGCCCTGAGACTTCAGAACGGGTTTAAATCATACAGTCAGAGCAGCCGGGGGTCCATCCACCATCCCGGGGAGAGGGGAAAATCGATCGAAAGTTGGCTCCGTCTCGTCTCTACTCCCGATTATTCCTCCTGAAGAAATTTGTCGAGGCGGACGACGTTCGTGTCGGAGACGAACATCACCCCCGAGCTCTTCTCGAACAGCGGTGTGAGCCCATCCACGATGGTCTGGATGGTCTTCTCCCCGGCCACCGCAAAAAACATGACCAGGCTGTCGCGGTCGTTGAACAGCAGTCGGCCTTCATGGAAGCCGTGCTCGCCGCGCCCCGTCACGTTGTGGTGGATCGTGTATCCGCTCACCTGCGACTCGTCCAGCAGATCGCGGACAAACGGCTCTTTCTCCCCCCGAACGATGATCTCGATCTTCTTGACCGGATGGAAGGTGTGTTCTGTTTCTCCGTGGGTCGAGGACTCATTCATGGCAGATCAGAATCGGTTCGGTTTAGGAATGGACGAGACTGACGTCAGGCCTGGGCCACCGCGGAGGCCGCCTGTTCTTCCTCCCCAGCTGCGGCGTGCGCCGACCACGATCCGCCGGGCTGGTAGTGGCGGAAGGCGTTGTCCTGCTTCGGGTCCATGACCACGAGGCGGACCCACTCGTGGTCAAAGAGGTGGGCGAGGTTGGCATGGCGTTGCATGATGGTGTCGACCCGGTCGACGGGGGCCTGAATGATGGCTGTGAGGCGGAGGGGGCGGTGGTAGACGTGCTCGTCGTCGGCCATCAGGGACTGTAACGGGAGGCCACTCATGAGATCCCCGCCGTTGCCCTGCACCACACCGAGCTTGCCCACCACGTTTTGGGTCACCTTGGACCCGCTGCCGTACGCCGCGTTGTCGACGGTCGAGAAGTAGTACTGGGTGTTGATCCACTCCCCCACCACCAGCGGCCCCGTCATGATGTTCTCCAGGGCCGTGCCGTCCTTATCGGTGCGCCAGTTGTAGGAGTGCAGGAAGCACCGCCCGCCGAGATCGACCTCGCGGGTGAGGGCTCGGGGCCCCACAATGAACGCGGCGTTGCCGGCCAGTCCCCACTCCGGACGCGTCTCCGCCCAATCCGCCGCGCGGCGCTGCGTTTCCTGGGTCGCCGCGTCCGTGCGGCCCGCATCGACCGTCGCATTCATCGTTTCGACGCGTTCGGCGGCGGCGCCGGCCTGAGCCGCACGCAGATCCTGGCGCAGTTGACCAATCCCCTTCGACGACACGGGCGGGTCGTTATCGTCCACAAAGAGCCGAATTCCGTCGGTCGTGGTGTTGTGCTGCCCGGCGAGGAAGACGGTGTCCTCCGGAATGTCGATGCCGCGCTCCCGCAGTTCATCCCGCACCGCATCCTCGTTGCAGATCGCCGCGAGTACGCGGGCGTTGGGCCCACCGGGGTTGCCGGCACAGGCGCCACAGTCGAGGCTCGCCTTGTACGGGTTGTTGGGCGTCTGGCTGCCGTGTCCCGCAAACACGACGATCGGGGCGAAGGTCGTCCAGCCCATGAGCCGAAACGCTGCCTCGGCGTAGAGCACCTTTGCCTCGTGGGAGAGGCCGACGGGCAGACCGTCCCCGCCCTCCCCGTCGGCGGCGGGCGCACGGTCAACCGTCGGTTCGCAGAACGCCTCCGGGCCGGGGAGCCATCGCTCAATCGCCCTGCCGAGCCGAAAGAGGCCGGACGGCACGAGCGTACGGGCCGCCATCGCGCCGCCGAAAAGCCCCCCGCTTCCTTC
>CAJXKO010000127.1 GCA_913055845.1 uncultured Bacteroidota bacterium | reverse complement strand
CCGTCCTCGTTCCAGCGGTAGGCGCGGCTGCGGGCGTGGTCGTGCGGAAAGTGCTCCCAGGCCTCGCCGGTGGGGCTGTAGTCCTCGCGGACGGTGCCCCAGGCGCGTTCGGCAAGATACGGGCCCCACTTCTTCCAGTCGGCTTGGCGGGCTTTCGAGTCGTCGAGGCGGTTCTGTTCAGCGGTCATAGCGCGAATTGGGGAATGGGAGAGAGGAGAACGGGAGAACGGATGTGGGGACAAAAATGTGGTCAAGTAGGCACAGAGGTCGATTTCAGCAGCATAGTAGGCTGGCACAAGTGCTTTGGCAAAAACGTCGCTCCAGACCCCGATCTGGAGCCTATCCGGCCGTACGGACCATAGGCTGCAAGTCAATACTGAATCGAGTTTAGCACAGGGCTTGGAGCGACAAGGGGGTCGAAGGGCTCTAAGGGAGTGCTTCAAGACTCTACCAACGTATGCGTGCAGGCCCAACAAGCCCCCAATTTTCCAACCTTAACCTTCCAACCGTCAACGTCCTACCCGTCCAGCGTCCGGTCGAGGTTGTAGGCGGCGCTAATGAGGGCCAGGTGCGTGAACGCCTGCGGGAAGTTGCCCAGTGCCTCGCCGTGGGTCCCCGTCTCCTCCGCGTAAAGGCCCAGGTGATTCGAGTAGCCGAGCATCTGCTCAAAGATGAGGCGCGCATCCTCCAGCCGCGCCGGTTCGATCCGACTGGCCCGGGTGAGCGCCTCGACGAGCCAGAACGTGCAGATGTTGAACGTGCCCTCCTCCCCTTCCAGCCCGTCGTGCGTCTCGCCGAGGTTGTAGCGGTAGACGAGCCCGTTGGAGACGAGTCCGCCCTGATCACGCGACTGGAGCGTGGCGTCGAGCGTCTGCAGGAGCCGTTCATCCCCCGGCGAGATGAAGCGCACGAGCGGCATGATGAGATTCGAGGCGTCGAGCGTGTCGCCCCCGAACTGCTGGGTGAACGCCTTCCGGTCGGCGCTCCAGCCCTTGTCCATGATCGCCCCGTAGATCGCGTCGCGGCACTGCTGCCACTTGGCCGCCGGCGCAGGGAGGGATCGCTTGCGCGAGAGGCGGAGGGCCCGGTCGACGGCCACCCAGCACATGAGCTTCGAGTAGACGAACTGCTGCGGGCCGCCGCGCACCTCCCACACGCCCTGATCGGTCCGCTGCCAGTGCTCGCAGACCCAGTTCACGAAGTGGCGCACCGAGCCCCACGTCTCGTACGAGATGGGTACGCCGTACTTGTCGTGCAGGTAGATGGCGTCGATCAGCTCGCCGTAGATGTCGAGCTGAAGCTGATCGTAGGCCCCGTTGCCGATGCGCACCGGTGTGGACCCGCGGTACCCCTCCAGGTGATCGAGGGTCTGCTCAGTGAGCTCGGTCCCCCCGTCGATGCCGTACATAATCTGGAGCGGTCCCTCGCCGGCCGCGTCCAGCTGGCACAGGTTCGTGAGGAACCCAATGAAGTCGCGCGCCTCCTCGGTAAAACCGATGCGAAGGAACGCGTACAGCGTGAAGGCCGCGTCGCGGATCCACGTGTAGCGGTAGTCCCAGTTGCGCACGCCGCCGACGTCCTCCGGGAGGCTGCAGGTGGGCGCCGCCACGATGGCGCCGGTCGGCTCGTAGGTGAGCAGTTTGAGTGCCAGGGCCGAGCGGTACACCTCCTCGCGCCAGCGGCCGGTGTAGGTGCACTGGCCCAGCCAGTCGCGCCAGAACTGCACCGTGTCACGGAAGGCGCGCTCCGCCGCCTCCGGGCTCAGGGTCGGGGCGCACCCCTCGCCGGGCTCGATGTCGCGAAGCACGAGGGTCGTGCTCTCGCCTTCCCGCAGCGTCACGTCCGCCGCCACACCGTCGCCGTCTCGCGCCAAGTCGATCTCGGTCGCCAGGCTGAGGGCCTGCTCGTCGCCGTGGAAGCACACGCCCCGCTCCGTACGAACCGTCTCGTGGTCGGCTCGCGCGTAATCGAAGGCCGGGTGGCACTCGACCCGAAACGTCACGGTGCCCCGCACGGCCCGCACCATGCGGATGATCTGCCGCCGGTCGGGATCCTCCGCGCGGCCCGCCACCGGCATAAAGTCGCGCACCTCCCCCACGCCGTCGTCCGAGAGGAAGCGGGTGACCAGCACGTTCGTCTCGGGCCAGTAGAACTGCTTGGTCGTCACGTCGTCCCCGCGCAGCGCGACCTGGAAGTGCCCGCCCTGTTCGGCGTCGAGGATGCGGGCAAAGACGCTCGGCGCGTCGAACCGCGGCAGGCAGCACCAGTCAACCGATCCGTCTGTGCCGACGAGCGCCACGGTGTGCATGTCGCCGATGAGGCCGTAGTCTTCGATGGGGCGGTACGCCGCCCCGCGGTCGCGCGGAGCTGTCATCATCTGGGAGGAGGTCCATTAAGGAAACGGGCTGCGCGGACGCCACGGAGGCCCTACTTCGTTCTGTCCCTTGAGGCCCCGTTACATACGTCCGTCGGGCCCATTCCGCCCCCGTTCCCCGATGTAACGCCCCCTTCCGACTGCGCACCGAGGGACAGGCAAAATTGAGCACCCTCCGCCCGAGGCGTCTAACATCGATCCGAGAGCACATGCCCGCCCCCTCAGAAGACGACGTCCGGTTCGGTTTTTCGGCCACGCTCCGCGTGATGTGTGCGGCCGATCGACACGACGAGATTGAGGCGGTCACCGGCCTGTCGCCGACCCATCAGCATGAGCACGGCGATCCGGGCCTCCTGGGCCGCCCGTGGCCCAGCGACCTGTGGGCGCTGGAGTCCCCGCTTCCCCACGGATCCGCTCTGAGCACCCACCTAAACTGGTTGTGGGAGCGGGTACAGCCTCATGAGGCGTACTTTCGGGAGCTCGCCGCAGAGGACGGCATCGATGTCGACCTGTTTTGTGGATACCGAAGCGACTGCGCCGAGTGCGGCTTCGAGGTCCAGCCCGAGGCCCTAGAGATCGTGCAGGCCCTGGACATTCCCCTGGAGGTCTCGGTCGTGTTCGAGTAGACGGATCGTAGGCCTCTAAATCCCGCCACGAGGTCGATCATGCTGCATACCCTCCGAGCAAACAGCGTCGCGCTCTTCCGGCACATCGGAGCGTTCCTGCTGCTGATGGCCGAGGCCGCTCGGGGCCCGATCTACGACGTGGCCACCTACCGCCAGAATCTTGCCCGGCAAATGCGGCAGATCGGGGTCGAGTCGCTGCCCATCGTCGCCGTGGCGGCGGCGTTCACCGGCGGTGTCACCACGGAGCAGACGATCTACCAGATGCGCTACCCCCTCATTCCCGAGAGCACGATCGGCGCCATCGTGGTGCCCTCCGTCATCCTGGAGTTCGGGGCGCTCATTACGGCCTTCATCCTGGCGGGGCGCGTGAGCGCCCGGATCGCGGCGGAGCTGGGCTCGATGCGCATCGGCGGCCAGATCGAGGCGCTCGACGTGATGGGGGTGAGCGCGGCCGGCTACCTGGTGCTGCCGCGCGTGCTGGCGGGCCTCCTGACCTTCCCCCTGCTCTATGTCGTCGCCAGCACCGTGGGGAGCGCCGCCGGGCTCGGGATTGCCGCCGCGTCCGGGGACGTGACGACCACCCAGTTCCTCGCGGGCGCCCGGTCGTTCTTTACGGGATTCATGGCGGTCTACGGCCTGGTGAAGGCCACCGTCTTCGGGTTTCTGATTACGGCCATTCCGTGCTACGTCGGCTTCAACGCCGACGGCGGGGCGCGGGGCGTGGGCCGCAGCGCTACGCGGGCGGCGGTGGGGGCCTGCGTCTTCGTCCTGGTGGCCGACTACCTCCTTGCCCTCCTCATGCTCTGAACCCGGCGGCATCGCGCTGCTCTGTCGCGTCCCTCCCGCTACCCACTGTTCTCCATGATCGAGGTCGAAAATGTGCACAAGTCGTTCGGGGACACCGAGGTGCTCACCGGCGTCGACCTTGAAATCGAGGACTGCAACCTCTTCGCCATCATCGGCCACTCGGGCTCCGGCAAGAGCGTCCTGCTGCGCCATCTCGTGGGGCTGCTGCGGCCGGACCGGGGGACGGTGCGGGTGGGAGACACCACCCTTGCGGGCCTGTCCGACGACGAGTTGGAGGCGGTGCGGCGCCGCTTCGGGATGCTCTTCCAGGGCGGGGCCCTGTTCGACTCGATGACGGTGTACGACAACGTGGCCCTCCCCCTCCGCCTGCTCACCGACCAGTCCGACGCCGAGATCGAGGAGCGCGTAATGACCGAGCTGGAGCGCGTCGAGATCGCCGGCGCGGCCGACCAGATGCCGGCCTCCCTCTCCGGCGGACAGGTGAAGCGCGCCTCCCTGGCCCGGGCCATCATCCGCGAACCCAAGTACCTATTCTACGACGAGCCCAGCAGCGGCCTCGACCCCCGCACCTCCAGCGTCATCGATGACCTGATCCAGCGGCTCTCGCAGACGCTCTGCCGGATGGGCATTATGGTCACCCACGACATGCACTCAGTCCTTTCCATTGCCGACAAGGTTGGGTTTCTCTACGAGGGCACGATGCGGTTCGTGGGCCCGGTCGAGGAACTGCGGCGCTGTGACGACCCCGTCCTCTGCGAATTTATGGAGGCCAATGCCTACCAGCTTTGATCACGTTCTCGACTCGGCGCCTCTCCGTGCGTCGGTCTCGCTCACTTGCGTGTTCTTGATTTTCTTCCTGCCATGAGCACCGCCCGCACCGACGACAAAGAGCAGCAACGCTTCTGGAACGAGTTCCGGATCGGCGTCCTCGCTGTGGTGTCGATTGCCCTCTTGTTTCTGGGCGTTCGGTTCTTGCAGGGAACGCCCCTGCTAGGACGCACCTACGCCCTGATCGCCCAGTTTGAGAGCGCGGATGGGATCGCCGAGGGCACGCCCGTCACCGTGCGGGGGCTTCCGGTGGGCACCGTTGAGGACGTGTCCCTCAGCACGAAGGGCGGGGTGCGCGCCCGGCTCCGCATTCAGGAGGACGTGCAACTCACCGAAGGCACCACGGCCTCTATCAGTGGCCTCGCGGCGCTCGACGACGTGAGCGTGTCCCTGACCCGTACGCCCGGGGGCGAGCCACTCGCTCCGGGGACCCGCATCCCCACCGCCGAGGGGGGCACGCTGGACCAGCTTCGGAAACGAGCCGTGCCGATCGCGCAGCGGGTGGACAGTGCGCTCGCCGAGGCGACCGGGACGTTTTCGGAGGCGCGGCAGGTTCTCGGCAATTCGGAGCCCGAGGTGCAGTCCCTTCTCTCCAACTTGCGGTCGGCCTCGGCCGGGGTCGAGTCGTTCGTGCAGAGCGAACGCGACCGACTGCACCGCGTGCTGGCTCACCTCGAAGAAACGTCTGCGTCGATGGAGACCCTCGCCGGCAACCTCGAACACGTCGCTGCCAGCAACCGCGACACACTGGCCCAGACCGTGCAGGACGCGGAGCGGACGGTCCACCACACCCGTCAGGCGGCCCAGTCCCTCGAGCAGAGCGCCCAGGACCTGGAGGGCATCTTGTCCGGGCTGCGGCGGGGCGAAGGCACCGCCGGGCAACTCCTGAACAACCCCCGCCTCTACCGACGGCTCGACACCATCTCGGTCCGCGTCGACAGCATCCTGTCCGACTTTCAGCGCCGTCCGGGGCACTACCTCGACACGACGGTCGAGATCTTTTGAGAACGTGCTGTGTCGTATGTCGACGGCATGTGCACTCCTCTCCAGACGTCAGGAAGGAGCTTTTTCGTCCCAAACTCGATTTGCTCCGTCAGCACCACAAGGGCATGACGGCCAGCCCTCGCCTCGCTCGTGTGGGATCCATCCAGCTGGACGGGGAGGCTCCCGCCATCGTCAGGTGGACCCCAAATCGCGTTTGGAGCAACGGGTGTGATGCTTTCTTCCGCAGGAATCAGTCTTCTGGTGGCGCGCACGGTTGTTACACCATAGCACAGTCCGTCTTGAAAAGTCCGCCGACGCTATAGACTCCGCTCAAGAGCGACCGAGAGTTGGACCCGTTTCCGTTTCTTCACGTCTGCGCGAGACTCAGGACACGGCTCGGATCGTCCTGAACGCCGTTCCGATGGGTCGCCCCGTTAACTCCTCTCGTAGGAAGCGTTTCCGTGACCTCGGAGTAACAACTCGCGGCAACTCCCCCCGAAGCACGAGGTTGGAATGAGCGCACATTGGCCGGATACAGACCGAGTACCCTTCGCGGCCTGGGAGTTCCGGCGAGGAACCGCCCCGCAGCCACGACGGATGGCCTCGCGACCGGCCGATAGTGCCTCGAATGCTTTTGGCACCCGCCTCTACATCTTATGGAAGCGACAGACCAGGATCCCACGTCGACCCTGACCAGCTCAGCCAATCCGGCCGCCCGCGAAAGCATCCAGCGCGCGCTCGACCAGTGTGTGGAGCGGGGGCAGATCCACCGGCTATACCAGTGGGCAACGAAGCTGAACGAGATCTGCCACGGCGAGGAAGGGGACTCCTAGAAAGCCCGGACGAACAGGCGCATGGCGACAGCGCCCGGCTGGCACTCCATCACCACGGCTGGGCGAACAGCATCGGCGTTGTTCATCGGTACAGCGGAACGCCGGACACTTCGGCGCGGCGCCCATGTCAGAAAAGCTCACTGCACCGGCAGCACGAGGTAGTGCATTTTTCCGTCGCGGAGGACGTGGGCGAGGACGCGCGCGCCCGACGCTTTCGGGGCGAGCAGGGAGCGCAGATCGTCGAGACTCTTGACACGCCGGTCGTCGATGGTGTAGATGACATCGCCGGAGCGCAACCCATCGCCCCAGGGGGCGAGCGGACGGTTGCTCGCCGCCACGACCACGCCGGACGGCACCCGTAGATTGGAGACGTGCTTCGCCACCTCGTCCGTGAGCGGAAGTCCCATCATGCCGAGCCGCCCCACGAGGTGCTCTTCGGGGTCGGCCATCTCGGCGAACCGTGTCGATGGATTCCGGCGTTGTACCACGCGCACCTGCTTTTCAAAGGTCGAATCCTCGCGTACAACGCCCAGCGTGACGACTGCGTCGACCTTCGGATAGAGGTTGACGTCGAGTTCCCGGCCGTTGTGCATCCGCTCGCCGTCCAGGTGGGTCACGATGTCGCCGGGCCGGAGCCCCGCCCGCTCCGCGGGACTGCCGGGGTACAC
>CAJXKO010000126.1 GCA_913055845.1 uncultured Bacteroidota bacterium | reverse complement strand
CCGCCAGGAGGACGGGCGTTGCCCCAGACGTACTGGGGGGCAGGGCAGGGACGGACCGGTCGGGCAGAGACTGTGTGAAACGATCATTTCAGAAGTACCGTACAACACTTCCGTAGTTTTTAGCATCTGGTTCCCGCCGTCATGGCCCGTCCCCCCACGTTTGAGCGAGACGAGAAAATCGAGGAGGCAATGCAGCTGTTCTGGGAGCAGGGCTACGAGGCCACGAGCGTGCAGGACCTCGTCGATTATCTCGACCTGAACCGGAGTAGCCTCTACAACACCTTTGGCGGAAAGCACGAACTCTACCTGGAGGCTCTCGATCACTACCGGCGGGCGGGGCGCCAGGCCCTGAAGAAGCACTTGGAGGCGGCCCCGAACCCGGTCGACGGAATCCGCCGGGCGTTCGAGGCCGTGGCGACGCAGGCCACAGAGCGCCAGTGCGGCTGCTTCGTCGCAAACGCGGCCGTGGAGTGTGCGCCCCGCGATCCGGACACCGAGCAGCGGACCGCCGAGACCTTCGAGGCCATGCGGGCGCTGTTCCGGGACGCCGTGAAGCGTGCCCAGGACGAGGGGCACATCGCCCCGGATCGCGACCCGAAGGCGCTGGGGCGGTACCTCACGAACGCCTTCTATGGCATCCACCTGACTGCCAAGACGAATCCGCCCTCCGCGGTCGTCGAAGACATTGTGAGCGAGACGATTCGTGGGCTCACAAAAGGGACAGAAAACACGGACGTCGCCTAGCACCGGGGCCCGCTCCTGCGGGCCGTGACGCAATCGTCGCAGATGGACCTGAAACAATCAGCAAATTGGAAGCTTCTATGATTTGAAACAATCGGTTCAAAAAGAAAACCGATTCGTCGCGTCCTCTCCTTCACGAATTCCCCGTGCTTAGCCTCATGAAGCCCACGCCGCCCACGCAGCATCCGAAGACCGCCGCGCCCGACCACGACATCCTCGACGTGTTTGCGGAGCGATGGAGTCCTCGCGCTTTTGCCGACCGGCCCGTGGAGCCGGAGAAGATTCGTCGGATGCTAGAGGCGGCCCGGTGGACGATGTCTTCCTACAACGAACAGCCGTGGCGCTACGTCGTCGCATCGCGAGACGAAGCCCCGGAGGCATACGAGAGGCTGCTCGGTTGCCTTAACGAGTTCAACCAGAAATGGGCGCGGCATGCGCCGGTGCTCATGATGTCGTTCTACAAGACGACTTTTTCGAAGAACGACCGGCCCAACCGGTGCGCCCCCCACGACGTAGGCGCCGCCTCGGCGGCCCTCACGTTCCAGGCCACGGCGATGGACCTGTACGTCCACCAGATGGCCGGCATCCAGAAGGACGTGGTCCGCGAAACCTACGACGTGCCGGAAGACGTGGAGCCGATGGCGGGACTGGCGGTGGGGTACCTAGGAGATCCGGACATGCTGCCATCCAAGCAGCGGAAATCCGAGCGGGCCTCCCGTTCCCGGAAGCCGCTTGGCACATTCGCCTTTGGCGACTCGTGGGGGACGCCGGCTGAGGTGCTAGATGAGTGAGCCTGGGACAGGGGGAAGCACTTCACGCCTGCGTTATCCATCGATCAATACGCCATGAACACGAAATACGTCTACTGGGGATCGACAATTCTCGTCGCCCTCTTCATGCTTGGGTCGGGCAGTATGTACTTTGTTGCGGAAGGCCCCGCCGCAACGTTTGAGCGACTCGGGTTTCCGGACTATCTTCGGGTACAGCTCGGCGTCGCGAAGATCCTCGGGGCCGTTGCGTTGGTGGTGCCGCTGCCGAGGGCCTTGAAAGAGTGGACGTACGCCGGATTTACCATTAGTTTTGTATCGGCCGGTATTGCACACGCCGCCGTGGGGGATCCGCTCACAGCCATGATCCCGCCGGTGGTCGCACTCGGCCTGTTGCTCACATCGTACGCGACGTACCGCCAGTACGCCCTAGCACGCTCGTCGGAACCGTCGCGGGCGGCGTAGCGGCAACCCTAGCGACGACAGGGAACGCAGCGCGCTTGCTTCCATGAGACTGCGGTCATTGAACGGAATGTACCTATGAACTTCATTTCTCCCTTGCGCACATTTTTCGAGGACGAACTGGGGGCGTCGGACGAAGGGCTTCGGGGCCTCGGGGACGACGGGGCCATTTCAACACAGCACGTCGTGAGCCACCTTGTGGACCGGACGGTGCGCCGCGCTGCTCTCGATGCAGCAACGCACCGCCAGTCGGTCGAGTACATGGCTGAGGGGCACGCGGAGGTGTCCTGGAAGCAGTGCCTGCTGGTGGCGGCCCTCACGGAACTGCGCCCGGTGAAGCTGCTCGCTAGAAACTAGGGCCCGTTCCCCGGTGCAGCCGACGTTCGTGCAGCCGACGTTCGTGTTGAGAGCGGGGTGCGGTCCCAAATTGGATCCGGATTTTCCCAAACAGTTGTGCGGGCGTCGGTGTGCATAAGGAGGGTTCCCCCGACCGCTGCGCCGGTGTCCCATCGTCGAGGCCAACGGGGCCCGTTCCCGCTGCTGATTCCGCTTTCTACTGATGTCCCGTACCGACCGCGAGTCGCGAGAGTCCACCGCCACCATTTTGAAGCGTCTCTGGGGCGTGTTGGCCCCGTACAAGGCGCGCGTCGCCGGGGTGGCGCTACTCATCAGCTTCTCGTCGGCCCTGGCCGCAGCGGGGCCGCAGTTCGTCCGGTACGCATTCGACGTGGTGATCCCCGAGGGACGCGGCACGCTGTTCCTGTGGTTCGGCCTGGCGTTTGCGGGGTTCTATCTGTTTCGGGCCCTCGTGGAATACGGGGGCATGTACTGGAGCTTCGCCCTCACGCAGCAGGTGGTGAGCGACGTCCGCATGCAGGCCTACGACCACCTGTTGACGCTGCCGGTTTCCCGGTTTTCCAACGAACAGTCCGGCTCGCTCAGCTCGCGCGTCGTGAGCGACCCGAACGCGCTGGAAGGGATGATTCAGGCAGCGGCCTCGCGCCTTTCCGGTCAACTCGTGGCGATTGTGGTGGTGGCCGGCCTGCTGGTGTGGATGAACTGGCAGCTTGCCCTGGTCAATCTGGTGGTGCTGCCCCTTCTGGCCCTCGTGACGTACCGCTACCAGGAGCCACTCCGCACCGCCTCCCGGAGCATTCGGGAGACGGTGGCCCGTCTGACGGCCACCTCCACGGAAGCGATCTCCAACATCCGAGTCGTCAAGGCCTTCGTCGGCGAAGATCAAGAGCGCGAGCGCTTCGGCGAACATAATCAGGCGTACGTCGACATCAACCTGGACCGTCGGAAGGACGTGGGCAAAATGGAGGGGCTCATCAACATCACATCCAATTATGGGACTGGCGCCCTCTTGCTCGTCGGGGGCTGGATGGTGACGAGTGGCAGCCTCACGCTTGGCGAACTCACGGCGTTCATCATGTACCAGCGCCAACTGCAGGGTCCGGTCCAGTCGGTCATGTTCTTCAACGACAAGCTGCAGGCGGGCATGGCGGCCCTGGAGCGACTGTCCGATCTCGTTGACACGCCCCCTGAGACCGGTGGCGATCGTGAGGAGGTCCCGGTCGGTCCGGTCGAGCTAGAGGGGGTCCACTTCACGTATCCGGACGCCGACGAGCCGGCACTGCGGGATCTTTCGCTCCGCATTGAGGCCGGCGAGACGGCGGCTCTCGTGGGGTCGTCCGGGGCCGGCAAGAGCACGGTGGCGAGCCTCGTCGGCCGCTTCTGGGACCCCCAGGAGGGGCACGTCACGATTGACGGACAGGACCTGCGCACGTTCGACCTTAAGGCACTGCGTCGACGCATCGCTCTGGTACCGCAGGATCCTACACTCTTCTCCGGCACCGTGGCGGACAACATCCGCTACGCCAATCCCGACGCCGACGACGCGGCCGTGCAGCGGGCGGCCGAACTGGCCAACGCCCATGGCTTCATCGGCCGATTGCGGGACGGCTACACTACCCAAATCGGCGAGCGAGGCGTGCGGCTCTCCGGCGGACAAAAGCAGCGCGTGGCCATCGCTCGTGCGATCCTAAAGGACGCGCACGTACTTCTGCTCGACGAGGCCACGTCCGACCTCGACAGCGAGTCGGAGGCCGTCATCCAGGATGCGCTCGACGGCCTTTTCGCACGGGGGAGTCGGCTCACGTCCATCGTCATTGCCCATCGCCTCAGTACCATTGAGGACGCCGACACGATTTTCGTGCTGGAGGATGGGCAACTGGTGGAGCAGGGGGGGCACGAGGAGTTGTTGGCCCGAGACGGCCGCTACGCCGAGCTACGGGCCCTGCAGCGGAGGGATGCGGCCGAAGCGAAGGGTACAGCGGAGGGGGAGCGGCTCCGGGTGTCGTAGGAAGGCGGGAATACATCCAGCTACGCCCTCACCCGCCGATGCTGCCGTGCTTGGGGCGCGCACCCGGCGTTCCCGTGGGGCTTCGCAAACACACACCGATAACTCACCTTTTCCGAACTCACTCTCCTGGCCCTAATGGATTCGAAACGAACGGCCCTCGTGACTGGGGGCAACCGTGGCATTGGACGCGCCATCTGTGAGGGGCTCGCCGATCGCGGGGTCCACGTCGTCATGGGATCTCGCGACGAGGCCAATGGCAAAGCGGCCGCGGAACCCATTCGAGAAGGCGGCGGAGCGGTGCGCGTCGAGCCGATCGACGTGGCGGAGCCCCGTTCCCTTGAGGCCTGTGCGGATCGTCTGCGGGCCGATGATGTGGCGGTGGATGTTCTCGTAAACAATGCCGGCGTCTACCCCGAGGCCGATGTCCTGGAAACGTCCATCGACCAGCTCGACCGGGCCTGGACCGTGAACACGCGCGGCCCCTGGCTGCTCGTCAAGGCGTTCGTTCCGGGAATGGTCGAGCGAGGATACGGGCGCGTGGTCAATATGTCGTCCGGCTCCGGCTCGTTTGGGGAGGGGCTCGACCCCAATCATGCCATCTATGCGGCGTCGAAGACCGCCCTGAACGCCCTCACCATGACGCTCGACGACGCGCTCCCCACTGGGCCCGATGTCAAAGTGAATGCGATGTGCCCGGGCTGGGTACACACCCGAATGGGCGGTGAGGCGGCCCCTCGGACGCCCGAGGAGGGGGCCGACACGGCGCTCTGGCTCGCCACCCTTCCCGAAGAGGGTCCGAGCGGCGGGTTCTTCCGCGACCGAGAACGCATTCCGTGGTAGGCGGGGCCCGCACGCCGTGACACGCGGGTCGGCGAGAGGCGGGAAAGACACGTTAGGGTGGAGGGGGAACGCGTGTCTACGCCCTGAGCCCGTACTCTCCATGCCGCCGCTCCGCCCATGCGTTCTGCCCGCCGAGCCCTGCTCTGTGCGTTTGTAGGCAGCCTCTTCGCCCTTCCGGTCGTCGCGCAGCCCCAGGCAGATACCACCGTCACGTGGCGCAGCTACAGCCGCACGGGTACCGCGCAGGTGCGGGTGTACCCCGGCCCGCCCGACGACGAGGAGACACACACCATCGTCATCCGGGAGCTCGCCGAGAACCAGGGGCCGTCGACCGTCGATGACTTCCAGTATCTCGCCGACCTCGTTGGTCGGCAGCTCGGCATCAACCCCACCGCGGCGTACTGGGTGCTCTACTGGGGCGGCTTCTCGTTCGAAGGGGCGGACCCGGATGCCGGGAAGGCGCTTTTCTTGCGCGCAACCTTCAACCGCACGGAGAGTGGCAACCTGAGCAGCCCGTACTGGGACGTAATCTCGAAGACCGACGTGCGCGAGCTCACGGACCGGCGGTGGCGAGAATAGTCGAACGGGATAGGGGCGCTGAACTCGACGACGAGGGGGCGCGTTCGGAACGGGCCGCATGCGCGTTTTTCTAACTGCTCCTCCGATGTCCCATGGTTCGAATCGACGCCGAGTACACCGGTGACCTGCGCTGCGTGGCCAAGCACACGCCGTCCGGCGTCACCCTGACCACCGATGCTCCGGAAGACAACCACGGCGAGGGACGTTCCTTCTCGCCCACCGACCTCGTCGCCACGGCGCTCGGGACTTGCATCGCTACGATTCTCGGCATCCAGGCGGAGACGCATGACCTCGACCTGGAGGGCATCGAGATCTCGGTTGAGAAACAGATGACCTCGAACCCGCGCCGCATCGACGCGCTGCGGACGGAGGTCACGATGCCAGTGGCCCTCGACGAGTCGACCCGGACGCGGCTGGAGCGCGCCGCCCGACACTGCCCGGTTGACGAGAGCATTCATCCGGAGATCGACGTGCCGATCGTCTTTCACTGGCCGGAGCCGGAGGAAGCACCCGCGGCGTGAGCCGCACTACGAAGACGCCGAGTTGGCGGCGTTGCGGTCGACGTGAAGGGTCACGTGATCGGGCCGGTCGCTGAGGTAGTCGCGCATCGCCTCGAGAAACGCGTTGATGAGAGCAGCGCGCTCATCGGGGGGCAGCGGAGCGTCCGCGCCGGGGCGGTCCAGGACGGCGAGGTCCAGGGTCTGGGCGTCCTCGGCGGTGCCTACGAAGCCGAGGTCCGCGTACGTAGAGGGGTCGACGCGGTGGCGGAGGATGACGGCGGGTCGGCCTTTTAGATCCGCGTAGTGCGCCGAGTCGTCTTCCAGGTAGCTCCAGCCGGACTGGACGTCCGCAAAATCCTGGAGCACTTCGAGCGGGATCACCTTCGCGTGTTCTTCGGGACGCAGGGAGAGACGAATGACAGAGCTCATGGAACGAGGGGTGGGTGAGAGAAGGACGGGGGGCGTCGGGGTCCTACCGGACCACGAGGAGCGGGCGGTCCAGTTCGTAGAGGAAGCGCTGAAGCGGCGTGTCAGCGAGGGGGGAGGCATTGCCGGGCATGACAACAAGTCCGCGTCCCGCCCGGCGGGCAAGCGTGGCGAGCCGATTGACCTCGATATCCGTGAGGGCCCGCACCTGGAGATGAGGAACGTGTCCGTCGCACGCCGCCTCTACTTCTTCCTGCAGGCGCTCGGCCTCCGCCTCGTCCGCGGCCGGCACAAACACCGTCAAGGGATGGCCGCCCCCGCGCAGGGAAAGCCCGGACGCCACGTCCAGGGCCGATCGGGCCGTGTCCGATCCGTCGTAGTACGTGAAGATGGGAGGGCGCGCCCGTACGGCCTGGCGGAGCACCAGCACGGGGGAGGGGGACTCCGACAGGAGGGCCTGACTGGTCGTGCCTAAGCGTCGCCGGCTGCTTCGCGTACTGGTTTTGCCAAGGGCCAAGAGGTCGGCCTCTTCGGCGGCTTGGAGCAACTCGCGCGTCACGTGTCCCTCCACCACCTGAAAGTTGTACGTCACCTCGGCCGATTCGGTCGCCTCCTGCAGGGCGGCCTCGGCGCGCTCGGCCTGGTACCGCAGTTGGCGCTGTACACGGCGGTCACTCAGGGTCTTGGGGGCCACAGAGTGCGCACGCACCTCCTCAGCGAACGGAAGCTGAGCGGCTCGCAGCAGGTTCTGGTCCTTGATGAACAAGCCTTCCAGCTCCGCCTCCAGGTCGGCGGCCAGCCGCACGGCCATGTCGAGGGCGGCGCGGCTGGGGGGCGAGTCGTCTAGGGCGACGAGGATGCGCCGAAAGACGCGACGGGAGGATGGGGCCTCAATCGTAGGCATGGGACTGTGCGGGCTGTCGTGCATTTACGCCTCCTCCGATTGCTCAACCTGGCCGTCCGTGAGGGCGAACTGCCGCCGGCGATCAGCAAACTCGTGGAGTCGGGCCTCCACCCG
>CAJXKO010000125.1 GCA_913055845.1 uncultured Bacteroidota bacterium | reverse complement strand
AAGGACTTCCGGAACGAGGGCCTCAGCCGGTTCCACAACCCGGAGTTCACCATGATGGAGTGCTACGTGGCGTACAAAGACTACCGGTGGATGATGGAGTTGACCGAGTCCTTGCTTCGCACCGTTACCACCGCACTCCACGACACGCCAACCATCGAGTTTGAGGAGAACGAGATCAATTTGGGCGGCGAGTGGCGGCGCGTGCCGTTCTTCGACGCCATCGAAGAAGAAACGGGTTTCGATCTGTACCAGGAAGACGCGGCGCGGGTCTACGACGTGGCCGCAAACGAACTGGAGTTGCAGGAGGTGACGTCCGACATGGATCTCGGCAAACTGCTGGACGAAGTCTTTAGCGAGACGGTGGAGCCGGGACTTATCCAGCCCACGTTCGTGACCGACTATCCCGTTGAGCTGAGTCCTCTCGCCAAGAAGCATCGGACGAAGGACGGTCTCGTGGAGCGCTTCGAGCTCGTGGTGGCGGGGCGCGAGATTGCCAATGCCTTTAGCGAGCTTAACGACCCGCAGGATCAACGCGAGCGGTTTGAGGCGCAGGCCCGCCAGCGAGCCGAGGAGGTGGACGTTGACCCCGACGAACTCATCGATGAGGACTACCTCCGCGCCCTCGAGTACGGAATGCCGCCCGCCGCGGGGCTCGGCGTTGGCATCGACCGCCTCACCATGATCTTGACCGGCCAAGAATCCATCCGCGACGTCATTCTTTTTCCCCTGCTCCGCCCCGAACAGCGATAGGAAAGGAGCCTTTTCGGTACATCTTAGTTGCACAGGCCGCCGGGGAGCATCAGCACTACCGGGCACCGGGAGTGGGCCTCGCCGAAGTGTGGGGCCAGTCCGGAAGACCGCCCGTGCCAGCTGTGTCCCCTGCTCGTATGGAGTACACCGGCGGCCGTCATGCTCCATTTGAGGGCATCTCTCTTTCGAATCGCGGATCAGCGACGGCCGGTTACGGACGCGAGCCTCATCCATTGCGGGTCCAACGGCACACTCATGCCCGCTTCGCACACGGCCCATGACGTCGAGGTCGATGAGCAGGTCGGCTACACGGCTCTCATCGGAGAAAACCGCAACTTCCGGCGGCTCTGGGCGGGCACCGTGGTCTCCCTTCTGGGCGACTGGTTTAACACCATCGCCCTCTACGTCCTCGTCACGGAGCTTACCGGTTCGCCCTTGGCCCTCGGAGGGGTGTTCCTCACGAAAATGCTGCCGTGGGCTGTGTCCGCGCCACTCGCCGGGGTGCTAGTAGACCGATATGATCGGCGGGGGCTTATGATTGGAACCGATCTCGTTCGGGCCGTGCTGGTGCTCGGCTTCCTCTTGATCGACCAGCCCGCCGAGGTGCCGTGGCTTTACGTGTTGTTGGCGGCCCAGGTAGTGGCAGGGGCCGTCTTTACACCGGCCAAGAGCGCGTCGCTGCCCAATATCACGACGCCCCGCGAATTGCTCACCGCCAACGCGCTCATGTCGGCCACATGGTCGACCATGCTGGCTGTAGGGGCTGCACTCGGGGGGCTGGCAGTGGAGGTGATCGGCATGCACGCGGTGTTTTGGATTGACAGCGCCACCTACCTGGTCTCCGCGGCTTTCATTCTCGGCACTGCAATTCCACAGGATACGGAGCCCGCACAAAAGAGTCTCGTCCGGTCGGCGGTACAGGAGATCGTGGACGGATGGAGGCATATCCAGCGGCATCCCCGAATAGGACGGATCGCCTTCGCCAAAGCCACCTGGTCCATCGCGGGAGGAGGGTTGGTGTATATGCTTGCGTTGCTTGGTGAACGGGTGGCCCCGGCGTCTCTCGGGGCGGGCATCGGCGTATTGTTCATGGCCCGGGGCCTGGGTACTGGCATCGGCCCCCTTCTAACGCGGCGGCTGTTTCAGGACCGGCGGCAGTGGCCGGCCGTTCTCGGAGGCGCGATCGCAGTCTGTGGAGCGTGCTATGTGGTCGTTGGTGTGCTGCCGTGGACGGCTGTCACCCTCAGTGTCGCGCTGCTTTGTTTGTTCGTCGTCGCTGGGCATGCCGCCAGCGCGGGCAATTGGGTGTTGAGCACGGTCATGCTGCAGAAGCGAACGGCGGACCGACTCCGTGGGCGCGTGTTCTCGACAGAGTGGCTTCTCGTAATGAGTGCCGAATCGCTCTCAACGGTTGTGGCCAGCGTGTTGTTAGAGGCGGGATGGGTTGACCTCGCCGGAGCCATTCAAGCATTTGGACTTCTCCAGGTGGCGAGCGGCCTCGCCTGGCTCGGCATCGTCGTTCCTCGGGAGCGGGCCGAACAACTGTCCGATCATCCTCCAGTCTCCAAGCTGGCATCCGAGAGGGAGGCGCATTCGGAACGGGTAAAAGAAGACCGCGATGCGTCCTAGAACTTACATAAACAAAAAACGGGCGGACCTCCGGCTGGAGATCCGCCCGGTACGCAATGCGAAATGTAAGGGGCGAGAGGCTACATGCCGTCGCCTTCACGCTGCGGAATCGAGTCGGCGCGGCGGTACTGGCGCGTGCCACCCTTCTTTGTGGTGACGCCTTCGACCTGGCCTTGACCGCTCGTCATGATGCGGGACCCTGGAACGCCATTGTCCCGATAGAAGGCGGCAACGGCTTCCGCGCGGTCCGTCGAGAGCGACTGCTCATTACGCTCGCCAGGGGCGGCGAAACCCTCAATCTGGACGCTCAGGTTGGGGCACTGCGACAGAACGTCCGCATTCTCCTGGAGGTTGTTTCGTGCTTCGTCGGTCAGCGTGCTGGAGTTGCCCTCAAAGAACGCCGAGCTCAGCTCGCTAATCGTGGTGCACACTTCCGGGAGCACGCGGTTTACGCGAACTGTCACCGTGCGCGTGTCTTCTCCCACGTTGTTGGAAGCACGCAGGCGTGCGGTGTACTGTCCAGGCTCCTCGTAGGTGTGGGTGGGGGACTGGCTCATCGAGCTCGATCCATCACCAAAGTTCCAGCTGTAAGAGACAGGACTATCACCCTGCACGTTGCTGCTGAAGCGAACCGTTTCGCCCTCATCGACGGGATTCGGGCTCGCGTTCACTGAAGTAATCGATGCGGGCTGAGGCGGCTGAACCACCCGTACGGAAATGGTGTCCGAGTCCGATCCGCCCTCGTTGCTTGCTTGGAACCGGATGGAGTACTGTCCGGTGGAGCTGTAGCTGTGATTCGCGAGAAGTCCGGAGCCGGTCGATCCGTCTCCGAAGTTCCAGGTGTAGGTGACCGGTTCGTCGGCTTCCTGGTTGATTGTCGCCTCAAACGTGCCGGACTCGTTGGTTTCGAGGGTGTCCGGGCCGCTTACGGACTGGACCACCGGGGCCGTGGCCCCACATCCAGCGAAGAGAAGCCCACCGACCATGAGAAGAAGAGGGAGCCAGAGAGATGAGCGTGCGCGCATGCTTGTGGGGGATTTTGGTTTCGTCATGAGTCGAGTGTGTTTGGAAAGAGCAAAGGCCACAGAGAGAGGGTAGCATTCGCCATCCACGCCCAAGATATGGGACGTGATTCGAACACGCAATTTCCTGAGCAGGAATGTGGGCCAATTTCACCCCAGTTTGGGGCAGAAGACCGCCGGTGAGAGGAGTACCGAAAGGGCAACGTCCGCAGGGCAGTAGGGGAGTAATGCCCCCAGGACGACAAGTTAATCGAGGCCGTCCACGAACTTTTCGAGTTTACTCTTCCGGTTCGCTGCCTTGTTCTTATGGATGACTCCTTTCGCAGCGAGACGATCCAGATCTCCCTTCACGTCGTTCAAAAGCTCCTGGGCTTCCTCCTTGTCGTCTAGAGAGCGGAGCTCTTTGATTTTGGTGCGGACGCGGCTTTTCTGAGATTTATTGCGCTTATGGCGCTTCTCATTCTGCCGCATCCGCTTCTTTGCAGACTCGTGCTGTGGCATGAGATGGGTAGAAACTTTGTAACGAAGTTGTGATCGGCGCTGGGAAGAGAAAATACCTGGAACCGATCAGCCGAAACAGGATCGCCCCGTCGCTGGGTTCCCGGACGTATTGGAAGATTACACGAGTCCGGGGGCGGCTCGGTGGGAAGAGATTTTAAACAGAAACTGAGAACCCCTGCTCTCGTTTTCCAAAACCTACCAAGTGCAGGTTCAGGGCGCATCAATGGTTCGTTCGGATCCAGAAGTTATCGACGTCTGGCCGATTCCCCCAGGCCTGTGTGTCCACTCCGCTGCATGCTCCCGTAGCCGTCTCTTATGTGGTCGTTTCTTGAGCACCTTTTTCGGAATATAGGGACCGAGCAAACTGTCGTGGTTCTAGACTCGGAGGAGGTCGGCCGGACCCGGCGGTATCGGGTCCGCCCCGCACGCGTGCTGGGGACCTGGGGCGGGAGTCTGCTGGCGGTTGGTCTTCTAGTAGGTGTGCTGCTTGTCTTTACACCGCTGCGAACGTTCATCCCGGGGTACGGGACGGAGCAAATTGAACAAAACGCCCGGCTCAACACGATGCGCCTCCAGTCGCTGCAGGACTCGCTGGCGGTGCAGCGGCGCTACATCATGCAGCTGCGACGTCTTATCACTGGTCGTGTCGATTCGATTGCGCCCCCCCCGAGGGGGAGTGTCGATCCGGGACCCTCGAGCCAAGAAGGGGAGAAAAGGGCCCAGGGAGAAGGCCCCGACGACGCGGCAGGAAATGGGCGGGAGGCGCACAAGCAGCCTGCCCCAGCTCCGTCCGTTTTTTCTGCGTCCCAGCAAGACTCAACCAAGAATGGAGAGAACGGAGACGGCTTGTCGTTTCCCCTACCCTCTCCAGTTCGAGACGGATTTCCGACGCGGGACTTCGACGCCGAAACTGGGCATTATGGGATCGACGTGGCCGTATCGGAAGGCAAGTTTGTTCGGGCCGTAGGGGCCGGGTATGTGGTATGGGCCGACTGGATGCAGGATGGTGGCTATACAATTGCGGTTCAGCACGCCGATGGATACCTTTCGGTCTACAAGCACAACGGACGTTTGCTGAAACGCTTGGGTGATCGGGTGTCTGCCCAGGAGCCGATCGCCGTGAGCGGAAACACGGGGGCCATCACTACTGGCCCGCACCTACATTTTGAGCTCTGGCGGAACGGCCTCGCCCAGAAGCCGCGTTCCTTCATCGCTGCGTGGCAGTGAAGGTGAGCCCCGCCAATAATCCCACCCTACCGGGTAAAGCCACCGGACCCTGCTGGTCGGCTGGTGCCTTTTGTACTTTGCACTCGCACCGTCTTCTCTTATTTTCATGGGCCTCTTCGGCAACAACACTCAATCAGGCGATTCTTCTCCCGCCATGGCAAACCAGACAGGTAGCGTGCAAGACCAGGTAAATCTCGTCGGCGAAGGGACAGTGTTCGAGGGGACAATTCGTGCGGACAGTGATGTTCGCGCCAGTGGGCGTATTGTGGGGACGCTCGAGGTGGAGGGAAAAACGATGATCGCCGAAGAGGGAGCGGTGGAGGGGGAGATTATTGCTACCGACGCCGAAATTGCCGGTCACGTACAGGGCGAGATTCACATCGATGAACGGCTCGTACTCAAGAGCACTGCCCGGGTCGACGGAAAGATTGAAACGGATCGCTTGGTTGTGGAGGAGGGGGCACAGTTTACGGGAGAATGCAAGATGGGCTCGCCGATTTCCGGGGACCCGGACAAAGGAGAGTTTGAGAGCGGGGCAATCCCCGCAGAAAAAACTGCCTCGGAAGCAGAAGCGTCCGAAGAAGTCACGGAGGTGTAGGGGGACAGGCATTTTGGGGATGTCCCAAGCGGTTCCTTCACCAGCGGCTGGCTTTGGAAAGAGCCGGCCCGAAACGGGTGCAGCAACGGCACGGATGTCATGGACAATGCAGAGGAATCTCCGGGCCCTGCCCCGCAGGAGTCGAATCCAGCCGGGCCGCCTTCCTCCGATGACGCCCGCCCACATCATGAGGCATCGGCGGACGGGCCCTCGGCCTTGGGGCGTGCCCTTCGTGACGTGGCGCCGCATCTGGACCTGGGATGGCGCTTGGCCGCCACGACAGCGGGGCCTCCCGTGTTGGGGGTCCTGATTGATCTTTGGTTGGAGACGACGCCCTGGTTTCTCCTCGCGGGGTGTGTAGTGGGGCTTACGGGGGCCGTTCTGGTGCTCCGACGGCTCCAAGACTCCTCCGCCTGAGGCAATTCGGGCCGTCCCTATGTGCCGACGATCCCTGTGTGCCGATGAGGGGACGGGGCCGCCCTGCGAGATACTTTCATGTGTGATTCACCGCTTCTCATAAGTCCCGCACCGTCGAAATCCATAGCTTCAATGCGGTTCGTCCTTAAGGGGCTATAATCCCCTGCGTGCCAGCGCGAATGGACTGCTCACGGACGCCGGCGGCCACGCCCAGGGCGCAATGGAGTACTCATGGTGGCTTGGGATCGGAGCCGGGGTCGGAATCATGGGGGTGCATGCGGCCGTCCGATTGTGGGCGCACGCCCTTGCCCGGCGAGCCGCCGATGTCCGCACATTCCTCGTTTGGGAGCTGGGCGGCCTCGGAGTCCGTATGATGCTTGTACTCGTGGGGTCGGGGGGGATCTTGCTCACCGCACCAGTCCATCCGGTGGTGTTCGTGGGCACAGTGGTCACGCTGCTTGTGCTTAGTATGATTTTGGAGGTTCGTCGCCTTCTCTACCGGATGGATTCGGGGTCCTCGGCCCCTTGACTTCGTGCTCGTCGAAAGGCCCTGTGCCTGTCAGAGCTTGCTTACAAAGCTGTTCGCCGAAACATCCATGACCGTCCGCACACGTCCTGTCCGGTTTGTCGCGCTTTTTCTGCTAGGGATGAGCCTGGTGGCGATGGCGCAGCCTACGAAGGCGGCCGAAGAGGGAGAGGTGACGTTGGAGGGGATTGTGAACAATGTGATCCTCGGCCACGCGACCGACGGCTACTACCTGAACTTTAAACCTTTCGCGAACGTCGAGCTTCCGCGCATCATGCTCGTCCGCACGGCGGACGGGGGCTTGTCGCTAGAGGCATACGGGAGTACGGCGGCACTGCTCAGAAAGGGCCCCTACGGCATCACCGCCCATGGCGACGCGGAAGGACGCGGAGGGCTCATGACGCAAGGGGCTGAACTGGAGGCGGCGATTGCGGCCGATGAGCATCTGCACAGTTCGGTGCAGCGGGCGGAGGGGCACGTGGTCCTGGACCTGTCGATCTCCCGGCACTTTGTCTTTGGGCTTCTTTCGATGCTAATCGTGCTGGGCGTCTTCATCCCGATTGCCCAACGTTACAAGCGCGGCGTCGGGCGCACGGAGGCGCCGCACGGAGTCCTCCAGAATATGATGGAGGTGTTGGTGGTCTTTATCCGGGACGAGATTGCCAAGCCCAACATTCAGGGAGAGAAATGGCGCACCTTCTTGCCCTATCTGTTGTCGGCCTTCTTCTTTATCCTCGTCGCCAACATTCTCGGCCTCGTTCCTTACGCGGGGGCGGCCACCTCCAACATCGCCGTTACGGGCGTCATGGCGATTATGACGTTCGCCATCGTGCTACTGTACAGCTCCAAAGATCACTACAAGGAACTCTTTACCGGTCCACCAGACGCCCCTACCGCGGTGCGCATCATCTTCGTGCCCATTGAAATTATAGGGCTCGTGATGCGGCACTTGGCCCTGGCCATTCGTCTGTTCGCCAACATGATGGGCGGTGCGCTCATCATCTTCAGCCTGATTGGGCTCATCTTCATCATGAACATCCTCTTTGGGCAGACGGCGGCCGCAGGGACGATCATCATTAGCATAGGATTCACCGTCTTCATCTTGCTGCTCAAGCTGCT
>CAJXKO010000124.1 GCA_913055845.1 uncultured Bacteroidota bacterium | reverse complement strand
ACCCGCACTGCCGCCGCAGAAGAACCCGGCGAAATCATCTACGTCAACGGCGCTTTTGAGGACCTGACGGGCTACCAGGCGGAGGAGGTGATTGGCCAGACGCCTGGCGTCTTGCAGGGACCGAAGACTGAACAAGAGGTTATCAGCCGGCTCGCCCGGAAGATCGCCGCCGGAGAGGTTTTCCACGGACGGGCGACGAACTACCGGAAGGACGGCTCCGAGTTTACGATGGAGTGGAAGGTGATCCCCGTCGTTGAACAACCTGGTGTCGAAGAGGCTTTTCCCACGGGTGGGGAGTCCCAACGGGAGGCGTCAGCGGGTGAGGACGTGACCTATCACATCGCGGTTCAGCGCGAAGCGCCCGCCGACGAAGAGTAAGCGGTGTCCCTCCATTGGGCTCCGTCTTCCTTGAGCCCATCTCCTCCTGCATCTTGGCACGGGGCCGATCTAAGCAAAGGGCCAATCTCCACTCCCTCGATGGCCCGATGCCGAGGAGCTTGGAAAGCGAGCCACTTCAAACTCCTGTTTGCCACACACTACGTCCGTAGCGCCTTGACTTAGGGCGTAGCTTTTTGCTTGACTAGCTTGCTGTTCCCCTTCTTCGGTGGTCACGCTTTGAGCGGCAGGGCCGCGCTGGTCTGCCACCCATCCTATAGCGACGGGCCGCGTATGGAGTCTCGGGCTCAATCGAAGCGAACGCGAGCGGAACTGAAAGAGCGCTTAAGCTGGGGACGCCGTGCAGTGGGTCGGAGAAAGAAAAGGCCACTGTGAGCTGGGGCCGTGCGCAGAGGTCGCTCGTGGAAGCAGGCGTTTTTGAGACAGCTGCTCGTGGGGGATCGCTATGCGATGCTTGCATCAGCCCCGACCCGCTCTGCGAGGGCCTCGAACTGCTCTTTCGTGACGGCGATAAAGACTCGGTCCACGCCGTCCAGGTCATGCTCGTCGGACCTGATTCGATTGGTGCTCCCGCCGGGAGCATCGGTTCCTCGGTTGCCATTGACGGAAATGAAGGTATCGATGGCATCTGGGCCGTCTACGGACTCTATGATCGCCTCGCGGGAGACACCCAGGGCTCCTGCAAAGGTGGAGGCCATCCCGGTGTAGAAGCCCCCGTACGTTCTGAGAGTATTGTCTTTGCTGCTGTCGAACTGGTCTTGGGTCTGGGGACGGGCAGATTGGCCGCGCATATAGTATCAGCTGGGTCGGTTATAGCATACAGTCATGATGTGTTGTCACTACGCGCAGGGGGTGGAGTCGGTCGCAGGATCTCGTAAAGTTGATGAATCATATTTGATCGGCGTGTTAGGTTTGATTGGCGGTTCGTGTTCGGCGGTTCGTGTCGGCCGGGTGGGAGAGGGTGTGTCGAGGCGGGCTGCTGGAAGCCGATCAGTCTCTGACCCAGGTGGCAAGGATCGGGGGCATTATGTTGCGCTTTTTCCCCTGGGGCCCGCTACCGGACGGGCAACGATCCCCCAGCCGCGGGTTCCGGTCGGGGCTCTCAGTTCGTTCCGCCCGGCCGACTGTACGGAACTGGTTGTAATCAAGACATCTAGCTTCTAAGATCGAGCAGGGCGGTAGCGTCCTGTCGGAGAGCCGGACGGGCCTGTCCCCACAGGCTCCGGGGATAACTTGCCCCGCAACCGGTTCTAGTGGAGCTCCGGTGGTAAGTCCGGCAAACCGGCCATCCTCGTCCGACCGAAGACCATCGCTTATCTTCCCGGAATCCGTTCCGGGGAACGTTTTTCGGGGATGGGGCGCCGACTTTGCCTCCATCCCGCGATGTCCGCACGCCGAAGGGAGGGGGTAACCACGGTCTACCGGGCAACGTCGGTTGTGGGGTTACCGATGACGCGCCCGGCACGGGACTTGTGATGCAAAAGGTCCGGCCGATTTGGAAAGAGGGCCAGTGAGGGGTAGGAGAGAGACCGTCAAATTCATTCTCAGTGTTTTGGGTGGGCCGACGGCGGGGATAGAGTTTCGCATCGCTTTGACGCACGTTCGACCGCAGACGCATGCCTTCAATCGCCGAGCAGCTCGACGAAGCTCGCAAGGACGAGCTTCTCGACCTGACTCTCCGCAACCCCCTGATCAGCCACCGCACGCTCAAATCAAGGGGCGTAGAGGTGATTGACGAACGTCCCGCCGAGGTCTATCGGATCCTCGTGGAGGAGGGGAGAAAAATGTCCTTCCTGGAGGTCAGCGAGGAAGAGAAAGAAGAGCTTCAAGGGGAGAAGGAGCATGAGATGATCTTCGGCCAGCCCGACGACGAGAAAGAAAGTAGCGATACGACCGGGACGCCTGATCGGCACCGCGACACAAAGCTCCAGACCCCGTATACGTCCAATCAGCTCCAGAAGCGGCTCCGAAACAGCTATTACCACGCTCGGCGCTCGATCGAGGAAGAGGGCATCAACACGCTCTTCCTGGCCCTCGGCATGCTGCGCTGGTATCGGAGCAGCTCGGCGGAGAAAGAGCGGAAGGCCCCGATTCTTCTCGTGCCGGTGGAGCTAAACCGTACGGACGTGCAGGGCCGCTTCCGCGTCGAGTACCTCGGGGAAGAGATTGGGGGCAATCTGTCACTGAAGGCGTTTTTGGATGGGGAGTTTGGGATCGACTGGCCCCTTCCCCCGGATCCGCAGGACGAGGAACTCGACCTGCAGACGTACGCCGGGCGGGTGCGGGGCGCGATCCAGCACAAAGACCGGTGGCACATCGACCAGCACGCCATCGAGCTGGGCTTCTTCTCGTTCTCGCGGTTTCTGATGTACGAGGACTTAGGCGTCGAGAACTGGCCTGAAGGCGAGCGCCCCGATGAGCATCCGGTTCTCCGGAAGCTCCTAGGCGAGGGCTTCGAGGCGCCCGCATCTTCTTTCGAGGAGAACGGGCGCCTCGACGAGCACTTGGATCCGGAGGAGACCTTTCACGTCGTCGACGCCGACAGCTCGCAGACCGAGGCGATCCTGTCGGTCAAGGACGGGCAGGATCTGGTCTTGCAAGGTCCTCCAGGGACGGGCAAGTCGCAGACCATCACGAACATTATCGCGGAGGCCATTGGCGAGGGGAAGACCGTGCTCTTCGCGTCGGAGAAGATGGCGGCCCTGGAGGTCGTGAAGCGAAATCTCGACGAGGTGGGGCTCGGGGATGCCTGCCTGGAGCTGCACAGCCATAAGACGCGGAAGAAAGCGGTCCTGAAGGAGTTGGAGCGGACGTTGAGCCTCGGCAGGCCCCAGGTCGAAGATTTTTCCGATGAGGCCGCCATCATGACCGATGCCCGCGAGAAGCTCAATGGCTACGCCGATGCGGTCAACCAGACGATCGGCGAAAGCGGCGTCCGGCCCTACGACGCGTACGGGAGGTTGGAGCAGTTCCGGGAAACTCTGTCTGGCCTGGAGGTGCCACCCTTGGGAATCCCGTCCATGCGGGAGTGGACGGGTCAGGAATACGAAGAGCGCAAATTCTTAATCGAGCAGCTTGAGTCACACCTCTCGGAGATGGGAGTACCCGCGGAGCACCCGTTCTGGGGAAGCGAGAAAACACGCTTCCTGCCCCGCGAGCAGAAAGGCATCGAGAAGGCGGCGCGTTCGGCAACGGAGGCCCTCGAAGGTGTGAAGAGCAGTGCCGATGCGCTCGCCGACTGCCTCGGCTTGGAGGTTCCAACCTCTCCAGAGCAGACCGAAACGCTCCTTAAAGCGGCGGAGCAGGTTCTTCAGGCCCCAACCCTCACCGGAATCAAGGTGCATTCGGACGCCTGGAGCGTTCATGCCGATGCACTCCGTGAGGTGGTGGATGCGGGCGAGCGCTACAAGGCGCTCCGCGACGAATACGATGACCTCTTGATCCCTGAGGCCTGGGACCAGGACGTTCTTGAGATCCGGAAGGGCCTGGCCACACACGGAGAGAAGTGGTACCGGTGGTTCCTCAGCGAATGGCGCAAGGCCAAAAACGACTTGGCTGGACTCTGTAAGGCCGAGTTGCCCGGCGGTAACGAGGAACGCGTCGGCCTCGCAGACGGGATCCTGGAGGCCCAGCGCCTGGAAGAGCAGATTGAGGAATCGTCCGCCCTGGCGGAGGAGGCCTTCGGTCAGATGTGGCGCGGCCCGGACTCGGACTGGGAGGCGCTTCGATCGGCGACCGACTATCTCATCGATTTGTACGGCAAAATCGAGGAGGGAGACCTCCCGGCCGAGCTTCTCGATCCGGTCTCTGACCTCCCGGATGAGGCCAAGGTCCAATCCCTTGCCGAGACGCTCGAAGAGAAGCGGGAAGAATTGCGGGCCGGGACAAAAGCGTTTACCGAGGAGATTGAGCTTGACGAGGAGATCCGACTTGACGGAGAGAGCCTCTCCGCCCAGCCATATGCGGTCCAGGAGGAGATCTTTGAGCGCTGCCGGGAGGAAGCGCCTCGCATCCAGGAGATCGTCACGTACAATCAGCTCACGAAGGACCTAGACGAGGAGGGGCTCAGCCCCATTGCCGAGGCGGTCCAAGACTGGCAAGAGGCTCCAAGCCACCTCGCCGACGCATTTGACCGCGCCTACTACAACGCCCTTCTGGAACGGGCTTTAGACGAGCGCCCGGCCCTGGAGCGATTCAGCGGAGCCCAGCACGAGAAGGTCGCCGAGCGCTTCCGGCAGCTCGACGAAGCGAGCCTGGAGCACAACCGACACGAGCTGGCCCTTAAGCACTACGAGCGCATGCCGTCCAAGAAGGGCGTCGGGCAGATGGGGATTCTGCTCCACGAGATGGGCAAGAAGAGCCGTCACATGCCGATTCGCAGGCTCATGGAACGGGCCGGAAACGCCATTCAGGCCATCAAGCCCGTTTTCATGATGAGCCCGATGTCGGTGCCGAAGTATCTGCCCCCGGAGAGCGTCGATTTCGACCTCGTGGTGTTCGACGAGGCCAGTCAGGTGCGTCCGGTCGACGCATTCGGCTCGATTCTTCGGGGCGACCAGGCGGTCGTCGTGGGCGACAACAAGCAACTCCCTCCGACAAGCTTTTTCGAGTCGTCCATTGACACGAGCGGAGACGGCTACGAGCGCCGCGCCGGGGACCAGGAAAGCATTCTCGACCTCTTTCGGTCGCGGGGCGCCCCGGAGCAGATGCTCAAGTTCCACTACCGCAGTCGCCACGAGTCGCTGATCGCGGTCTCGAACAAGGAGTTCTACGACAACGACCTAAACGTCTTCCCGAGCCCGGACGCGGAGCAGGAGGAGATCGGCCTCTTTTTTAATCACCTTCCCGACACGACGTACGACCGTGGCGGCAGCCGAAAGAACAAGGGCGAAGCAGAGGTCGTGGCCGACCGAGTCATGGAGCACGCCCGTCAGCGGCCGGACATGTCCCTCGGCGTGGCCACGTTTAGCTCCGCCCAGCAGGAGGCCATCCGCGACCGGCTCGAATACGAGCGGCGCCAGGATCCGAGCTGTGAGGACTTTTTCTCCGGCCACCCCGACGAGCCCTTCTTCGTGAAGAACCTGGAGAGCGTGCAGGGCGACCAGCGGGACGTGATCTTCATTAGCGTCGGCTACGGGCGGGACGACGACGGGCGCGTCACGATGAATTTCGGGCCGCTCAACCAGGAGGGCGGGGAGCGCAGGCTCAATGTCCTCACTACGCGGGCCAAGTACCGCTGCGAGGTCTTTACGAACCTGAAGGCCGAGGACATCGACCTCAGCAGCACGGACGCCCGGGGCGTGGAGGTGCTCAAGGAGTACCTGAAGTTTGCGGAGACCGGAGAGCTCGACCTCGCGACACCGTCAGGCCGCGGGCCGGACTCGCCCTTTGAGGAGGCCGTTGCGGATCGCCTTCGAGAGAAGGGATATGACATTGAGCACCAAGTCGGCGTGGCGGGATTCTACATTGATCTCGCAGTTCGGGACCCGGAACGCCCCGGCCGGTACCTACTGGGCATCGAATGCGACGGGGCCACCTACCACAGTGCCCGGATGGCCCGTGTGCGGGACCGCACCCGGCAGGCCGTGCTCGAAAGCCTCGGGTGGGATCTCCACCGCATCTGGAGTACCGACTGGTTCCGCAACCCCGAGGATCAGCTCGGGAAGGTGATCGCGGCGATCGAGCGTGCACAGGTGAAGACAGAGGCGTCCGAGGAATCAGATAAGGAGGGAGGGGCAGATGAAAAGGTGGTGTCCGAAGCTGGAGAAACCGGAGAAAACGGCCGCCAACAGGAAGAATCAGAGGTACCGCAAGAACGCGAGACGGAAATCCAGCGCACGGAAGATGAAGAAGAGAAGGCGGATCTTCCGGTTCAGCCTTACGAGAAGGCGTCACTGAACGTACATGTTCAGGACAGCCTGCACGAGGAGTCCACCCGCACGCTGGCCCAGTGGGTCAAAGACGTGGTACAGGCAGAAGGCCCGGTCCACGAAGACGTGGCGGCGCGGCGCGTTACCGACGCGGCAGGCGTGAAGCGAATGGGGAGCCGTATCCAGGAGGCCCTAAGCGAGGCCATCGACTACGCCGCCCGGAAGGGATGGGTGAAGAAGAAGCGCCACCTGCTCTCCGACCCCGACCAGGAGGAGGTTCCGGTCCGAGATCGAAGCGACGCAGAGGGGGAAGTTCGGGACATCGAACACGTTCCCGGCCCCGAGATCGCCGAGGCGGTCCGTCAGATCGCCGAGATTTCCTTCGGCATCGAGAAGGACCAACTCGTCCAGCAGGTCGGGCGGCAGCTCGGCTTTGGGCGCGTTGGCTCCAACATCCGGGCGCGGATCGGGTCGATCATCGACACGATGCTGGACGAAGAAATGCTTACCCGAGAGAACGGGCAGCTTGCCGTTCCTGAATCGGAGCCGCCCAAGTAAGCCGAGGATGGAAGCACAACGAGTCCTCCGCTGCCGCGTTGATAAATAGTGAATACCGGGACTTGCGCGTCATCACGACCACACCCGTGCCGTAGAACTGGCCCGCAACGTTTCGCCCAGCGACCTTTCGGTGGAAGGCCGACGGCTTCTCGACGTCGTCCGCCGTGGGAGGACCGTGTTCGTGGAGGAAGAAGAGGGGGGAGCGGAGGCCGCGCTGTTAGGCATTGCCGACTACCGCATTCTCCGTGCCCTCATGCACGCTCTTGCCGCTGGGCTGAAGGTCGACTCAAACGAGGGCCTTTCAGAAAACAAGCTCGCAGGGGATCCGGGGGACCAGGAGCGATTCAATCAGGTCACTGCCCACCGGAACCAGATGCACGAACTGCTGGATCGGGTCCTGGAGGCCGACTCTCAAGAGGAGCCCCGAACCCGGCTTGACGACCTCAGAGGGCGCCTGAAAGAGAAGGCGCCCTCGGCCTTAGGGATCCTTGGAGAGGGCTTCTACGACGCGATCGCTGTGCTGACGCTTCCGGAGAAATACCGCAAGCGGCTCCGCACAACGAACATGCTCGAACGCTTTATCCAGGAGATCCGCCGGCGGGAGACGGTGATCCGCATCTTCCCGAACATCAACTCAGCCTACCGGCTCGTCGGGGCCCTCTGCGCGGAGCCCCATGAAGGTGGTCCACTGGCCGCCGGTACCTGAAGATGGACGAATACTTCCAGTGGCGAGTTGATCGATCAGGCGAGGATCGCTTCAGCGAGTAGGCTTCGCTTAACGGGAAACTATCCACTCGACCGACCGCTGCGCTTGCCTGAATTGAAGATCTGGCAGAACGCTAGTTACAAAATTTTCGGGCAATGACGTCGTAGCACGCCCTGGCTCCTCCCACACCTCCCCGTCAAAAACTGGAAATGCCTTTACGACAAGGCCTTTTTGTAGCAAGCGAACAAGATTGGGCGCTAAGGAACTGAGAGCAGCCCCTACAGGCTGGAAGGGGCGTTTTCACTGATTGAAGGGCCCATCAGGGGCTCCTGAAAGAGAAGTTCACCCTATCCCTCTGCGCTTCAAAACCACCGTTTCGCGGCTGCATTGGCGGATCGCTTTTTCGGTGGCCGTCCTGACGGTGCTTGCCCCGTTTTGCACGGATACTACAAGAAGCCCTACGACGGCTCCGATGTAACGAGTGGGTGCTGGGGCGCACGAAGGACCAAACAAATTTTCTTGCAGGTCGCGGAGCTACGAGGACCCCTTTGCGAGCGTTCTGCTTTTTGGCCTCGGTACCACACCGGAGACCGCTGGCGACGACGGGTCGCGAAAGCCCTGTGAGAGATGATGGGAAACCCCGTTAAGCGTAGGGCGCAGAGGAACGACTGCCTGACATACGGGTTCGCGGAATGAACATTCATTCCAGCATGCCGGGCAGGCCAATAGGCGGTGCTCGCGGCGGAGGCCCTGCCTTCTGGTCGGGCCTTCCCTCGCACCGGCGGGCTTGTCTGGGTGTGCGAAAAGAAAAAACACAGGAAGCACTGCGACCGACGGCACCACCCTATCCGTCGCAGTACCCCTGTGCCACACGATCCACAGCAC
>CAJXKO010000123.1 GCA_913055845.1 uncultured Bacteroidota bacterium | reverse complement strand
GACAAGTTGTGCGCAAAGTCGTCGATGTCCATGCCCCGGCTTAGGTAGTACTCGACGTACGTGAAGCCGTTGGCCAGCGTGAAGGCCAGCTGCGTGATGGGGTTGGCCCCGGCCTCGGCGATGTGGTAGCCGCTGATGGAGACGGAGTAGTAGTTGCGTACCTCCCAGTCGATAAAGTACTGCTGGATGTCGCCCATGAGCCGCAGGGCGAAGTCCGTCGAGAAGATGCAGGTGTTCTGCGCCTGGTCTTCCTTGAGGATGTCGGCCTGCACCGTGCCACGGACCGTGTGGAGCGTCTCGGCCTTGATCTCCTCGTACTCGTCGCGCGCCAGCACGCCCCACTCCACAAGCTCCTCCCCGCTCGTCCCGAGGAGGCCCAGCCCGCTGCCGTCGTGCGTTTCCGGGAGTTCCTCCTCCCGCCCATCGGGGCCATAGGGGACGTATTCCGGACGATCGTCGCCCAGCTTCTCGTCAATCATCGATTCGGCCTTCTCCCAGCGCCCCTCTTCCTTCAGGTATTTCTCTACCTGTTGATCGATGGCGGCGTTAAAGAACATGGCCATCAGCATCGGCGCCGGGCCGTTTATGGTCATCGACACGCTCGTCTTCCGGTCGCAGAGGTCAAACCCCGAGAAGAGCTTCTTCATGTCGTCGAGCGTGCAGATGGAGACGCCCGCGTTGCCCACCTTGCCGTAGATGTCAGGGCGCTCGGCCGGGTCGCGGCCGTAGAGGGTGACGCTGTCGAACGCCGTGGAGAGGCGGTTCGCCTCGTCGCCCTGCGAGACCAGATGAAAGCGGCGGTTCGTGCGCTCGGGCGAGCCCTCGCCCGCAAACTGCCGCGTGGGCATCTCGCCCTCACGCTTAAACGGAAAGACGCCGGCGGTGTAGGGAAAGTAGCCGGGCAGGTTTTCGGTGAGCGCAAACTCAAGCCGCTCGCCCGGATCCTCCGTCTTCGGGAGGGCGACACGGGGGATCTTCGTGCCGCTCAGGCTCTCGCGGTAAAGCGGCACGGTGAAGTCGCGCCCCCGCACCGTGTAGGTAAATTCCTCCTGCCGGTACTCCTCGGCCAGATCGTCCCAGTTCTCCAGGATGTCTTTGCAGCGCTTGTCGAGCTTGTCCCACCAGTGCTGCTGCATCTCGTCGAGCCGACCAGCGATCTGCTCCTGATCGTCTGGCGCCCAGTCGTCCACCTGCTCGCGCGCTCCCGTCGCCTCGCCCCACTTGCGAGCGTACTCGACCTGCCGTTCGGCCCAGTCGCGGTACTCCTCGCAGGTCTCCTTGATTTCGCCGAGGTAGCGCTGTCGGTCCGGCGGAATGATGGCGACCTCCGACGGGTCGGGCTCGGGGATCTCCTCGTCGTAGGTCTGTGATTCTCGGCCAAACTCGAAGTCCTCGTTGAGCCGATCGAGGAGGGCCTTGTAGAGGCGCGTGACGCCGGGGTCGCCGAAGTGAGAGGCCATCGTCGGGTAGACGGGCATGTCCTCGGGGTCGTCGTCGAATCGCATTCGGTTGCGCTGCACCTGCTTCCGCACGTCGCGCAGGGCATCCTCCGAGCCCCGCTTCTCGAACTTGTTGATGGCCACGAAGTCGGCCAGGTCGAGCATCCCGATCTTCTCCAGCTGCGTCGGCGCCCCGAAGTCGTGGGTCATCACGTAGAGTGTCAGGTCCGTGAGGTCCACGATCTCCGTGTCGCTCTGCCCGATGCCCGCCGTCTCCACGAGAATCAGGTCGTAGCCCGCCGCCTGGCACACCCCGATCGCCTCCTTCAGCGCCTCGGTCGTGGTCCGGTTCGCTTCCCGCGTCGCGAACGATCGCATGTACACGCGCTCCGTGCTCGGTCCGTAGATCGAGTTCATGCGAATCCGGTCGCCGAGCAGCGCCCCCCCGGTCCGCCGCCGCGTGGGGTCCACCGACAGCACCGCCAGCTCCAGGTCGTCGTGGTCGTTCAGGAAGCGCCGCACAATCTCGTCGGTCAGCGTCGACTTTCCAGCGCCACCGGTCCCGGTAATTCCCATCGTTGGAACGTTGGAACGTTGAACGTTCAACGTTTCAACGTCCATCGTGTCGGGACTCCCGTCTCCTCGCGGTTCGCCGTCCACAGACTGCGATTCGGCCTCCTGCTCGGCGCCAACAACGACCGCCGCCTTCTCCGGCTCCGGTGCCTCCACCCGCGTTAGGTTGCGGGCCACAACGCGCGGATCGCGGGCCGGCACGTGGTCCGGCACCTGAAACTCGGCGTCGACCACCGGAAAGTCGCACTCCTCCACCATGTCGTTGATCATCCCCTGCAGCCCCATCTCCATCCCCTCGTCCGGCGAGTAGATGTGGGCGATGCCGTACGCCTCCAGTTCCTTCTTCTCCTCCGGCACAATCACGCCGCCCCCTCCACCGTAGACGCGAATGTGTCCGGCCCCGCGCTCCTCGAGCAGGTCGTGCATGTACTTGAAATACTCCATGTGCCCACCCTGGTAGCTGGAGACGGCGATCCCCTGCGCATCTTCCTGAATCGCGGTGTCCACGATCTCCTTCACCGACCGGTTGTGGCCGAGGTGGATGACCTCCGCGCCGGTCTGCTGTAGAATGCGGCGCATGATGTTGATGGCCGCGTCGTGCCCGTCGAACAGGCTCGTGGCCGTGACGAAGCGAACCGGATGGGTGGGCTGATAGCGGTCAACGTCCATGGTCACAGAGAGAAGTACGGAAACGAAAATCGAAACGAGCGGCGGATCGCCGGTAGAAGCGCTTCCACCATGGATACGTGTCGGTGCGGGACACGTTGCAGAACCTGGCGGACCGAAGGGGCGCGGGCGAGCGTCCGGCCCGCATCGTGGGACGCTGGGGGAATGCGGTCGATGGTGTTTTTACGTGTCGTGTAGAATACGATTGCCTGGTGGCGTCTTTTCTATCGTCGCTCCTAAGCGCCGGATTCAAGGAGGAGGTTCATCTGGGCGTCGGATGCCATCTCAAAACCATCAATTTGCTCTAGAACGAAGGAGGCTTCTCTCCCCACTCTCAGCCGCCCCGACATTAAAGATAACACGGACGTGCACCAAAGGGCCGGTGGCCGTGTCCTCGGGCTTGGGGAACCGCGGCTCCAACCCATTTTGGCCAGAATCTACGACTCCGGAAACGTCCGTCCCGAGATCACCGGACCAGTGGCACGGCGAAGCACCCCCTCCGCCACACTACCCAGAACCCGCCGCTTAAGTCCCGAGAGCCCTTGCGTCGCCATCACCACAAGGTCCTCAGGCGCGGCCGCCAGGTCCAGGAGGGTCGGCACAGGATCTCCGGCCTCCACGACGGTCGAGACCTCCGGGACGTCTCTCTCAATGGCATGCCCCCACTTCTCAAGCTCAGACTGCACTTTTGCCTCGATCTCATCCGCAGAGAGTTCCGAAAATTCGACCTCGTAGACGGTGGGAATCTTCGGGAGTTCAACGACGTGGGCGAGCGTGAGCGGGGCGTCGTAGAGGGCCGCGAGCCGGGCCGCATACCGGAGCGCCGACCGCGACACCTCAGAGAAATCGATCGGGACCACGAGACGGTGGACCGAGGCGGGCTTCGACGCGTGCTCATCGTTCGCCTCCGTACGCGCCGTGAACACCGGGCATGGGGCCGTCCGGAGCACTTCCTCCGCCACACTTCCGAAGAACACACGCTTGACCCCGCGCCGCCCATGGGTGCCCATCACGATGAGGTCGACCTCGTGCTCCTCAGCAAATTGCACGATGGTGGGAGCCACGGTGCCGCTCCGCTCTACGACGTATGAGAGGTGCTCGTCGTTCGGGGCAAGTGAATAAGGCGACAGGGCGTCTCGACATCGGTTCTCGAACCGTTGCTGAATCCGGCTGACACCAGCCTCGGGCGACGGCTCTCCGCCGACGAAGGGGCCCATGGAGACCTCGTGTACATGCATAAAGTGAAGCGTCGCCCCCGTTCGCTCGACGAGGTCCACTGCGTGGGCGAGGGCCTGATTCGACGACGGAGAAAAGTCACAGGCGAAGAGAATGTTGTCGATCATGGGCCAGGATGGGTGCGTCAAAGAATCAAGGACTGAGGATCAGAGGTGCTGCTCTCATACAATTTCCGGTCCCTCCGGACTGGTTCCGCCGGCGTTCAGGGTCGGAACGTGGTCCGTTAGCTCTTTCGTTCAGGAACTCCCCGGATACGCTCGACTTCCTTTGGCTGACGTCCGACGCCACGCCTCTCACGAGGCGTCTTTCACGCCCATTCGCAGCGTTGCAAACCAACCCCCCAGTCCCGTGGCTAAGCTCGTCATTGCCGGAGGCAACGGATTCATCGGCACCGAAATTTGCCGCGTCGCTGTACAGAACGGCCACGAGGTGGCCGCTTTCGGACGGCGTGGCCGTCCCTCGCTTACCCCAGCCCGCCACCCGTGGACGCAGGAGGTACATTGGCGGGCCGCCGATGTTTTCGCGCCGGATACGTGGCGCGATCTCCTGGATGAGGCCGACGCTGTCGTCCACTCCATCGCCACCATCCGCGAGGCCCCCGAACGCAAGGAGACCTTCGACCGGATCAACGCCGAGTCGGCTCTCGTCGCCGCCGACGAGGCCGTAGCGGCAGGGGTCGATGCGTTCGTGTTTCTCTCGGTGCGCGACAAGCCGCCCGCCGTGTCCCACTCGTTCCTCGCCGCCAAGCGACGCGCCGAGCGGGCCCTCCGCGAACGCTATCCCACCCTGCGGTCTGTGTCTCTGCGCCCCAATCTCGTGTACGGCGATCGGCGGACCGGCACCGCTACGGTGGCGGCCGTCCTGGAGCGCCTGCAGGGCCTCCGTCCCCACCCCTACGCCACTGCGGCGGGCCGCCCGTTGCCGGTCGAATTTGTGGCAGCGGCCGCGGTGCAGGCCGCCACGACATCCACCGAAGAAGGAATTCTTTCCATTCCACAAATCGAAGATGCCGGGCGCACGAGCGGACTCGTGCCGCTCAACGACATTTCCGAGCCGTCCCTTACCCCCCTCCTCCTGGGTCTCGGCGGCTCAGCGCTCGGCGGGTGGCTCGTGTCGCGCTGGCTCCGTCGGGGCGACGCGGACGCCTAATTCTGCGGCGACGTCCCCTCAATCGGACGGGCCGAGCGCCCGGTGAATGTGTTTCTCAAGGGAGCCTTTAATATCGTCGATCACCTCCTGCCCATCGTCGCTCGACACCGAGATGGCGTGCACATAAATCGCAGAGCGGTCCGGCGCCACGTCCATACTAAGCGTGCCGGGCGTCAGTGAAATCATGTTGGCCAGCATCGTGATCTCGCGGTCGGTCTGCACACTGAGCGGGTACCGTACGATGGCGGGCCGAATCGTGAGGGAGGGCTGTAGCACGTACCACGCCACCTCCACGGCCGAGACCAACAGCTCCCGCAGGAACACGAACACCAGCACCACGCTCCGCCAAGCCCGACGCAGGGGACGGCCATCGCCCGCAACATTGTCCTCTTCGGGGTTGAACAGGGGCCGGGAAAGCCGGAGGATGGCCACCGAAAAGACGGCCCCGACCAGGAGCGTCCCCACCCCGAACGACCCGTGGAGGGCCCCCCAGACAAAGGTCATGAGCAGTACCCGAACGAGTGTCGCAACCATGGCCACCGTCAGTAGTCCGTCGAAAGGTCCAGTGGATTCGTCCGCGGTGCAGGGCCCTCCCCCTACCCGCCCAAAACGGCCTGAATGTAAGGCCCCGAGTCTTTGAGATGCACCGCCGCGTCGTGCGCAAAGGCGAACAGCGGCTCGGCGTAACACCCCAGGACGAAGAGCGCGAGCGCGAGGACCGCTACCGGCCCCTGCAGCATCGACCGCACGCGCCACGAGTCTCCCGCCCCGAACTGCTCCTGGTCCTCCAGGGCGGGGGACTGTTGAAAGGCCCGCCCCCAGACCTGCGCCACCACCAGCAGCGTGAGCAGGCCCACGACGAGGGCTACCGCCACAATTGTCCACTGCTCCTGCGCCACACCGGCCTGAATCAGCGTCAGCTTGCCCCAGAAACCGGGAAACGGCGGAAACCCAGCCAGCGAGAAGGCCGGTACGATGAACGCCGTGGCCAGCAATGGCCGATACTCATAGAGCCCGCCCATCCGCCCGACCTCCGGGGTGCCCGTCTCCCGCTCCATCAAGCCACCGATAAGGAAGAGGGACGTTTTGACCGGCACGTCCTGGAAGACATAGAAGATGGCCCCGGCCAGGCCGAGGGTCGTAAAGAATCCTAGTCCCATCACTACATAGCCCATCGCGCTAATCACAAGAAAGGCCAGCAGGCGCAGGACGTGCCGTTGCACGAGCGCCCCGAAGACCCCCAGAAGCATCGTCCCGCCCGCCACGACGAGTAGTACTCCCTGCGTGTACCCCGAAGGCTCCGGAAAGAGCAACGGGAAGATGCGAAGGAGAGAGTATACCCCCACCTTGGTCAGTAGTCCCGCAAAGACCGCCGCGATAGGGGCCGGCGGCGTGTGGTAGGAGGCCGGCAGCCAGTAGTAAAGCGGAAACAGCGCGGCCTTGATGCCAAACCCAACCAGAAACAGCATGGCCACCACCGGCTCCAACCCCTGCTCCCGCACCGCCCCCATGCTCCCGGCCAGGTCTGCCATGTTGAGCGTCCCCGTCAGTCCGTAGAGGAGTCCGATGGCCGTCAAGAACGACGCGGACGCCACCAGGTTGATGCCAACGTACTTCACCGCCCCATCCAGTTGCTCCTTTTCGTTGCCCAGCACCAGCAGGGCGAAGGAGGCGATCAAGAGCACCTCGTACCAGACGTACAGATTGAAGAGATCCCCCGTGATGAACGCCCCACAAATTCCCATGAGCAGCAGATGAAACAGCGAGTGGAAGCCGTATTTCTCCCGCATTTCGTCGATGCCGACGAGGGCGTAGATCGTGATGGCCAGGGCTACGAAGCCGGTAATCGCCAGCAGGCCCGCACTCAGGGGATCGACCACCAATGTGATGCCGTAGGGCGCTGGCCAATCCCCCATCTGCACGGCCTGGATACCAGATGTCTGTACCGTGTAGGCAACCACCACACCGGTTGCGAAGAGTGCCGTTGCCCCCACCACGCTAATCACCCGCTGAAGTCCCCGCGCCTTGCGGGCCAGGAGGGCACACATGCCCGTGATGGCGGGCACCATGATAGGAAGAACCAGCAGCGTATTCATACGGCGAGAAAGCGGTGGGGAGACAGATCGGCGGGACCGGCGCGGCTACGCAGGCAGGCGCCGGGCCGAATCATCGACGTCGAGAGGCTCGCGCGGCTCAGAGGCCTGGATGTCATCGGCCTCGATGCTCTGCCCCGACGCAAAGTGTCGGTAGACCAGGACCAGGGTGAACGCCAGTAATCCAAAACTAATCACGATGGCCGTCAGGATGAGCGCCTGGGGCAAGGGATTTGCGTAGGCGCCCTCAATCACCTTTTGGCCTTTCGGAATCACGGGCGGTTCCGCCCGGGTGAGCCGGCCCATCGTAAAGATGAGGAGGTTCACCCCGTTGGACAGCAGGATGAGCCCAATGACGAAGCGCAGAAGACTGCGCCGCATCAGTAGGTAAAAACTGGCGGCCAGCATTGCGCCGGACACGATGGCGAGAACCTGTTCCATTGTACAGGGACGTCAAAGTAGATTGTAGAGCCGTAAGCGAAGCGGTCTGCTATTCTTCACTCCTCGGCCAGTCCCGGGAGCCGATCCTCGACCGAGAACACCATTAGCAGCACCGTCCCGACGACGACCAGCATCACGCCAATGTCGAACAGAAGGGTGGACCCAAGGTGCAGGTGCCCAAGCAGTGGAAGGTGCACGTCCACCCACAAACTGGTCAAGAGCGGCTCCCCCATGACCAGTGCAAGCAGACCAGTGCCGTAGGCACACGCGAGCCCCACGCCCAGTAGCGTATGCGCCTCCACCCGCAACACTCGTCGCGAGGCGTGCACCCCAGCCGTCAGCACGTGCAGGACGAAGGCCGAGGCCGCGACGAGTCCGCCGACGAACCCCCCTCCTGGCAGGTTGTGCCCCCGCAGGAGCATAAAGAGCGAGAACAAGAGTAGGAGCGGCACCAGTATGCGGGCCGCGACCCGTAAAATTAGCGAATACAGCATCGGTCCGCTGGTTCGTCAGCGAGAGGGTCCAGTGTGGGTGTCCTTAAGAAGTCTCCGTGGCCGTCTCGGACGCCTCCCCTCCAGCCTCCGTCTGCGTCAATTCTGGCTTCTTCTGGCTCGGCATCCGCATGAGCACGTACACCCCCAGGGCCGCCACGGTGAGAACCGTGATCTCCCCCATAGTGTCGAGGCCCCGGAAGTCGACCAGAATCACATTCACGATGTTGTGCCCTTGGGCTTCGGTGTAGCTGTTGGACGCCAGGTAGTCGCTCACCCGCCGATCCAGGGGAATCTTGATGATCACGCTCATGATGGCTGTAAGGAGCGCCCCACAGCCGGCAGCCACGAGGCCGTCCCGCAGGCGAATCCCCAGCGGCTCGTCGCCCTGAATGCCGGGAAGATGCACAATCACGATTACTAAGAGAATGAGCGTGAGCGTCTCCACCGCGAACTGCGTCAT
>CAJXKO010000122.1 GCA_913055845.1 uncultured Bacteroidota bacterium | reverse complement strand
GCGGTGTGCATCAGGTTCCACGTCATGAACGTGGTGTTGCGCTGCGTAAAGTCGTTGTCGAAGCCCACGCGCGAGCCGTCCTCCCGCTCGTCGCCGTAGCTGGGGCCGGGCCCAGCTTCCCCGATCCAGCCCGCATCGGCCTGGGGGGGAATGGTGTAACCAAGGTGTTGCAGCGCGTAGAGGATGCCCATGGAGCAGTGCTTGATGCCGTCCTCATTGCCGGTGATGAGGCAGCCCGCGGCGCGGCCGTAGTAGGCATACTGTCCCTCGTCGTTGAGGTCGCCGCTATTGCCGTAGAGCCGCTCGATGACGCGCTGGCAGACGGACGACTTTTCGCCGAGCCAGATGGGGGAGCCGAGGACGAGGATGTTGGCGTCGAGCACTTTCTGATAGAGGGCCGGCCAGTCGTCGGCATCGGCGCCGTGCTCGGTCATGTCGCCGTAGACGCCGGGGGCCAGGTCAAGGTCCAGCGGCCGCACGATCTCGACGTCCACGTCGTTTTCCTCCATGATGGCCGCGGACACGTCGATGAGGGTGCGCGTGTGCGACGGCTCGGGCGACGGTTTAAGCGTACAGTTGAGGAAGAGGGCACTGAGGGCCGAGAAGTCGGTGTCGGAGTCGTCGCAGAGGGCCTGTTGCTTGTCGGTGAGGGACATGGGCGTTGAAGGTTGGAAAGTTGTGAGTCAAGAGTCGAGCGACGCAAGGTGAAGAGTCGCATCGTCGGAAGTCGAGAAGACGGAGCCGTTGGGGACCTCGGTCCAGTCCTCGTTGGTGATGCGCTCGGAGGCAAAGACCGTGGCGCAATAATTCTCGTTTGCGGGGGGCGAGGCGTGCTCTTCGTCGCAGAGGGGACAGGCACGGACGTGCGATCGCTCGCGAGCCCAGAGGGTGCGGTTCAGTCGCGAGCCCGCCAGGGTGGTGCCGTCCGTCCACAGCAGGTTGAGGGCGAGGATGTTCTCCAGTTCGTCGTGGGAGAGGGACTGCGTGTCAGCATCGGTGGGGTGGGGCTCCGCGTTTGGGGCCTCCGACCCGACCCACGACTGGAGGCGCTGGAGGGCCGTGCGCGTCACCTCGTGGAGCGGCGCGCCGGGGGCCTCGTCCCGCAGTTGCAGCAGTAGGGCCAGGACGTGCTCGCTGTCGGTGGTGCCGCGGATGTAGCGGCGGCGTTCGTCGGAGAGTGCGTCGAGCAGGTGGGGACGCACCGCGTCGAACGCGGGCACGTGGCCATTGTGGATGAGGAGCGCGGGCCCGTGCCGGAACGGGTGGGTGTTGGCGTGCGAGGGGTCGCCCACCGTGGCCCGTCGGACGTGCGCCAGCACGGTTGTGCCTTCCGTTTTTAATGCCTCCTCCCGGTACGATTCGCTCTCTGAGGCAGGCTCTACCTGCCGGAAGCAGGAGGTGGTGCCGTGGGTCACCTGCCCCATGCCCCAGCCGTGCGGGTTGGAGAGACCGCGGGCGTCCTCACGGCTCTGGCGGATCATCGCGTTCTGGGCATCGAGCAATTCGCAGGCAGAGCGGGTGGGGTGAGTGGCCTGAAGGCCGTAGAGGCGACACATGTACAGGGACGGATGGGTGGTTGAACAGGTAAAGGGCCTCCGCTCCGGAGGATACGTTTGGCGGAGGGGACAGGCGTTACGTCCGGATGGAAGGGGGGAGGCGCGGCGTTGAGGGCACGCACAGGCAACTCCAGGGACCGTAACGATGCCGGAACGATCTCCTACAGAACGACGGCGGAACCGTGGAGGCGCTGCTCCGCCGCCCCTTGCTCTCTTCACCCTCAATGCCGTCATCAATCCTTCCGCGACCTATGACTTGTCCACAATTGGTTTCCGTTTCTCTGTCGTCTACGCAGCGATCCGTCCGGCTTCGGGCCGGGGCGTTCTTCCAACGGGGACTCCTCGTGCTTGCCGGGGCACTGTTGCTCCTGCTTGGAGCCGTCGATACGGCGCAGGCCCAGGACAAGAAAATGAAGAAGATGCTCATGCAGCTCCAGGAAATGAACCAGGCCGATGGCTACTTGGAGGCCCACCGCAACATCAAGGAGCCGCTTGAGCTACTGGGCGGCCCCATCTCCTTCACCGTCGAGCAGAACGCCGGCGGCGTGTTCGTGGGCCTGCCGGACCAGCGCGAACTCGACAGCGATGTCTTCGGGACGCCCGAGATGCCCCGTGCCTTCACGGGGACACCGGGGGTGACGGGAGTGCCCGTGCCCTTCCGCGAGGTCGAGAACGGCCAGTTCACGCAACTCGATCGTCCCACGCCGTTCGGCGATAAGAGCATGGCCCTGCCGAACGGGACCATGATGCTGAAAGCCAAGGACGTGACGGCGACCGACGCCGCTACGACGAAGGATGAGGTCAAATTTAAAGCCTCGTGGGAGGACAAAGAGGGAAACACCTACGCGGTGCGGTGCTGCGAGATGCTCGCCACTGCGGGACCGGAATTCCCAACCTTTGGCGGTGTGGTAACCAACCACATCCTCCACGGCTTTAGCGGAATCGGGACGCCCCTCATGCCCACCGAGTACACGTACGCCGCCTTCTGGGGCATGGGCGAAGTGCTGAAAAACGGGGAGGTCGTCGACAAGCCCCGCGTCGTCCACGGCATGCTCACCGAGTACGTGCGCACGGAGGGCTACGAGCTTGCCAGCGACAGTGAGGTCACCCCCACGCGCCGGCACTTTCACCTCATGGTAGCGCCGTTCATGCCGGTGCAGGGCGAGCACAAGTTTGAACACGACAACGTCTCAACGGGCTTTCAGCTCCCCAATGGCAAAGAGCTTCCGTTCTGGCACGTGATGTTTGAGAACCTCAACATTGACAGCCAGCGCGGCGAGTAACGGCACCAACCGCGACGGGACACAGGTCCCGCCACCCGGTCCCGGAACCGAACAGTCAGGTCTGCCGGGACCGGGGCCGAGGGCTGGTCTGCGAGGAATACGATGCAATTTTTCGAAGCTCTGGGAGTACTATGTCAATGATTTCGTTTCGCGCTGTCTTTACTGGTCGTGCGGTGCGTGCCGTCCTCGGCGGCCTCGGGGGGCTCGTGCTGTGGATGAGTCTGATTGCCGCACCCGCCGTTGCCCAAACGAGCGGGGCGCCGGCCGCCACCATCGGCATGACGAACACGCTGTCCTTTACGAAGGACACAGTGCGTGTTGAGGTTGGAGAGACGGTCCGCTGGAAAAACAATTCTGTGATCGTCCACACGGTGACCGCCGATCCCGAAGAGGCCACAATGGACGAGAGCATGCGTCTTCCGGAGGGGGCAGCCTCCTTTCACTCGGGCAATCTCGAACCGGACGAGACCTTCGAGTACACGTTCGAGACGCCGGGCCGGTACCGCTACTTCTGCGTCCCCCACGAGGCGGCCATGCGGGCAACCGTGATTGTGGAGCCGGCCGAGGGCCAATAGGAGGAGGGGCTGATCTTGTAACGCCCGGTTCGTCCACTGAACACAACGCTTCCGACGCTCTCCGGTCCGAGGTGCCCTCAGTGTCGTGGCCGCGCTCCTGATCCTGCTGTCCGTCGTCGCCGTCTCCATCCTCGTGGCACGGATCGCCACGCGGGCGTTCATGCTCACGGGGCTCTCCAAGGAGACCGCCCGCTTCCAGGCCCGTTCCATCATTACGGGCACGGGCTTTACGACCGACGAGGCCGACCACATTGTGGACCACCCGGTGCGACGGCGCATCGCGGTGACGCTCATGCTCATCGGCAACGCCGGGCTCGTGACCGCCGTCTCGACGTTCGTCCTGTCGTTTACCAGCACCGGCACGGTGGCGGAGGCACTTCAGCGCGGCCTCATCCTGGCCACAGGGCTCGGCGTGCTGGCCTATCTTGCCCTCAGCGACCGCGTGGACCGCTACCTGTCGTGGCTCATCGAAGCGGTGCTGGATCGCGTGGTGGGCTTTCAGGTGCGCGACATGCACACCATACTGAACCTGGGCGGCGGGTACATGGTGACCCGGATGGAGGTAGACCCCGAGTCCTGGCTTGCCGGCGAGACGCTCCGCACCGTCAACCTACCGGCCGAGGGGCTCATCGTGCTGGCCATCGAGCGGCCGGACGGAACGACGGACTACGCGCCGGGGGCGGAGGATGATGTCCCGTCCGATGGCTCGGTGATCGTGTACGGACCGGAGGCCCGGATTACGCAGCTCTGCGACCAGTTGCGCTGCGAGTTCGACCCGACGGAGGCGATGTAATGGGCGCAGGACACTGGAACGTTGAACGGTCGAACGTCGAGTGGTTGTGAGCAGTTGCGCCTTCGATGACGACGATGCTTCCAACCCCGGAATTGGGCGACTCGAGGCCCACTGGGCTCCGGCCGGCGGTTCGCTGTCAGTTGTCCACTGCCGATGTTCAGTAGTTGTAGCCGGTAGCTTCGGCCTCCGTCACCTCGACGCCAAGGCTGTTGGTGATGCGGTTGACGAAGTTGAAGTAGGAGGTGACGAGGACGATGTCGAGCACGGCGCGGTCGGACCAGCCGGCGTCCTGGAGGGTGTGCACGTCCGCTTCTGACATGGCCCCGGGAGAAACAGTCAGTTTGTGGGCCAGGTCGCACGCCGTCCGGAGTTGCTCGTCAAGGTCGTCGAGCGCAGTGTAGTCGTCGGCCAGCTGCTGCGTGCGGGCCTCGTCGCGCCAATAGGCTTGGAGCGCCTCGGCGTGATGGCGCACGCAGTAGTCGCACTCGTTGGCGGCGGAGACCACGACGGCGAGGGCTTCGCGGTCGGACCGGCTCAGGGGGGAGGAGCCAAACAGGACGGCGTCGTAGAGGTCGAGGTGTTCCTTGAGCGCCGCAGGATTTAGGCTGTGCACCGTCAGCACGTTGGACACCTTGCCGCGCTTCTCGGCAATTGTGTCGTAGAGTGCCTTGAGGTCGCCAGTGGCGTCCTCGGGCTCAATGATGTCGATCCAGGCCATCAGTTCAGGGGGAATGGGTGGGAAGAGAGGAACGTAGGTCGTGTGGACGGCGGTCTCCGTTACGGAGCTGCGGGTACGGGTCGAGGCCTAACTCCGATCGGGAGAGGCGGCGGAGACCTGAGGGGCGGTCAGCCGGTCCGCTAGGTAGTTCTCGACAACCAGGTCTCCGATGTTGAGGGCCGAGGTGGCGGCGGGAGAGGCCGCGTTAATGACGTTCACCACACGGTCGGTCTCGCGGATGAGGAAGTCGTCCACGAGCGTGCCGTCGCGGCGGAGCGCCTGGGCCCGCACCCCGGCCCACCGGTTGGTGAAGTCGTCCATCTCCACCTCTGGAATCAACTGGCGGGCGGCGCGGAGGTAGACGCGTTTGCTCATCGACTGCAGCAGCTCGCGGAGGCCTTTCCGCCAGTGCCGGGCGGAGAGCTTCTGAAACCCCGGATAGGTGAGAATCTCCCGCAGCTCTGCCCAATCGACATCCGTGAGCCGGTATCCCTCCCGCGCAAAGGCGAGGACCGCACTCGGGCCGCACTCCACGCGCCCGTCGATCGTCGGGGTGAAATGAACCCCGAGGAAGGGGAACGCGGGGTCCGGCACTGGATAGATGAGACGGTTGCAGAGCGAGCGCCGCTCCGCCACCAACTCGTAGTACTCGCCGCGGAACGGGACAATTTTCGTGTCCAGGGTCTGCCCGCTCATCGCGGCGACGCGGTCGGCGTAGAGGCCCGCGCAGTTGACGACGTGTTGGGCCTGCACGGCCCCGGCCGTGGTGTCGACCGTCACGTGGTTCGGGGTGACGTGCAGGTCGCGCACGGCGGCGCCGGTGCGAATCGTGTGGCCGCGGTCGGTCACGGTGTCGGCCAGGGCTTGAGCCACGGCCTCGTAGTCGACGATGCCGGCGCCGGGCACCTCCAGGGCCGCCACGCCCTGCACGTGGGGCTCTCGATCGTGCAGCTCCTCCGCCCCGATGCGCGTGCACTTCACCTGATTCGCGTGGCCCTTCTCCGCAATCCGCTCCAGGCCTGGGACCTCGCTCTCGTCGGTGGCCACCACGAACTTGCCGCACATCTCGTAGTCGACGTCCTCGCGCTCACAAAACTCAATCAGGGCGCGCTTGCCCTCGCGGCAGTTCTCCGCCTTCAGCGAGCCGGGCTCGTAGAACACGCCGGAGTGGATGACCCCGGAGTTGTGGCTCGTCTGGTGGGCGGCCACCCGGTCCTCCTTCTCCAGGACAACAACCGAGGTGTCGGAATACCGCTCCGTGAGGCGGTAGGCCGTGGCGAGGCCGACAATTCCGCCTCCGATGATTGCAACGTCGTAGGTCGGCATAAGGCAGCGTTCAGTGCATCGTGAATACAAGTCCCGAGATCGGCGACCGCGCCAAAATACAAAGACGGAGCCAATCGAAAAGTGCACCCCGTCCCGGAAAAATTAACTGAGGACCCGACGCGGAGGTGTCATGCGTCTCACAACAAATAGGCAACACCCGTGCCCGCGGAGAGTTTAGGCGGCGCGTGTTCGTAACAGCGTCGTGCCCAGCCATGCGCCGTCCATTCCATCGCCTTTTCGTTGCGGCCAGTCTCGCAGGGGGGGCCATCCTATTCCTGGCTGCCGGGTGCGCGGATTCAGGCGCGTCCGCTCCCGGCCCGGCCGACACGCTTGCAGGGGCTACCCCCGTTTTTGACGTCCGATCGGTGACGCTCGACGCCCGGAACCGACCCGACTCCAGCCTGCTGGTACGGCTGCGCGACCTCGGCGTCACGCACCTCACCCTCGTGTCATTTGGGTGGCAGGAGACCGCATCGAGCACGAACATCGGCGTCGACACCACGAAGGGCTGGTACAGCGAGTCGCACGCTGGCATCCGCACCCTCGCCCGCCAGGCCGAGGCACTGGGGATGGACGTCATCCTCAAGCCTCACATCTGGGTCGGCGGGTACGACGAGGCGCAGGATCGGAGCGACATCGGGTTCGACACCGCGACCGACTGGGCCGAGTGGGAGGCCGACTACCGCCGCTTCTTGATGCTTTACGCCCGCCTGGCTGCGGAGGTGGACGCCGACGCCCTCGTGCTGGGCACCGAGCTCACCCGCGCGGCCACCGAGCGGCCCGACTTCTGGCGCGATCTTGCGGCGGAGGCCCGCACCGTCTACGACGGAAAGCTGACCTACGCGGCCAACTGGCATGAGGCGTACCAACGAATTCAGTTCTGGGAGGTCCTCGACTACGTAGGGGTGCAGGCCTATTTCCCCCTTACGGACGCCGAGGACCCGTCGCTCGCGACTTTGCGGAAGGGGTGGCGGCCCCACCGGGCGGCCCTGGCCGAGATCCATGAGCGCACCGGGCGCCCCATTCTTCTCACTGAGGTGGGCTACCGGAGTGCCGTTGGGGCCGCGGAGGCCCCCTGGACGTGGCCGGAACGAGACAATGGAGCCGTTCCCGACTCGTCCCTTCAGGCCCGCTGCTACCAGGCCTTCCTGTCGACTGTGGGCCGCGCGCCCTGGATGAAGGGCGGCATCATCTGGAAGTGGCACCCGCCATCCGAGATCGAGGGTCCGACGGCCTTCACGCCCCAGGGCAAACCCGCCGAACGGGTCCTACGGCGCTGGTTTACGGACGCGACTGCGGATACAAGCCGCACCGCGTCGCCGAGCACGTCCTCTCGTACGGCACGGTGACGCGTGGCCCCAACCTTGGTTCTGGTCCCTCCCTCCTCCGACGGCCGGATGAGCGTCGCAGCCGTACTCTCGATTTCGCACCTCACACTCCGAGCGCACAATGATTTCCGCCCTCTTCAACCCCGACGCCTGGACGCCCGTTGATGGCTTTGACTTCGACGACGTGACATACCACCGCGCCGAAGCCCACGGAACGGTCCGCATCGCGTTCGACCGGCCTGAGGTGCTCAACGCCTTTCGCCCGCCAACGGTGGACGAGCTCTACCAGGCCCTCGACCACGCCCGCCAGTCGCCCGACGTGGGCTGCGTGCTGCTCACGGGCAATGGCCCGTCCGAAAAGCACGGGAAGTGGGCCTTCTCGTCGGGCGGCGACCAGCGTATTCGGGGGAAAGACGGGTACCAGTACGAGGATGAGGAAGGAACCCCCGATGAGGCGCGGCCGGGCCGCCTGCACATCCTGGAGGTGCAGCGTCTCATCCGGTTCATGCCGAAGGTGGTGATTGCCGTGGTGCCGGGGTGGGCGGTGGGCGGCGGGCACAGCCTGCACGTCATCTGCGACCTCACCCTCGCCAGTGCCGAGCACGCCACCTTCAAGCAGACGGATCCCGATGTGGCCAGCTTCGACGGCGGCTTCGGCTCGGCCCTCTTGGCGCAGCAGGTGGGCCAGAAAAAGGCGCGCGAGATCTTCTTTCTCGGCAAGAACTACTCCGCCGAGGAGGCGGTGGAGATGGGCATGGCCAACGAGGCCGTGCCGCACGAGGACCTGGAGGACACGGCGCTCGACTGGGCCGAGACCATCAACGGCAAGAGCCCCACCGCCGTCCGCATGCTCAAGTACGCCTTCAACATGGCCGACGACGGGCTGGTGGGGCAGCAGGTCTTCGCGGGGGAGGCCACGCGCCTCGCCTACATGACCGACGAGGCGCAGGAGGGGCGCGACGCGTTCCTCGAGGGGCGCGAGCCGGACTGGAGCGATGTGCCATGGCACTACTGATAGGGAGCGGGGGAGAGGGGAACGGGAGAGGAGGAATGAGAGAACGG
>CAJXKO010000121.1 GCA_913055845.1 uncultured Bacteroidota bacterium | reverse complement strand
GACCTGATCGCGCTCGGCGCCATGCCGATCGCGCCGGACTTTTCGACCTCCCTTCAGGTCTTTTCGCCGCAGCAGCAAAAAGTGCGCACCGCAAACTTTGAGGTGACCGGGACGACAACGGTGGAGACGCCCGCGGGCTCATTCGAGGCCTATGTGGTGGACGTGACGGTGGGCACCGACAAGGTCACAGGGACCGTGCACCTGCGCAGGACAGCGCCGCACCACGTCGTAAAGGCGCACCTCGAAGTATCGACGCCCCGCGGCACCCGCACCATCCGCCAGACGCTCTCGGAGATGAGCGCTCCGGCCTCGTCGCCGACCACGCGCTAGCCCCCCTGCGGTCCAACACGGCCGGATGGTCCCCGCCCTTCGTCCCTGGCCTGGTGCCCTTCACTCCGATGGGGGCGCCGGGCTTTTCGTCTGTCGCCGCCCCGCGACGACCGACTCCCCGGGCGGGCCGTCCTTGCCGAACCGCAGCCCCGAATCCTGCCCTCGGACCTGTTCGTAGGAGCGGGCGACCTATGCTTTTCGCGATCCGTGCCGTCCTGTGCCTGACCTTCCGTCCTGCTCCGCCACTACCCTCGCCCGTCACATCCGTACCCGCGAGGTTTCCGCCACGGAGGTGCTGGAGGCACACCTCGACCGCATCCGGCGCTGGAACCCGGCCCTCAACGCCGTGGTGACGCTCGATTCCGAACGGGCCCGCGACCGGGCCGCTGCTGCCGACGCGGCACTGGACCGCGGCGAGGTGTGGGGACCACTGCACGGCGTACCGTTCACCGCCAAAGATCAATTCTCGAGCGCGGGACTGCGCACCACCTACGCCCTGCCCCACTACGCCGACTTTGTCCCCGACGCGGACGCCCCGCAGGTCCGCCGCCTCAAGGACGCAGGGGCCATCCTGATGGGCAAGACGAACCTGCCGCTCGCGGCCTACGACTGGCAGTGTGACCATCCGAATTTTGGCCGTACCAACAACCCGTGGGCCCTCGACTGCACGCCCGGCGGAAGTTCGGGCGGCTCCGCGGCGGCCTTAGCGGCGGGCCTGTCGCCCCTGGAGCTGGGGGCCGACGTAGGCGGCTCCATCCGCGTGCCGTCCCACTTCTGCGGCGTGGCCGGCCTGCGCCCCACGGAAACCGGTCCGCTACGCGGCATCCGGCCGCCAGACCGCCCCGCCACCGTGCGCCACATCGCCGTGGCTGGTCCCATGGCCCGCACCGTCGAGGACCTCCAGCTGGCGTGGGCCGCGCTGTCCGGGGCGGCGGACGTGGTGGACGTCCCGACACCCGCCGCCGGGTCGTTGCGCATCGCCGTAACGCCGCACCTGGGCGGCGTACCGATCGATACTGACACGCAGCGCGTGCTCCGCGATGCTGTCGATGCGTGGCGCGACGCGGGATGCGCCGTGGAGCGGCGTCCCGCGCCCCTCGACATCGAGGACGCGTTCGACACCTGGGGACGCATTCAGGGCTTTGAGCTGACCGCGGGATTCCCGGGACCGCTCCGCCACACGCCGCTGAAGCACCTGGTGTGGCAGGGCTACGTGCGGTCGCAGTACGGCAGCCTGGCCGGCCGGATGGCCCGCGGGGCCCGGCTCGGTCCGCGGGGCTATTTTGCGGCCCTTGACCAGCGCGACGACCTCGCCGAGTCGCTCGACATTTTCCTCGGCGACTGGGACCTGTGGGTGACGCCCGTGGCCGCCACCCCGGCCTTCACGCACCGCCGCACGGGGGCCGACCTCGACATTGAGGGCGTCTCGGTGCCCTACGCGCTCCCCATCGCCCCCTACAACTGCCCCACCGCCGTGACGGGCCATCCCATCCTCACGCTGCCCGCGGGCCGGTCGTCGGACGGGCGCCCCATCGGCCTACAGGTGCACGCCCGGCGGGGGACGGACGCCAATCTGCTTGCGGCGGGACGGCGCCTCGAAGCGGCGCTGGGGGACGTGTCGTCGCTGGCGCCGCTAGGGGCCTAATCCCCGTCGCTGCGGATTGCCACACGGTGAGGCGTTACCAACGAAGACAGGGTCGGAGATGGGAAGTTGTCGGCCAAACCCGACCGGTGGATCCATACTCACCGCTGGACTCTATTCCGACCACGGACCGCCGGGCGGCCAACGTTTTCGATATACCGCATCCTCATTGGACGCCTGGAGTGGAGGCCAGAGGAAAGTATCCAGTTGCTCGATCACTGTCGTGAGGCCCGGATCTGTGGATTCAAGTCGCGTTCGGTCCAGGAAGGCACCCCACTGCTGTTGCTTCTGCTCGTCCTCCGCGAAGGTCTCGGACAGGGCCTGCGGGCGGGACGCAGGTGGCCCCGTCTCTCTCCGCTTGAAGGTGGACCGGATGGCATCGACGAGAACGGATCCCTCGAAACCGAACGTGCGGCTCAGGTACCAGAGGTCGTAGAAGTCTTTCATGCGGGTGTTCGTGATTCCGATCGTTACCAGCCCGTGCAGCTTCTCCGCGACGACGGTCGGGCGAGCGTACGTCCGGATCTCTGGCGCCGGGAAGTCCAGAAGGGTCGGAAAGGACGTGTCTTCGGGCGGCGGAACGACTGCGTCGCCGAAGCCCACATCGACCTGTAGACGAAGCGCTGCGCTCCCGAGCGTCGCGTCGAGGCGAACCCGCATGCCACCGTATGCGTCGGCGTCCCGGATGGAGGCAACCTCTACGCTCTCTGCGTCGAATCGCACGCCGTCTTCCGGCACGTCGTCCATCCGGCAAAGACGCTGGAAGACCTCTTCCAGTTGCTCGGGCGACCCGTAGCCTAGCAGGTCGAGGTCTCGGGTGGGGCGGTGCAGGTCGCCCTGCCAGATCAGGAACGAATAGGCGCCCTTCAAGACAAACTGGTCGCGGAGGTCCGATTGCCCAAGCCGGTACAGCAGTCGCTCTAGAGCGTAGCGGATGAGTAGCGCCTCGTAGTTTTCCCCGGTCTTCCGCTTCCGGTGGAGAAGGCGATCCCGAACCGAATCGACGACGCTGGAGCGGCTCATGAGGTGACGGCTTCCATGTAGGGACGAATGACTGTTTGCACGCGGCAGAGATCGGCGTAGTGCCAGAGGGCGTCCATGGACCCACCCTGCTCGTGAAAGTCGCGGAGTGCCTCCAGCGCCACGTCGAGCCCCACGCGGCTGCGGTACTTGAAGCAGTCCGCTACGGTCTTTGCGGGCTCGTAGATGGGGACGGACACGCCCTCGATCTCGTGCGGCTCGATGCCCTCCGTGCGGGATTCTCCCGACATGCGTACGATGCGGAGCGACACGGCGTCGACCGACGGCTCCCGGTCCTTGTGGCCGATGGCGAGCCACACGTCGAGTGGGTTTTGGGTCGTCAGGCCGTGGAACTGGAGGGCCGAGAGGAGACAGACGGTGCCCTTCGGCACCCGCTTGGCGGCGACGGCCAGGGAGTGATGCGCGGTCACCTCGTGGTCGGGGCGCCGGTAGAGCCCGCGCCCGATCCGCACGAGGTCGCCACGGTCGACGAGGCGAGAGAGGGTCTGCCGGGGAATGCCCTCGTCTTCCACCTCGCGGGTACGGAAAATCCCCCGCTCGGCGGCCAGCGCAAGAAGCCGGTCGGTGTTTGTGTCGGGCATGGATCCTGTCGGGGGCGATTCCAGGCGGCGGGCTACGCTGGAAATTTCGTCCTTGATCCTCTACTGAGTGACGCCACCAATTTTTGTGTCGTAACGCCAGCATTTAACGCTAATTGCCGACAATATGTTACACCGTCCGATTTCCACCACCAACTGCTCTTCCGTTCATCTTCCCTTCCCCCCGTACGTGGTGCCGGATGAGATCTGGCATTTTGAGAGAAGGTACGTCCGGCGCAGGGCGGACGCGACGCTGCGCGCTGCGGATTGCCGCTTCGACGCGGCACCGGGTTGCCAGACGCCAGCGCCCCGCTGGGAGAGTCCGGACGCGGTGGACTTACGGCGGTACGGGATAATACCGGTAAGTTCGGTAAAAGCCTCGGTGTAGCTTGCCAAGACAGCACTCATCGAGAGCCTGGCAGGAGGGAGCGACCGGTTCAATACATCACTCTTCGTCGTAGAACCGAATCGTTTCCCGAAGGTAATCAGCGTGGTCGTAAATGTCGTTCAGCGTCTCGATCGCAATTCGATTCTCGTTCTTCTCATCGTCGAAGAGCCCGATCCGCTTCGTAGGAGAATGGAAGTGAAATCGGCAGATTGGCTTCCGGTTGTTGTCGTCCAAGAGGACATTGAAGTAGCTCTTCAGGTCGCGTTTGGCGACCCTGTCCACGTCAACGACCTCTCGAAGAATAGCCTGTACGATGCGATAACCCTCAATCTCCTCCTCAAGGGTTACGACATCTCCTTCCTTCTTAACGACTCCCTCCGGTAACTCTTCTTCCTCCTCTTCGCTATTCGGATCTGATAGATCTTCGGCCGCACTTGCCTCCTCTTCCTGAAGAGCCGACGATAGACGTCCCCGTACTTTGTCATGCAGAAGCTGCTGTAGGGCACCCTCAACGATATCGCGGAATTGATCACGGACGTTTTGAGTGATCCGCCCATCGTAAACTTTGCCGGTCAGCCAGTGGACGAAATCGTCATCTGGCTCCTGCCACTGGTCCTCCAGATACTCGCGGAGCGCCTTCCTGTACTTCAAGTCATGAGCTGCGTCGATCATTTCGTCCAGATCGAACGTGGACTTGCGAAGACTCTTCAGCTCTTCGACCTCTTGCTCGGTATAATCGAACAAGTCGAGTTCGTGGAAAGGACGCTCGTCCATTTTATTCGACTCTTCGAGGTCGGAGAAGAAGCGGTATTTGACGCCGTTCGCGAGAATACCAAACCGGGCACTTGTGACCTGAAAATATCGGAAGAGCTGTTCGGCTTGGTCGGTAGACAATTCGGCCCCAGCGGTCTTGCATTCGATCAACACTGCGGGGTCCCCGTCCTGCAATAGCGCATAGTCAACTTTCTCTCCGCTCTTTTCAGCGTAGTCAGCAGTGAACTCAGGAATCACCTCCTGCAAATCGTACGGGTCGTATCCCAGAGCCTTGATGAAGGGGATCACGAGCGCATGCTTGGTGGATTCCTCATTTGCAATGTGCTCTACCTGATCCTCGGCGCGATTAGCGACCTGGTCGATCTCTTCTTTAAGATCCATGGGTCTCTTGAAGATTTTTCTCTTGCTGAAGATAGGAGCGGGTCAGCTCAGATCGTTCTGTTTGACAAAGATTTGTGCTCAAAGAACGACTAGGGTTAAATGTAGGTAAACCGAGCGAAAAATCGTAATCTCTCAATAGTCAAAAACCCCGCCCACCACCACGTCCAGTGTCTCCGGCGCACGGTGAGCATATCCGCCTCGTCGCCTGCGCAGAGTCTATCGATAACTGTGTAGGCAATGCCTGCGCCAGGGGAATCCACACAGGCGGTGTTGCTCAGTTTCTGAAGTACCGCCGCATCCCCAACACCACCTGCCCCACCGCCAGCGGCACGAGGCTCATGAGCGCGATGATGCCCCACGCCTCCGCGCTCGGCGGCTGCACCTCCAGCACCTGTCCCACTCCGGGAATGTAGACGGCCCCGAAGAGGAGCAGCACGCAGAAGCCCACCGCCGCCCAGACGTAGCGATTGCGCGTCACCTCGTTCACGAGCACGCCGGACGTCGGCTGCCGCATGTTGAAGACGTGCCAGAGCTGGCCAAAGGCGAGGGTGAGGAACGAGACGGTGACGGCCGCCTCACCCTCCAGGCCCAGCCCCTGCGTCGCCCAGAAGAGCGCGCCGAGCACGGCCCCGGCAAACACGAGCCCGTACCCCCCGATGCCCATCCAGTGCCGCCGGCTCAGCACCGGCTCCGCGGGGTCGCGGGGCGGCTGGCGCATCGTCGACTCGTCCCCTTCCCCCACGCCCAGCGCCAGGGCCGGGAAGACGTCCGTCACCAGGTTGAGAAAGAGGATCTGGAGCGGCAGGATGGGGAGTTGGGTGCCCACGGCGGTGGCCAGGCCCACCACGGCCACCTCTCCCACGTTGCACGACATCAGGTAGTAGACGAACTGCCGGATGTTGCGGAAAATGACGCGCCCCTGTCGCACCGCCGCCACGATGGTAGAGAAGGCGTCGTCCTGCAGCACCATGTCCGCCGCCTCGCGCGCCACCTGGGTGCCGCGCTGCCCCATCGCGATGCCGATGTCGGCCTTCTTCAAGGCCGGGGCGTCGTTCACGCCGTCGCCCGTCATGGCCACGATGCGGCCCGCACGCTGGTGCAGCTCGATGAGGTCCAGCTTCTGCCGCGGGGTGGCGCGGGCGAAGAGGCGCGTATTGAGGCGACGGTGTCGCTCCTCGTCACTCAGGGCCTCGGGCGGCTTCATGTCGCTGCCGTGCACCACCGGGGCGTCGTCGCGGTCCACCAGCCCCACGGCCTTTCCGATACCGCGGGCCGTCACGGGCTGGTCGCCGGTAATCATGACCACCTCGATGCCCGCCTCCTGGCATTCGTCGATGGCCGCTTTCACGTCGTCGCGCGGCGGGTCGTAGAGGCCCACGAGGGCGAGCAGGGTGAGGCCCTCGTACGGCGGTGCCTCGGGGTCGTCCGTCGTCTTCTGGGCGAGGGCGAGGATGCGGAGGCCCTCGTTCGCCATTTGCTCGTTGCGCTCTTCCCAGCGTGCCCGGGCGTCGTCGTCCAGCGGCTGTGCGCCGTCGGCAGTCGCCTCGTGGGTGGCGGCGTCGAGAACAGCCTCCGGCGCCCCCTTTACGACCACGCGATAGGCGCCGTCCTGCTCGTGCACCGTCGCCATCATCTTCACCTCCGTGTCGAACGCCTCCTCGTCCACCCGCGGCTGGTCGGCCTCCACCGATTCTCGGTCGAGCCCCACCGCGGCGCCGGCCCGCAGCAGTGCCACCTCCATCGGGTCGCCCGTCGCCTCGTCGGTATCCGGGTCGTAGCTTGCGCTCGTGCAGAGCATGCCCACCTCCAGGGCGTCGCGGAGGCGCGTGTCGGCGTCCAGATCCACCGGCGCACCGTCGGTCGTCAATTCGCCGTCGTCGAGGTCCACCGTCGTGTCGGAAAACCCCCAGCTCTCGACCGTCATCTGGTTCTCGGTGAGGGTGCCCGTCTTGTCCGTGCAGATGACACCCGTCGAGCCCAGCGTCTCCACCGAGGCGAGCTGCCGCACCAGGGCGTTGCGCTTCGCCATGCGCCGCATGCCGCGGGCCAGCGCGATGGTGGCCACGATGGGCAGCCCCTCGGGGATGGCCGCCACAGCGAGGGCGAGCCCGGTCTCGATCATGAGCACCAGTTCCTTGCCGCCCAGCACGCCCATCGCCGTGACCGCCACGATGACGGCCATCGTGATGTAGATGAGCTTACGCCCCAGCTCGGCCAGCCGCTCCTCCAGGGGCGTCGCCTCGGACTCGGCCGCCTCCACGAGCGCCGAGATCTCACCGAGCTCCGTCCGCATGCCGGTTTCCACCACCACGCCGACGCCGCTCCCCCGCGTGACCGCGGTCCCCTTGTAGAGCATCGAGGTCCGCTCCGCAAGCGGAGACTCCGCGCCCACCGGCTCGGCCTGCTTGTCCACGGGCACGCTCTCGCCGGTAAGGGCCGACTCGTCGGCCTGCAGCTTCGAGGTGTCGAGGAGCCGCACGTCGGCTGTAATCACGTCGCCCCCTTCCACCACTACGATGTCGCCGGGCACCAGGTCTTCGGCGGGGACCACTTGCGTCTGCCCGTCGCGCCGCACCCGCGCCTCCACGTGCCCCAGCTCGCGGAGCGCCTCCATCGACCGCACGGCGCGCCACTCCGTAAAGAAGCCGATGGCCGTGGTGATGAGGATGACGATCACGACCGCCCACCCCTCCAGCACGTCGCCCACCAGGAAGGCCACCAGCGCCGCCGCCACCAGCAGGCCAATGATGAGGCTCTTGAACTGGTCGGCCAGGATGCTCCAGACACTGCGCTGCTTGTGCTCGCGGAGTGCGTTGGGCCCCACCTCGTCGCGCCGTCGCGTCACCTCCGCCGCGGAAAGCCCCTTGTCGGGGTCAACTCCAAACTCTTCGGCCACCGTCGCCCCCGCCCGCGCCCACCACGACGATTCTGTATCGGACGGCGGCGGCTCCGTGACATTCTCGTCCGTAGTTTGCATATTCGACGCGGTGACAGGTCCGATAGAAGTGAGTGCGGGAAAGGGACCTCAGCCCACCCGCCCCGCAACGGAAAAGTTTCTGACTCCCGGGTTTGGGCGGGAGAGAATGAGGGAGAGGGCGAGTGGGGACATGGACGAGGCGTTCCCATCGTCCAGCCTCCAGACGTTCACACGCTTTCACACCCATTCGCCCTTTCTCCCATTCGCCCGTTCCCCGTCGCACTCCTCCCCTCTCACCCCTCTCTACTCCTACGCTCCCGCGCCCTCATGCCCGAAATTGTACTCATCGCCGCCGTCGCCGAGGAGAACCGGGTCATCGGCAAAGACAAAGACCTCCCCTGGCACCTCCCGGAGGACCTGCAGCACTTCAAGGAGCTGACGACCGGCCATGCCCTGCTCATGGGCCGCCGCACGTTCGAGTCGATCGTGCACCAGTTCGGCGGCCCGCTCCCCAACCGCCGCATGGTGGTGCTGACCTCGCAGGGGCCGTTCGAGGAATACCCCGAGATCGAGACCTACGCGTCCATCGACGCCGCTCTGGAGGCCGTGGCCGACGAAGAGAT
>CAJXKO010000120.1 GCA_913055845.1 uncultured Bacteroidota bacterium | reverse complement strand
AGCGGGGATTCAGCACCGGACGATTGACAACTCCCCGTCCCCCATTTCTGACGCCTCCGTCCTCCTCAGTCTGCACCGAGCGCCATGCAGCCCCTCTCAGCCAAACTCCTCCCTGTGCTGCTGCTGATGGCAGCGTGCCTGCCCCTCGCCTGTGACACGGGATCAACCGCGGTGCCGTCAGATGCCGACCCATCCACAACATTGTCGAATGCCTCGTCCACGGATCAATTTGGGGTTCAGGCGGGCCGATATATCGTCAAGAACGGACGGGTTGATCGTGCGGAGACCTTCTCCGACCTTCTCGACGACTACGGGGTGGACTACCAGACCGTTCTGGCTCTGGCCGAGGCTGCCGAGCCGGCGTTCGATGTCGCGGATCTTCGGGCCGGACGTTCCTACCGGGCGTACATCAACCCGTGGCTTCAGCAACCCCGGTATTTTGTGTACCAGGTCAACGCGGCCCGCTACGTCGTCTTTGATGTTCGGCGGCCCGAGGACAGCTACGTGGGCACCCGGCCGGTTGAGCGCACCTGGGAAACCGTTTCGGGCACGGTCGACGGGTCGCTCTACGAGGCACTCGTAGAGAATGGGGGACACCCGCTGTTGGCGCTGCGGCTGTCGGAGGTCTTTGCGTGGCAGATCGACTTCTTCCGGCTCCGCGCCAACGACACGGTCCGGCTCATTTACGAGAAGCGTACTATCGACGGAGCGACCGTACAGCCCGGCGACATTGTGGCGGCCCACGTGCGCCACCGCGGCGAGGACTACTACGCCTTTCGGTTCGAAGGGGCCGCCGGAGACGCGGAGTATTACAACCGGGCCGGGCAGAGTCTGCGTCGGCAGTTGCTGAAGGCGCCCCTCCAGTACTCCCGCATCAGTTCGGGGTTCACCAACAGCCGGTACCATCCCATTCTGAAAGAGCGTCGGCCCCATCACGGCACCGACTACGCGGCCCCCCGCGGCACGCCGGTGCGGTCCGTAGGTAGTGGGGTCGTGCAGTTCGCCGGGTACGACGGCCCCAACGGCAACTACGTCAAGATTCGCCACAATAGCACCTACGCGTCCGGCTACCTCCACCTTTCGGATATCGCCGTGGCGCCGGGCGAACGCGTAACCCAGGGCGAAACCATCGGCTACGTGGGGAGCACCGGGCGCTCCACTGGGCCACACCTCGACTACCGCCTCTGGAAGCACGGCACGGCCGTGAACCCCTACGCCATCGAGCTGCCGCCGTCCCAGCCCGTTCCGGTCCAGCACCAGGAGGCGTTCCGGAAGACCGTGGCGACGCTGCTGCCGTGGCTTCAGCCGCGCGCGAACACGGTCTTCGCGCAGGTCCGTACGCACGGCACAGACGACGCCGTGGAGTCCATCGACACTGCCCCCACGTACTCGCTGGCGCGCACGGAGCGCTGATCCTGCCGATGACCCTTTCGATACGGAGCGGTTCCATCGCGGGGGCGGGGCCGCTGCTTGTGGTGCACGGGGGCGCGTGGGACATCCCTGACGACGTACTTGGCGATCATCGGGACGGGCTGCGAGCGGTCCTTGACGCCGGGCGTACGTCGTTGCGTGTTGGGGCTGAGCCCCTGCGGGTGGTTACGGCGGCCGGCACCGCCCTGGAGGCCCACGGCGCGTTTAATGCGGGGCATGGCGCCATGCTGAATCAGGAGGGAGAGGCGGAGCTGGACGCCGGGGTGATGCAGGGGGCAACGCTGGCGTACGGCGCCGTCATGGCCACCCGCCGTCTGGCGCATCCGGTACAGGTGGCGCGTCGGCTGCTGACGGAGGGGGAGGGGCGCGTGCGGATGCTGGCGGGCACAGGGGCAGAGCAGTTTGCGGACGCGCAGGGCGTGGATCTCGTGTCCAACGAGGCCCTCATCTGCCCGCGCGAGCAGCGTCGCTACGAGCGGCTTCGGGACCAGGCGGACGCCGAGCATCCCAGTCACTCGTTTCTTCCGGGTGCGGAGGCGCTTGGCGGGGCCGACACGGTGGGAGCTGTGGCCCGGGCTGCCGACGGCCGCCTCGCCGCCGCCACCTCTACGGGCGGCACGCCCTTCAAACCGCCGGGGCGTGTGGGCGACTCGCCGCTGCCGGGCGCAGGCTTTTACGCCGATGAAGACGTGGCGGTGAGTGCCACGGGCTGGGGGGAGGCCATTGCGGCTACGGGGCTGGCGCGTGATGTGCGGGAGCACGTGCACAACGGGGCCGCGGCCGAAGTGGCGGCCCGGCGCGCCCTCACGCGCATGCACGATCGGGTTCAGTCGCCGAACGGCAAGGGGGCGACGGGCGGTTGTGTCGTCGTCACGCCGACCGATGCTGCCTACGCTTTCACGACGCCCCGCATGGCGCGGGGATGGACCTCCCCTGAAGGAAAGGAGCTCCGTTGGGCGGTAGAGCCGGGGGGCGACGAGACCGGAGCTTAGTTGAACTGAAGGGACGCACCGAGCCGCCAGTGCCGCCCCGCGGCGGGCTCGTAGAAGCGGCCGCCAAAGGCGTTCACGACCACGTCGTTGTAGCGTACGTCGAAGGCGTTATTGAGGGCGAGAAAGGGCGTGATGGTGGCGTCGCCGGGGACCGGGAGGCCGGGGGGACTCACGCGCAAGTCGATCGTCGTGTAGCCGTCGTTCGTGGCGGTGTTTTCGCTGTCGCCATACTGCTTCCCCACGCGCTGGAGCGTGACAGAGGCATGGACCGGCGCCGTTCGGACCTGTGCTGTGGCGCCGAGACGGTGGGTAGGCACGCCCGGAAGCTGATTGCCGTCGAGCCTTGTGGTTGCCTCGGGACCCTCAACCGTGCCCGCCGTAAACTCGGCGTCCACGTACGAGTAGCTCGCCTGTAGGGACAGCGCTGGTACCGGCCGCCAACGCAGGGAGCCCTCCGCTCCCAGATGGCGGGCCGCACCCTGATTCCGGTAGTAGGTAGGGCCAAACGGCTGCCTCTGAAACGGCACCAGCACATCGTCGATGTCTTGATAAAACAGCGCCACGTCGTACGAAAGGCGCGGCCCAATCCACGTGCCCGTGATGCCGCCCTCCACCCCAAGAATGTGCTCGGCCGCCAAGTCGTTAAAGCCGCCCTGCCCGTCGGGGCGATTGCTGAGTTCAGTGGTCGTGGGGGTTTCCAGACCCGTGCTGACATTGGCGAAGAGGCGCGCCGTTTCTAAGTCGTACGAAAGGCCTATGGAAGGACTCAGGGCGCGGAAGGTCTGTGTGCCGTCGTCGGTGCCGAGGCGGTCGTCGGCCTCGAACTGGATCCAATCGTAGCGCAGGCCTGCGGTCAACTCCAGGCGGCCAAGAGGCATCGCCAGGCGCCCGAAGGCCGCGGCATTGTCGACCGTTTCCTGCTGGTCGATCAGCAGGCTATCGGGGGCGCCGCCGTTGCTCGTGTATTCCTTCCGGTCGTCGTGTTGCAGCTTGCCCTCGATCCCCACTCCCCACTGCACTTCGGACGTTTTGTCTTCCAGTGTGAAGCGGAGACCGCCGGCCTGCCGATTGAGGTCGATGACGTTGAAGGGGATGGGGTTTTCTAGATCGCGCGCAATTCCGTACGCCGTGGCGTTCAGGGTGCCCAGGCCCACGTCGTCGTAGTACGTGGCACCGAGTTGGCCCTGCGTCACGTCTTTGCCCACGTCAAAGTCGAGAATGGTCGGGCGTGCCTGTTCGGGGTTCTGACGGGCGGGCGCCTGTTTGAGGGAGCCCGGAGAGTCGGCCCGGGGCATGTGCTGGAGCCCACCGACGACGCGAAGCCCGCGGTCGTCGCCCAGCGAGAAATCACTGGTGAAGCCGGAACGGAGGAGACGGGTTTCGCTGTGCCGGCGAAACCCGTCCTGCGACAGATACGAGGCGTACACGCTCGCTCGGTGGGGCCCGAGGTCCGGGGTTACCTGCGCGTCGGTCTTCGAGAGGCCGTAGGAGCCCACAGTTTGTTTTAGGCGTACGGTGTGGCGGGCATTCCGGGACGGTTGGGTGGACAAGGAGAGCACGCCGCCGCTTGCATTTCCCCAGAACGTGGAGGCCGGACCGCGAATGACCTCGATAGAGCGGACGAAGGAGGGATCGATGAGGTGGACCACCGACTGGCCGTCCGCCACTGTCATTGGAATGCCATTTAGAAGCATCTGGATGCCGCGGACGCCAAACTGCGCGCGCCACCCGAACCCGCGAATTGTGATGCGGTCGCCGAGGGCAAAGTGGGTCCGACTCTGCACCGAAAGCCCCGGCAGGCCGGCGGTGATTTGCTCCAGGGAAAGAGACGGCGTACTGTTGAGGGCCTGGTCGGTTCGGGTGCGTACCGACGCGGAAAACGAGGCCGACTCGCTTGCGATGCGGAACGGTGTGGCGGTGACCTCCACTGGAGCCATCTCGACCTGCATTGCTACGGAGGTGTCGGGGGAGGCTTGCCCGTGGACGAGTGTAGGGGCCGTTCCGGCGAGCAGTGCAAAGAGGAGCGCCACGAGAGCAGATCGCCGCGTAGGTCTATCCATCGATCAATCTGCGAGGGAAGAGTCAGAAACCAGAACACGAAAAGCAGGAAGCGCGAAGGGGGCGCGGAGATTCCAAGCGACGGAAGCACGTGCACGATCGGGCACGTCCCCGCCGAGAGAGCACCTCCGGTTCGAGTCGTCACCACCCGATCCGGGACGACGTAGAGTCGGGCACCTCGGCGGCGGGGTCTTTGGCCAGGGGGGGCGGGGAGGAGGTGGCGTCCAGTTGACGAATCTGAACGCCCGTGTAGTAGAACGAAAGAATCTCGCGGTAGCTCTTGCCCTGCTCCGCCATCGTGTGGGCGCCCCACTGGTTGAGCCCTACTCCATGGCCGTGGCCGCGGCCCTCAAACACGTACGTGTCGCCCTCGCGCCGGGCGTCGAACCACGTGCTTTTGAGGGGGCGGCCGTTCACCCGATCGTTCACGAGGCTCCGGAACGTGCTTGCTTCAATCTCGGGCGCGGTGTCGTCGGCGCGCAGCAGCTCGATGGTGTGCAGGCGCCCGTCGGGAGCGCGCTCCCCGAGCAGAAAGCCGTTCACCGAGGCGCCCTGCTGGAGCGACAGGGCCTGGAGCAGGGTGCTGCGGTCGATTCGGGTGGTCCACCGGTGCTTAGGCGACGGGCGGTCGTACGGATCCTCTTTTCCTCGGAGGTATGGGAGCGGGTCGCTGCCCGTCCATACGTCTTCGTTGTTGGCCGTGTGGCCGCCACTCGATGAGAAGTAGACCGACTGGATGGGCGCGCCGTCGTAGGTCAGAATTTCGCCGCGTGTGGCCCGTGCGGCGTGTCGGGCCGCGTCGGTAATCACGCTTTGCCCGCGGTACACCTGCGAGGCGGTGCCGTCCACGTGGTCGTACGCGCCGTCGAAGTGCTTCTGGGAGAACAGGGCGTAGGTGCGCGCCACCACGGCCATCGCCTTGGCGCCAGCGCCGGCCCCCAGCCCGTACTCGCTGGCCACCACACTGGCTACGTACTCGGGGAGCGACACGCGATTTACCAGCTGCACGCCCGAGGCCGATCCGGCCCGGCTAATCTGGAGACTGCCCGTGTACGTCCGGGTCGACTCCGGAGACAGCTTTAGGGTCCACGCCGAATTCTGTTCAGGGGCCAGGTGCAGGGTGCGGGCGTACAGGGCCGCGTCCCCATGCCGGGCGTAGATGTCGCCTTCGCGCCGCCCCAGGGTTACGGTTTCATTGGGCCGCAGCTGGAGAATGGGCGTGTGGTCGCTGGGGAGAAGCACCGCGAGGGTGCCACGCTCCGGGGTGAGTTGGGCGGACTCCACGTCGAGGTCGTGGTGAAGGCGCACCTCTACCCAGTTGGTACGATCGGCCGAGGACTGAGCTTGCGCCCGGGGGACCAGGAGAGGTCCGAAGCTGCATCCGAAGAGTAGGATCCCGGTCACGAGCCCGTACCGCAGGCCTGAAGCGAGGAATTGCGCCCGCAGCACGCGGTGAAAAACAAACCAATCCATTTACAGTGTGGGACCTCCGGTTAATGTTTGAGCCGTACCTGCCGCGATGCGCACCGGGAGGTCCTACGACGCGAAATGGGGGCCTCGTTCCCGGTATCGCCGCTGCGCGCCCTCGTCCCACGCCTTCTTTTTCGACCCCGTTCCGATTCCGCCGATGATTGTAGACACGCACGCCCACCTGTACCTGGATCAGTTCGACGACGACCGCGACGCGGTGCTGCGGCGGGCCCACGACGCGGGGGTCGAGACCATCGTGATGCCGGCGATCGGCACGGCCTCAATTCAACAGGCAGTCGACCTGTGCGGGAAGCACGACGGCCTTTACGCCATGACGGGCCTGCATCCCTCCGAAACTCAGGACGCCACTGAGGCCGAGTTCGAGACGGTCAAGGACTGGTGCGACCACCCGTCGATCGTGGCGGTGGGGGAGAGCGGGCTCGACTACTACTGGGACCGCTCGTTCGACGATCGGCAGCGGTCCTTCTTCCGGCGCCACATTCGCCTCGCCATTGAGGCCGACCTCCCGCTCGTCATTCACAACCGGGAGGCGACGGACGACATTCTCGACATCCTGGCGGAAGAGAAGGCGCGCACCGACGCGCCGGAAAAGATGCGGGGCATTTTGCACTGCTATGTCGATCCGCCCGCGGTGGCCGAGCGGGCGTGGGCGCTCGGCTTCTACGTGGGCGTGGGCGGCATCATGACGTTCTCGAACAGCGAGGTGGACGACTACGTGGCCGACGTGCCGCTCGACCACATCGTGGTGGAGACGGACAGCCCCTACCTCGCGCCCGAGCCGCACCGTGGCGACCGCAACGAGCCGGCCTACGTCCGCCGCGTGGTCGACGGTCTCGCGGAGGTGAAGGGCGTCCCGGTGGCGGAAGTCGAAGCGACCACGACCCAGAATGCCCGGACAATCTACGAGATTGAGGGAGAGAAGGCGTAGTTCGAGGATCGGTGGGTTAGGGGGAATCCGCCTGTGCCATAAAAGACGCCCCGACCGGGGCCGTCCCGATCGGGGCGTGAAAACAGTCCGTCGGAACCCGCCGAGACGGGCCCGACGGGGCGACGTAGAGGGGCGAACGCGCTACTCCTCGTCGCCTTCGTCGACAACTTCGTAGTCGGCATCCTGGACGTCCTCGTCGTCGGACGCGCCGTTGCCGCCGGGCTGCGCACCGCCCGCCGCTCCAGCGCCCGCGGCGCCAGCACCCGCTCCCGCAGGACCCGCACCGCCGGGGCCGCCGGCCGCGGCGCCCTGCTGCGCCTGCTGTTGCTGCGCCTGACGAATTTCTTCGCCGGCCGCCGACCAGGCCGAGTTCAAGTCCTCCAGCGCGTCTTCGAGCGCGGTGATGTCCTCGTCGGCACTGGCGGTTTCGAGCTCATCGTTGAGCGCCTCCAGCGCGTCCTCGAGGCCCTGCCGCTTTTCGTCGGGGATCTTGTCGCCGTACTCTTCGAGGCCCTGCTCCACGGAATAGGCCATGGAATTTGCCTCGTTGATCGTCTCGGCGCGCTCCTTGCGCTTCTCGTCCTCTTCGGCGTGCTGCTCGGCCTCTTCCTTCATTTTCTCGATCTCCTCGTCGGTGAGGCCACTAGACGCCTCCACACGGATGGACTGCTCCTTGCCGGTGTCCTTGTCCACGGCGGACACGTTGAGGATGCCGTCCGCGTTGATGTCGAACGTCACCTCAATCTGCGGCGTGCCGCGCGGGGCCGGCGGAATGCCGTCCAGGTGGAAGCGCCCGAGCGTGCGGTTGTCCTTGGCCATCTCGCGATCACCCTGCAGGACGTGCACCTCGACGGAGGTCTGGTTGTCGGCGGCCGTGGAGAAGATCTCGCTCTCCTTCGTCGGGATTGTCGTATTCTCCTCAATGAGCGTGGTCATCACGCCACCGAGCGTCTCGATGCCGAGGTTCAGCGGCGTCACGTCCAGCAGCAGCACGTCGTCGACGTCGCCGCTGAGCACGCCGCCCTGTACGGCCGCGCCGAGGGCCACCACCTCGTCCGGGTTCACGGACTTGTTGGCCTGGCGGCCGAAGAACTCCTCGACGGTTTCCTGAACGAGCGGCACGCGGGTGGAGCCACCGACCAGAATTACCTCGTCGACGTCGCTCTTAGAGTGGCCGGCGTCGTCGAGGGCCTTCTCCATCTGGGGCACCGTCTTCTCGACCAGGTCCTCGATCAGGTTCTCGAACGTGGCCCGATTGAGGTCCATGTTCAGGTGCTGGGGGCCCTCGTCCGTCGCCGTGATGAATGGCAGGTTGATCGTGGTCGTCTTGGCGCTCGACAGCTCGATCTTCGCCTTCTCCGCGGCCTCCTTCAGGCGCTGCAGGGCCATCGGGTCGTTGCGGAGGTCGATGCCGGTGTCCTGCTGGAACTCGTCGGCAATGTGGTCGATGAGGCGCTTGTCGAAATTGTCGCCCCCGAGGTGCGTGTCGCCGTAGGTGGCGTTCACCTCAAAGACGCCGTCGCCGAGCTCCAGGATGGAGACGTCGAAGGTGCCGCCCCCGAGGTCGTATACGGCTACGACCTGGTCGCTCTCGTCGTCGAGGCCGTAGGCGAGAGAGGCCGCCGTGGGCTCATTGATGATGCGCTGCACGTTGAGGCCTGCGATCTCTCCGGCCTCCTTCGTGGCCTTACGCTGCGCGTCGTTGAAGTACGCCGGGACCGTAATCACCGCGTCGGTGACCTCCTGGCCCAGGTAGTCCTCGGCGGTCTGCTTCAGCTTCTGCAGCACCACGGCCGAAATCTCCTGCGG
>CAJXKO010000119.1 GCA_913055845.1 uncultured Bacteroidota bacterium | reverse complement strand
CCGGGTGACAGGAGGACGTGGGCCGGAGGCCGGTCTTCTATGAGGCTTCCCAGCGCGCCATAGACCGCTGACCCGTCGATGGTCACGTGGTGTTCCCGAACCCGGTAGATGGGTGCTGCGGGGCGCTCGATGCGCGTTCGTAGGAGGGTGCCTCGTCCGGTGGTTCCGAATCGCCAGTCGGGGTGCAGAAGAGTATGGGCGAGAGTCCCCGGGACGGGGGTAACCGGTGGCTTGTTGCCCTGCACGCGGAGCCGCTGCTCACGTCCCTTCCAGTCGAACCGGTAGGTCACCTCTACGTGGTCGGGCTGTTCGCGACGCACCGGCTGCATCGACGCCACATGCACTGCCTCGCCGTAGAGCAGACGAGCGCCCCACGCCACGAGACGCCGCGGCACGTGTGCCTGCGCGGTCCACGTGCCGCCGGCATGCCCCGACGTCCCAGCCGGGCGGGCGTGAACGCGAAGCTCCACTGCGGGGACCCGTCGGAAGCCCGGCCCCGCCAGCCCCAGCACCCGTACCCTTGCCAGTTCCACCCCCACGAGTGTCACGTACGCCGTCTCGTCATGCTTCAAGGGCACAAGCCCGTTCGGCAGGAGGGGGGCCACTTGGTTTGGGGAGACGGCGTAGGCCACAACCACGCGGTTGCGGGCCACTGCTCGTAGAATACGAGGAGACGAAGAGAGCATGAGCAGATGCGCGGCTCAACGAAACGCGGGCGCGGGGGACCTTCGATCTTAGCACCGATCAATGAAAACGGGCGCGCCCCGCGAGGAGCGCGCCCGAAGCGTTCATCGTGACGACGGAAGAGTCGTATCGGTACTAGTCAGTATGGGGCTGAAGGTCTTGTCGGCTGTGACGCTGGCGAAGTTTCCGGAGGGCCTTCTCCTTGATTTGGCGGACCCGCTCCCGCGTGAGGTCGAACCGCTTGCCAATTTCCTCAAGCGTCAGCGGATGCTCGCGTCCGATGCCGAAGTAGAGACGCGTGATCTCGGCTTCTCGGTCGTGTAGGGCGCTGAGGGCGCGTTCGATGTCGATCTTGACCGACTCCGAGAGCATTTCCTCGTCCGGCGAGTCGCTTTCCTCATCCGGCAGCACGTCGAGGAGGCTGTTGTCGTCCTCCTCGTTGAAGGGCGCGTCCATCGACAGGTGGCGACTGGTGTGCTTCATCGCCTCGCGCACCTTCTTAACGTCGATCTCAAGCTCCTCGGCCAGCTCCTCAATGTTGGGCTTGCGGTCGAGATCCTGCTGAAGGCGGGCGCTGGCCTTGCGGATCTTCGAGATGGTGCCGATGCGGTTCAGGGGAAGGCGCACGACGCGGCTCTGCTCGGCGAGGGCCTGCAGGATGGCCTGTCGGATCCACCACACGGCGTACGAGATGAATTTAAATCCGCGCGTCTCGTCGAACCGCTTGGCCGCCTTGATAAGCCCGTAGTTCCCTTCGTTGATCAGGTCGGCAAGCGACAGGCCCTGACCCTGGTACTTCTTCGCTACGGAGACGACGAAGCGCAGGTTGGCCCGGCACAGCTGATGCAAGGCCTCCTCGTCCCCGTCCTTGATGCGACGGGCTAGCTCGACCTCTTCCTCCGGCTCCAGAAGATCAATCTTCCCGATTTCCTGGAGGTACTGGTCCAGCATCCGTTGTTCGCGAGAAACTTGCATATGGTCCTGTCGGGTTGTAGGTGATGAGCGATGACGAGAGTGAAGGCAGCAGGAGGACCCCGACAGCCGCCGGGGCACCAAGACGAAATGCTCAAGCCAGGGGGACGGAGGACTCAGACACCCCTGAGATCAAGCCTACGAAGCATCTGATTTGCGCTCCGCGGAGTCATCACGAGCGACAATAGGCCTTGTTCCAGATGGGAATGGGGAATTGGCGACAGTTCGTGCGGGTTAGCCGGAAGGCTCGTCGATGGCGGCGAGCACCCCATCGGCCACGTCCCGAGTTGCACTCATGCGCGGCACCTTGGTCTGCCCGCTAATCTCGTCGTTCGTGGCCCGTAACCAGTTGTAGAAGGCGCCACTGGGCAGGACCGATACGTGGGGACCGGCCAGTGCATCGCCCTCGCGGCGAATGTAGTAGTGACGGTTCACGTCTTGCAGGTACTCGTCCAGCGCGCGCTCAAATGCGTCCAAGTCCTCGGGGGCCTGTTCAAACTCGATGAGCCATTCGTGTCCGGGCTGCTCGCCGTTGGTAGAGTGGAGGGGGGCCACGTGGTAGTCGGCCACGTGGGCACCAGTGGCCGTGCAGGCCTCCTTAAGGGCCGAGCGCACCTCGTCGCCGTAGATGGCCTCTCCGTACTCGTCGATCATGTCGCTGGTGCGACCCGCCACGGTAATCTTGTGCGGGAAGGTCTGCGTGAACCGGATCACGTCGCCCACCTCGTAGGCCCAGAGTCCACTGCAGGACGTTACGTGCATCGAGTAGCGCACCCCGGGCTCTACGTCGGCAATGGTGTGGCGGGTTGGGTTTTCGGCCCCGCGCTCATCGAGCGGCACGAATTCGTAGAAGACCCCGTTGTCGAGGTGCAGCAGCATGGACGGGTCGTCCAGGTCGTCCTGGAACGAGAAAAAGCCCTCCGACGCCCCGTAGGTCTCCACGAAGTCGATGTCATGTCCCACCTTTTCTTCGATCAGGTCGCGGTACGATCGGAGCGCCACCCCGCCCGAGATGAACACTTGCAGATTGGGCCACACCTCGCCCACAGTCGTAGCCGTGTCGTTGTGGCGCTTATTGTGCAGGTCGATCAGCAGGTCGAACAGGTTGAGCGCCCAGGTGGGCACCATCACGAGGAGACGGATGTCTTTATCGACCGTGCGCTCGGCCACGGCGCGGAGCTTTTCCTCCCAGCTGGGCAGGAACGTGATTTCATTGGGGACGGCCTGGAAGAGGGTGCGGAAGAAGCTGGGGGCGTTCTCGGCCAGAATTCCGCTAATCTCGCCCGCTTTGGTTCCGGGATAATTGGGGTCCTCCTCCACACGGCCCGGAAGCGTGAGGTGACGGCCGCCAAAAAAGCGCGGATTGAGGCTCTCCTTGAGGTAGTTGATGCCCACGCCGACGCTGAATGAGCGGTTGTTGTCGATCGTCTCCTGGCTAATGGGAATGACCTTGCCGTCGGACACGGTGCCGCTGGAGACGGCAAAATTTGTGATGGTGCCGGGCCACATCACGTCGGCGGCACCTTGCCGCACACGCTCCGCGTCGGTGGCGATGTCGTCGTAGTCGTGGAGCGGCACTCGATCCTGGTAGGCCGAGACCACGTCCGATGCCTCGGCAATCTTGGTGAAGCCAAACCGACGGCCCCACTCTGTGTCAGCGGCGCGGGTGAGCAGGCGGCGAAGCAGCGAGCGCTGGGTGGCCATGGGATGAGCCTTGAACGCCTTCACCTGGCGGAGGGGCCCTACCCATTGCAGCGCAGAACGGACCAGGTCGTCCATCAATACAGGAATAGATCATCGGAATCGCGTCGGACCCTCCCCCAGGCGGACCGTGGGGCCGAGGGAGCGTTCCGGCTGCCAGAAAATTCCACAAAAACAGCGGAGGGATCTCATTCCAACAGCGCTCTGTGTATACCTTACGCAACTGAGTGTTCACACCTGTTTCTCCGCCCGCACCGCTTCGGCACCGCTCCATGCCTCGTGCCTCCCGTTCCCGCCCCTCCGCCTCTCCCGACACCTTCCCGTCCGATCGCTTCACCCTGGGCACAGGGGACCGTGCACTGGACTGCCGTCCGGGAAGTCCGGAGGTGTCGGGGGCTCACGTCATGGGCATCCTCAACGCGACGCCCGACTCTTTCTCCGATGGAGGCCAGTACGTGACCGTGGAGGCGGCCCTGTCGCGGGCCGCTGAGTTGCTGAGCGAGGGCGCATCGATCATCGATGTGGGGGGGGAGTCGACCCGGCCTGGGGCCGACCCGGTGTCGCAGGAAGACGAGCGCGATCGGGTCGTGCCGGTCATCGACGCCATCACCGATCAGTTTCCCGAGGCGCTCGTCTCCGTGGATACCTACAAGCCACCGGTGGCCCGGGCCGCCCTCGCTGCCGGGGCCCACATTGTGAACGACGTGACCGGTCTACGCCATCATCCGGAGATGGCCGCGGCTGCGGCCGACTGGAATGCGCCCCTGGTGCTTATGCATTCGGAGGGGGAGCCAGGAGATCTCACTCGGCCCCGCGAGTACGACGACGTGACCGCCGAGGTCCGTGACGCTCTCGCCCGATCGGTAACCACGGCGCGGGAGGCAGGGGTGGAGCAGATTGTCGTGGATCCCGGCTTCGGGTTTGGCAAGTCGGACGCGGAAAACTTGCGTCTCCTCAACGAGGTTGATGAACTGCTGACGCTTAACTGTCCCGTCCTCGTCGGTGTCTCCCGCAAAAGCACAATCGGACGGACGCTCGGCACACCGGACGATCCGGCGCCGGTCGACGAGCGGCTCTACGGCTCGCTCGGGGCCACGGCGGCGGCGGTTGCCCGCGGGGCAACCCTTGTGCGCACACACGACGTAGCTCCCACTGTCGAGATGCTCAAGGTCCTGGGGGCCACCCTACGCCAGGGATAGTCCCGCGTCCGGAATGGTCAGATCCAGGCTCGCCACTCTTCTTCGCACGTCCGGGCTCCACGCGCCGTGAAGATTTTCGAGATCATCGGGTTTGGAATTGGCGACGCGATTGAGATCGCTGTGGTCGCCTACATCCTGTATCAGCTGTACCGGCTGATGCGGGGCACCATCGCTGTGCAGATCGCCTTGGGACTGGGGGCCCTCTTCCTGATCCAATTTGTGGTGCAGTTGGCGGATATGACGGTGCTCACCACCGTCTTCAGCTACTTCAACCAGGTGTTCGTGCTGGCGGTCATTATCATTTTTCAGCCCGAAATCCGGCGGTTGCTCCTCCTGCTGGGCAAGAACCCGATTGTGCGGCGCTTCGTGGCCACGACCGACCAGAGTGAGATCATCGACGAAACAGTCGCGGCGGTCGAGGAGATGAGCGAACAGCACATCGGTGCCCTCATCGCTTTTCAGCGCAGCACGGGCCTCCGTAGCTACGTGGAGACGGGGAAGTTGCTGCAGGCAGAGCTGTCCCGCGACCTGCTTATGTCTATCTTTTACGGCCAAAATCCGCTGCACGACGGCGCCGTAATCGTTAACAATCGCCGAGTGGAGGCCGCCCGCTGCATCCTGCCGGTGTCCACGAGCATGAAGCTGAGTCCTCAGCTCGGCCTTCGTCACCGCGCCGCCGTGGGCCTCACGGAGCAGACCGACGCGTTCGTGGTCGTGGTCTCGGAGGAAACCGGCGACATTAGCGTCTCGCGCGACGGGGCCCTCATCTCCAACATTACCCCCGAGGAGTTGCGTACGTACCTCACAAGTGCCCTCACGGGGCAGTCTACCTCGCAGGCCAGCGCCCGGGCCTCCGTGGCGGCCTGATCCTGCGTGCTCGCTCACTCTCCCGGAGCAGTTCGGCCCTTTCGTCATGGCCTCTCCGCCCAACGACACGAACGACCGTCGGTACCGCCGGCACCGCGACCAACTCGTCGACACCCTGCGCTCGCGGGGCATTCGGGACGAACGCGTATTGACGGCCGTCCGGCGGGTGCCCCGACATCTATTCGTAGACCCGGCGCTGCGCGACCGGGCGTACGAAGACGAAGCGCTCCCCATCGGTCTCAATCAGACCATTTCCCAACCCTTCACGGTGGCGTATCAAACCTCGCTCTTGGAGGTGGAGCCAGACGACCGCATTTTGGAGGTGGGTACCGGGAGCGGGTACCAAGCGGCGGTGCTGTGTGAGCTTGGGGCCCGTGTTTTTTCCATTGAGCGCCACGAGGACCTCCTTGGCCGCTCACGGTCGCTGCTCGACGAGCTCGGGTACGACGTGCGCACCCGCCACGGAGACGGATCGAAGGGGTGGCCTGCCTTTGCGCCGTACGACGGGATTGTGGTCACGGCTGGCGCCCCTGAAATTCCTGGTCCGCTCCTGCGCCAACTCCGAGAGCCTCCGCGCGCGAAGGCATCGGGCGGACGGCTCGTCATTCCGATCGGGGGCAGTGGGGGCCAAACCATGACGCGCATCACTCGCACCGGCACGGGGCCGCACGACTATGCCCGGGAGGAATTCCACTCGTTCCGCTTCGTGCCGCTGGTGAGCGAAGAGGACGATGCGGACTGAAAAGGCTCGGGTGTTCGTTCCGCCCCACCAACGGTAACAATTGTCAAGGGTAACGAAACGAATACGACCGTAGGAACGCCTCTCCTGTGAGGAACCGATGGGCCCTCGTGAATTTATCGAGTAGACAAGCGGTCCAGGAGCCAGTCGACATGCCGTTCCCGCATGGCCTGCGCCGCGGTCGCCGGCTCGGACTCGGCGGAGAATTCGGCCCATCGCTCGCTCATATGGGCGGCGTCAAGGGCTGCCCGTTGGGCGTCGGGGTGGGTGCAGGCCTGAAGGGTGAGAAGCTGGGCGGCGGCGGGCTGGTGCTGCGGCAGTCCGAGGGCGACGGCCAGCATCACGGCATCGGTGGTGTCGTGTCGGACGCGTCGCCAGGCAGTCGGGGCATCCCGCTGGGCCGCGGCCCAGAGCCGTCCCGCAGCGGTGTGTGAGGCGAGGGCGCTTGCTTCGACCTCCTGGGCACACCATCGCGCAAAGGTTCGCAAAACATCCGCCGACCGATGAGTCCGAACGTGATCGATGAGCGCGGGCCTCGGGTCGGTGTCCGGAATCTGCTCCTCTCCTGTTTCCCGGTCGAGCACGAGGGCCCGATGCTCGCGGCTGTCGAAAATGTAGTAGTACCGATCGACGCTCGTGTCCGCAATCATGGTCGTCCGGGGGCAGTCTCAGGATAGAGCCACGTCAATGACGTGTGCCGACGTAGATAGTAAGCGAATCCCCCCAGAACGTTCGCGAGTTCCTGGTCTTTTACACCACGACCCTGCAACAAAGCCGCACGATTCAAATATTAGGTACACGTGTCTGTATTTGGGGCCCATGGCCTAGCAGGCACTCCGTGGTGCAGAGCGCCCCGATAAGCCCACGCGTCGTGCCCGGGGCGATTTTACGCTGTCGTTTGATCCCGACTTCTCCGACGATTCTATGAAGCGCCTCAGCAAGTATCACATTCTTCCGGCTGTGCTCCTCATTGCCTTTGGAGCAGTGCTCGGCGTACAGCTCGACACCTATCTCTCGGACGACGATCTGGGGGAGAAGCTCAGCAAGATGCGGCGAGCGTTTGTCGTGATCAACCAGAAGTACGTCGATCCGCTCAAGGCTGGCAACGTGGCGGCGGAGGGTGTGCGCGGCATGATCAACAGTCTGGACCCCCACTCCACGTACATTCCCGCCGATCGGGCTGAGGACGTGAAGGATCAGTACCAGGGCTCTTTTGGCGGTATCGGGATCGTCTTTGAGGTGCCGGGCGACACGGCTCGCGTTATTTCGCCGGTGGCTGGCGGGCCCAGTGAAGAGGTAGGCATCATGGCTGGGGATCGCATCGTTGGAATCATGGACTCCTCCGCCGTCGGGCTCTCTTCCAACGAGATCCAGAACCGCCTGAAGGGGGAGATCGATACGGAGGTGGAGATGACGGTATATCGGCCCACGATGGAGGAACGCCTTAGCTTTACCATTACCCGGGCCAAGATTGAGACGCAGTCGGTGCGGTCGCCCTACATGGTGGACGACAAGACGGGGTACATCAGTATCAACCGGTTCACCATGAAGACGCACGACGAGTTTCGGCAGGCGGCTCAGACGCTGCTCGACGAAGGGATGGAGCGCCTCGTGCTTGATCTCCGGGGCAACCCGGGCGGTGTCATGCGCAGTTCCTGGCAGATCGCCAACGAGATGTTGGGTGAGGGCATGACCATTGTCGAGACGAAGGGACGAAGCGAGCGCATGAACCAGAAAATCCCGGCCAAGGCGGGTGGCTTGCTCCGCGACCAGCCCATCATTGTGCTCGTGAACCGGGGCTCTGCGTCGGCGAGCGAAATCCTGACGGGGGCCCTCCAGGATCACGACCGCGCCTTCATCGTGGGGCGGCGCACCTTCGGCAAGGGGCTCATTCAGAAGCAGTTTGATCTGGGCGACAAGAGCGTCCTGCAAATGACGGTGGGGCGGTACTATACCCCGGTGGGCCGTCTCATTCAGTCGCCCTACGAGCGCGGAAACAGCAAGAACTACTACAAGCAGAAGTTTTCGACCATCAACCAGGCCACCTACCACCTGAACGAGTATCGGGAGAGCATTCCCGACTCGCTGGCCTACGAGACGGACCACGGCCGCACGGTCTTCGGTGGGGGCGGTATTCTCCCCGACTTCGTGGTCCAGCCGGACACGACTGCCCTGACCCACCTCGTACGGAGTGGGCTGGATTATGCGTTCGCCCGCAAGTGGTTTACGAAGAATGAGACGGATCTCCGCAGTACCTGGCAGGAACGCCCTGAAGAATTTAAGTCGTCCTATCAGGTCTCCGGTGAGATGCTCGACTCGTTCTGGTCGTTTGCGGAGGAGAAGGGCGTGACGATCACCAACGATCCGGACTCGGTCAACGTGTCCGAGCAGATTTACTCGGAGGCTACTGCCCAGGAGGAGCAGGACTTCGTGGCGACGCGGGTGAAGGGATATCTCGCCCGGCTCATGTACGGTCGCGGTGTGGCGCGTCCCATTCTGAATCAGGCCGACCCGGTGTTTCAGGAAGCCTTGTCGCTATGGTCGTCCTCCCGTGAACTCGCAGCGTATCACACGACCTCCGCGTCGTCGAGCATGCGCCAGAACTAGGCTGCGTCTGATAATTATCGATTCAGGTATTCCTCAACGAACGCCCAGAG
>CAJXKO010000118.1 GCA_913055845.1 uncultured Bacteroidota bacterium | reverse complement strand
AGGCCCAGAAACCGGGACAGGTCGCTGAGGCCGTCCTGCCAGTCCGAGGCCTCCTCCTCCACCGTGTCAATGTCGAGATCGTGCCGCTGCACGTACGGGCTGATCTCAGCAATCAGGTCGTTCAGGTTGCGGTCCGGCCCGAACTGAAAAAACACCTCGTACTCCACTCGGCTCCCCTGTCCAAAGAGGGTAGTGTCGAGGCCGGCCCGTGGAAGGTAGATGCGCGGGCTGGCGGCGGAGGTGAAGCTTGATTCGCCGGGTGCCTGTTCCAACTCGCCCACGATGGGGTAGCGTACGGATCCGATGCGGACGGAATCGCCCACCTGTACGTCGAACTGGCGCAGTAGCGTCCCGTCCACCAGCGCGCCCCCCCGTTCCTGGTAGTCGGCCGACGCGCTATCGGGCGTTGTTTCGAGGGCGCCGTAGAACGGGAAGCCGCCCTCCACGGCCCGCACAGCGGACAGGCGCGTGCCCCCGGTCGAGGGAAAGTAGGCCATCGACGCAAAGGACACGCGTCGCGACTGGGCGCCGCCGATCGAGTCGATGAGTGCCTCGGTGGAGTCCGAAAACGACGACTCTCCCTCCAGCTTGAGATCCGCCCCGAGAAGGGTCTTCGCTTCCTGATCGACCGTGCGCGTGAGATTGGCCCCAAACCCGCGAATGGCTACCAGGGCCGCGACGCCCAGCACCATCGCCGAGAGGTAGAGGGCGAGGCGTGAGCGGCTGCCGCGGCTATCCCGCCACGCCATTTTTAGAATCCAGGGGAGTTTGGTCATGCAAAGACGTTGCCTTGGAAGCGCGGATCAATGAGATTCGGCTGGACCACTTGGGTCCGGCGGAGGGGCCGAGGTCGTGGCGTGTGAGTCGGGATGCGTGATTGGGGGAAGGGGGGCTGAACTTGGCGGGGACGCATCACTCCGTTATGCCCCGATCCCCAAATGCTATCGCAGCTCTGTGTCGCTGAACCGCTCTCCGAGACTCCGACACAGCGTCTCCAGGTGGGTCTGATCGGTTTCGTCGAACGCCCCGAGTGTGTCAGAATCCACGTCGAGCACCGCGAGCAGTTCGTCCTCCGGTGTGAGAACGGGCACCACAATCTCGGACTGGGTGGATGACTGGCAGGCGATGTGGTCCGGGGCCTCCGACACATCCGGCCAGAGTTGCGTCTCGCGAGTGCGCGCTGCCGTGCCGCACACGCCTCGGTCGAAGGCAATGTCGAGACAGCCGTGTGGGCCTTGATACGGCCCCACGAGCAACTGCTGGTCACCAACGTTCCGGTAGAAGCCCGTCCAGTCGTAAAGGTCGAACGTGTGATGGAGCTCGCAGGCCACCGTGGCCATCGCCGCGATCCAGTCGATGGGTCCGTCGAGCAGGGCGTCGATGCGGCGACGGGTATCGGCGTAGGCATCGGCCTTGGCGGTGGACGTGACTGCGTCGGTCATGCGTCAAGGAAGACAAGAAAAAACTATCGGGAGTCGTCGGCGTCCTCGTGTGCACCCAGGACCCGGGCGCCCCAGATGCGCTTGTTGGGGCGCAGGGACACCGTAAGTGGACGGTCGACTGCGATCTGGCAGGAGAGCCGGGGGGATCCATACTGCGCCGTCAGGCGGTTGGGCCGGTGTGTAGGGGAGGGCGCGTTCTCTCCGAGGCGGACGCCGCAGGTGGCACACAGGCCGCGCCCGTCGCAGTTGAGGGACTGAGTCCGCCGGGTATAAGGGGAGAGGTCGTGCCGCAGCAGCGCGCGGCGGAGGTAAGTTCCCACCGGCACCGTCAACTGGTGCCATGTCGATTCGTCGTGCACCCGAACGGGATCGGTGTTCGGGGACGCGTCCGGAGTGGGGCTGGGGCACGTCACGGACTTACTCCGTCACCTCTACCTGACTGGTGTAGAACGCAACGTGGTCTTTGATCTCAGAGGCCTCGTCGGATGGGTCGGGGTAGTACCAGGCGGCGTTCTCCGCCCGGTCGCCGTTCTCCACGAGGTCGTAGTAGTGGGCCTTGCCCTTCCACGGGCAGGTGGTGCGGTGGGAGCTCTTTTTGAGGTGATCCTTGTTCAGCGACTCGGGCGGGAAGTAGTGGTTGCCTTCCACGACCACGGTGTCGTCACTCTCGGCGAGAACGGTGTCGTTCCAGATGGCTTTCATGGGGAAAAGCGGGAAGTGTGTGAGGAGTGAGCAGTGAAAGGGACTCACAGTTCTGTGACGTCTGCATAGGATGTATCGTTACTTGCCCGCGGCTCGTAAGTGCCCGCTCGTGGCGAGGTCGTTGCAGTTTCGGGATGTGTACAGGGGCAAGCGACGAGCGAGTGATATCCACGGGCCCACTTGAACGATGGATAACCGGCTCGACCGCCTAGCGTCCGCATAACGTCCGTAGCTCAGGTGCGGTGGGCGGAGTAGCAGCCCATCTTTAAGGTATCAAACGGCGTCGAGAATGGCAGTGCGATTGCGCAAGCTGAACGGCTCACCGTCACCTGAAGCGCATGGTTATACCGAACATCTACTCGGCTCTGAATGCATCGGGCTTGATTAACTCTCTTCCCGAAATCTCGCAGGCTGCGTGATGGATGAATTGAGCCGGGGCGACTCTCAAGAATTCAGTCAACAGCCAGTTCTGCTGATTCTCTAAGTGCATTGATAGTCTCAGTGGATTGTATCTAGCCAACTCGCTCAATCGATGCATTGCCCCGAAAAGTAAAGGTAAAAGAGGCTTGTCCACCCCCTTACTCAATTCGCCGTGCTTTTTCAAGTACCACCTGTTTCTAGCGGCAAATATCGGGAATACATGTTTTCTAACAGATCGATTATGTCTTTTTAGCTTTTCTATAGACTTGTCAAGCTTGTCTTCGTCCCATTCAAAACGACTTTTCTTTCGAACCACGTATTTATCACTGATACCTTCGTCTTTCTCAAACCCGGGTGGCAGCATCCGAGTCGTGGCTCTGTTGGTGTACTTATCGTTCATCTCAGCGCTGAACCACGCTTCCTCCGAACTTTCCTTCTGTACAATGAGAGTCTCTTTTACTGGTATAAATAACGTAGCTGGAGTCGAGTAAGTCAGTTGAAATGCCCTGTGGACAAATGGAACGTGGTACAGGATATCGTACAGAGTATATTTAGTCGATTGGTTAACAGGCTCCTTCAGGAGTCTGCAAAGTGCGGGTAGAACACCTCCAGTCTTGAATCTGATTATCTCATTCCCAAGGGCGACATTTCCCGTCTCTGTTGAACCTGTGACTCCGTGATCTTCACTGTATGAAGTACCTTTTGTCTCTAACAGAGCCTTTGTCGCATTCAGAAAGCAATAGTAAGATGTAAGCGGGGAGGATGTCTCCGGAAGATCAGTGGATGCGTTGTAGAATTGTTTGGCCTGCTGCCAATAAAATATTGCCTCTTCATCATGCCTTCTACGTAGTAGGAGCTCAATATAGTCCCACGGATCCCCACTCAAGACAGGTTTAGCTGAAAAGTCTGGATCCGATACTGCTGAGTGGAGATGGAGCCGCCGCCCATCAACACGAATTGGACTGTGGGGCATAATGGCTCAGTTCTGCTTTATACTACGGCAGTTCGGTATAACCTTTGATTATATGAAAGTACTCAGGATATTGATGTCCCACACTTTTCAATCCACCGAAATCCAACGAGTTCTGGGAGGGAGTCTGTGTATATGTCAAATCGGTTAGGCTCACAGAATATGTCAACGGTTTGACATATTCAGTATGAAACGCCTCGTGGCAAGGTCAATCGTCCCTGTAGCCGTCGCATACGGACTCCGAAAGCTCCGTTCGGGTTTGGAAGTTTGGATGGACGTGTCCCGACTGCCGTCGGGGTGGAGGTGTGGACGTACTGTGCCTCCATACGTCCGCACTTCCTCACATCCATACCCGAATTCCACAAGCGGAGTTGGTATCAAAGGCCCAGTCTCACCATCCACAGCACGAGCCCGGCCCGCACCGCCCAGGCCCCCGTCCGCAGCCAGTTTGTGGTGACGAGGCGACGATGCGCCGCGGCGTCGAACCCCTTCGCCAGGCGGGTGTGGAGCGGCACTTGCACGAGGCCTGTGACGGCCCAAATGAACAGGACGAGCCCAAGGCCGGTCCACGCCATCCAACTCGGGACGCCGGCCGGGGGCGCCCACGCGATCCATCCCGCCGTCGCCAGTTCCGTCGTCATGGTTGGGGCTACGATCCACGTGATGCGCCGCATGTGCGCGGCCTGGAACGCCTCGTAGTCGCCTGCCCGCACGTATTGGAAGAGAGGGTAGTGGACAAGCTGCACCACGAGGATGACCCCGAGCATCAGCAGGGTCGCAACGGCGTGGAGTAGGAGCAGCGTCATGCCGGGTGGAGGTACTCCGAAAGTGCGGGTTGTCCGAAACGGTACTGCCTGACCGCTCAACGACCGCGGTCCCCCCGAGAGTACTCGGTCGCGTTGCTCCCAGCGCGAGGGACCACCGTCAGTCGTCTTTTCCGGGGGAGCGGCGGCCTTGAGAGCATCCCCGAGCCCCGAACGCGTCAAACCGCATGATCAGACCAAACGGCATCGGCGGCGGCGCGGCCCGAGGCGATGGCGCCGTTGAGCGACGCGGTGCGGCGGTGGTCGCCGCAGACGTAGAGGCCGGGACGTCGGCGGATCTCTTTTTCGGGCGGCGACAGGAAGGGCGGCGCCTGGTTGGGGAGGGCGTAGGGAATGTACTGGGTCTGAAGATGCGTCCACCCGCCCGCTGCCAATCCAAACCAATCGATCAGTTGGGCCCGGACGGCTCGTTCCAGTGCATCGTGGGTCTCCGCGGGCGTGCCCACCACCACGACCGACACGAGGGCGCGGTCGTCGGGCGCGTAGCCGGGGGCCACGTCGGACGGCACGGCGACGTTGTTGATAGGGCCCACGCCGTCGCCATTCAGGGCCAGGAGCGGGGCGTCGAGGGGCGAGCGGGGGGCATCGTAGTAGAGACAGATCGTTGAGCGACCGTCGATCGGGGTCACACCGCCCACCAGCCGATTGGCCTCCGGTGCCTCCGTGGCCACCACGACGTGCGGCGCCTCCAGCGTCTCCCCGTCGCGCAGCGTCACGGATTGCTTCTCGATCGCCTCGACCTTCGCGTTCAACCGGACGGCCTCATCGGGGAGGTGCCGGCGCATCTGCTTCGGCATCTGGTCGATGCCCCCCGCTGGGAGCACCGTTCGCCCCTCCGCAAACATCTTGAAGACGAACTCGAACATGCGGCTTGACGCCTCCAAGGTGCGGTCGAAAAAGATGCCACCGAAGAAGGGGCGGAAGAAGCGGTCGATCATGGACGAGGAGAAGCCCCATCGTGTCCGCAGCGCGTCGAGGGTCGTCCGCTCCGCGCGCTCCATCACCTGTGGGATGCTCTCGTGGCTTAGGGTGCGACGCAGGCGCAGCACCCGCAACTTGTCGGCCAGAGTGCCCACGCGGGCCAGAAGTGTGCGGGGGGCGTCCCAGGGGTGGCGGCGGGGATCGGCGATGCGGTGGAAGCGGCCGTTGTAGCGCACGAGTGCGCCGTCCTGGAAGGCATGCAAGTCGAGAGCGTCGTAGTCAAACTCGCGCTGGGTCTCCGGGTAAGCGGTGAGCAGCACCTGAAAGCCGCGGTCGAGCCGGAAGCCGTCGAGTGTGTCGGTGCGCACGCGTCCACCCACCCGATCGGCAGCGTCCAGGACCTGTACGTCGAGGGCGCGTTCATGCAGGCGGCGGGCACAGGTGAGGCCGGCCAGGCCGGCGCCAATCACGAGTACGTCGGGCATGGCCAGGAACGGACATGGTTGCGGGAGCAGGAAACGCGACAGTGGCAACGTCTCAGGGCCGATTGCGTTCGACGCCACAGCGCCAACACTGGGGCCGGTTTCCGGTCAGAGGGCAGGGCGCATCCGGTTCGCACTGTCGTCTCCCAATCCGCCTCCCGTCCCATGTCACCCGTCGATGCCGAGTCGACCGTTCATATTCACACCCTCCACGCCGACCTTACCGAGCGATTAGTGGCTCTCCGCAACGATCCCGGGCCGGTCGACGAGTCGAGGACCCGGGTGGAGACCGCGATGGCGGACGGGGAGGCGCACTACGGCATCAACACCGGCTTTGGGGCGCTCGCGCAGAAACAGGTGCCGCGAGAGGACCTCGAAACGCTCCAACGCAACCTGGTCTTCAGTCACGCGGTGGGGGTGGGCGACCTCGTGCCAAAAGCTGTGAGTCGCCTCATCCTGCGTCTCAAGATTCACGCCCTCGGCCTCGGGCACTCCGGCGTCTCACGCGAGACCTTCGACCGGCTCCTGCTCTTCGCCGAGCGCGATCTGATTCCGGCGATTCCGAGCCGCGGCAGTGTGGGGGCGTCGGGCGATCTGGCGCCGCTGGCCCACTTGGCGCTGCCGCTGGTGGGAGAGGGGGAGTTCTGGACCGACGACGGGTCCGACGTGCGTTCGGCGGGGGACGTGCTCGACGAGCACAATCTGACCCCCATCACCCTCCACCCCAAAGACGGGCTCTCGCTCATCAACGGCACCCAGCAGATGAGTGCGTACGGGGCCCACGTGCTGCACGAGGCACACCGGCTCGTGAAGATCGCCGATCTGCTTGCGGCCATGAGCCTGGAGGCGCTCCAGGGCAGCATCCAGCCGTTTGATGAGCGGGTGCACGAGGTGCGACCGCATCCCGGTGCGCAGCAGGTCGCTGCGAATGTGCGGACCCTGCTTACGGACAGCGAGATTCTGGAGTCGCACCGCAACTGCGGCAAGGTGCAGGACCCGTACTGCCTCCGGTGCGCGCCGCAGGTGCACGGGGCGAGCCGCGATGCCCTCCGCCACGCTACCAACATGGTGGAGCGCGAGATCAACAGCGTCACCGACAACCCGCTCGTCTTCGAGGACGGCGACGTGATCAGCGCCGGCAACTTCCACGGCCAGCCCCTTGCCCTGGCACTCGACTACGCCGGGATCGCCCTTGCGGAGTTGGCCAGCATTTCCGAGCGGCGCATCTACCTGCTGTTGGGCGGGCACGACGGCCTGCCGGAGCTGCTGATGGAGGACACGGGCCTCAACTCCGGCTACATGATGCCCCAGTATACCGCCGCCGCGCTCGTGTCGGAAAACAAGAGCCTCGCGCATCCGGCCTCCGTCGATTCCATCCCCACGAGTTTGGGTCAGGAGGACCATGTGAGCATGGGCAGCATCGGTGCGGTCCAGCTGCTTGACATCCTCGAGAACGTGGAGCGTGTGTTCGCTATCGAGCTGCTCACTGCGGCGCAGGCCCTCGACTACCGTCTTCCGCTACGCCCGGGGCGGGGTGTGGACATTGCCCACGAAACCGTCCGCAGGGCGATCCCGCACCGGGAGGAGGATTACTTGGTCGAGGACGACATTGACGAGAGCCTTGCCTTCGTGCGGGGGGACGATTTGCTTGCCCCAGTGGCCGATGAGTTGGAGGCGCTGAGATGAGTGTAGGTTGCGTATTGCGTGGGGCGGAACGGCAAGCACTGACGGGTACGCAATCCGAAGTACGCAATGTGGAACTGCATGACTATTCAAGATTCGAGCCGCAATCTCAAACGTCACCAGCCTTTGTCATTGCTCGCACCTCCTCCACCCGCTCCGCGATGGCCTGGAGCTCCTCGTCGTCCTTCCGGCGCACATTGGCAAGTTGGAAGTTCATGCGCCGGTTGTCCGAGAGGCGTTCCTGATGGCGGTCCAGAAAATTCCAGTAGAGCGACGTGAAGGGGCAGGCGTCCTCGCCGGTGGCCGCGTCCGGGTCGTAGCGGCAGTGCGAGCAGTAATTGCTCATCCGGTTGATGTACTTCCCGGAGGCCGTATACGGCTTGGTACCCACCACACCGCCGTCCGCGTAAAGCGCCATGCCCACCATGTTGGGCGTAGAGACCCACTCCCAGGCGTCCACGTACATCGCTTCGTGCCAGTCGTTCATCTGCTGCGGGTCCACGCCGTAGAGCAGCCCGAAGAGGCCCATCACCATGAGGCGCGGGATATGGTGGGCGTACCCGTGTTCGCGGACCTGTCCGATGCACTCGCTCAGGCACCGCATGTCCGTGTTGCCGGTCCAGTAGAACGCTGGCAGGTCGGCCGTAGCCTCCAGGGCGTTGCGTTCCACGTATTCCGGCGCATGAAGCCAGTACACGCCCCGCACGAACTCACGCCAGCCGAGGATCTGCCGGACAAAGCCCTCTACGGCGTTGAGGGGAGCGTGGCCGTCGTGGTAGGCCTGGGCGGCGCGCTCCACCGCATCCAGCGGATCGAGCAGCTTCAGGTTGAGGGCGGCCGACAGGCGGGAATGGTAGAGGAACGGCCGGCCGGTCCACATCGCATCCTGATAGGTTCCAAACTTCGGCAGCCGGTGCTGGATGAAATCATCGAGTGCCTGCTCAGCTTGGGCGGGCGTCACCGGCCAGCGGAAGTCGTCCAACGCGCCCGGCGTGTCGGCAAAATCGGTGCGGACGCGGCGGAGCACCTCGGTGGTAATGGTGTCGCGCTCAAACGTGGGGCCCTCCGAAATCATCCCTGGCCCGTCGGCGCCGAAGCTCTCCTGGTTCTGGTCGTCAAAATTCCAGGCGCCGCCCACAGGATCGCCGTCCTCGGTCACGAGCACATCGTGCGTGCGCCGCTGCTCGCGGTAGAAGTACTCCAGCGTGAGTTCCTTGCGCCCCTCGGCCCACTGCTCAAAGTCGCGGTGCGTGGTCAGAAAATGATCGTCGGCGTGCACCTGGAGCGTTACGCCCGCGTCGTCGCAGACTGCTTCGAGGGCCTCCAGCAGGTCGTAGCGTCCCGGCTCCGTAATGTGTACCTGCGCCGGGGCGTGAGT
>CAJXKO010000117.1 GCA_913055845.1 uncultured Bacteroidota bacterium | reverse complement strand
TCGGTGACCTCCTGGCCCAGGTAGTCCTCGGCGGTCTGCTTCAGCTTCTGCAGCACCACGGCCGAAATCTCCTGCGGCGTGTACTCGCGGTCGTCAATCTTCACGCGCGCTGTGTCGTTGTCGCCCCGTACGATTTCGTAGGGGACCTCCTCAATTTCGTCCTCTACCTCGTCGTAGAAGCGGCCCATAAACCGCTTGATCGAGGAGACGGTGCGTTCGGGGTTCGTGATCGCCTGCCGCTTGGCCGGCGCGCCCACAAGGCGCTCGCCGTCGTCTTTGTAGGCTACGACGGACGGCGTGGTGCGCGAACCTTCCGCGTTTTCGATGACTTCGGGGTCGTCCCCCTCCATCACCGCCACGACGGAGTTCGTCGTGCCGAGGTCAATGCCAATTACTTTACCCATGAGTGTCGTATGTGCGTTGGTTCGAAGCGTCTCGAATGTCGAAGGCAACTTGCCGGAGGCGTCCACTGCGGGCCGCCCCTGTGTCTACATCGCCGTTGAGATAGATTCTCAAGAACGATGCCGCGGTGGGTCGTGGCGCGTTAGTCCGTCACAATGACAGATCTTGGGGCTCGGCGGGGGGCGAGACCCCCGACGGCGCGTCACGAATGGCACAGCGGGTCCTCGACACTGAAAACTTTGCAGGTCGTAACCGCCAGGGAGATCCCCTGCCGGCGGTCCGTGACACAACCGCGTGTCGTGTCGTCCGTGCAAATTTTCGCCAATACTTCCGTGAGTCCGGGACATCCCAGGAGTTCGTGGTTACCATCATAGTGTCATGTATACCTCAGCAGGCCTCCGATACATACCAAATCTCCTGACGGTCGGGCGCATCCTGGTGACGCCGCTGCTGCTCCTGCTTCTATCGGTGCCCAGCCAGGCCGGCCAGATGAGCGCGGTCTTCTTGTTTGTCTTGGCCTCTTTGTCGGACTACTACGACGGCGTGCTGGCCCGTCGGCTGGGCGTACGGTCGCGCCTGGGGCAGTATCTGGACCCGTTGGCCGACAAGGTGCTGGTACTCGGGACCTTCGTGGCCCTGGCGCTTGAGGCGCCCGACATCGTGCCCTGGTGGGCCGTCGCGGCGATTGCGCTGCGCGACGTGGTGGTGACGGCCCTGCGCTCCTGGGCCGAGGCAAACGGCCAAACGCTGCATACCTACCGCGTGGCGAAGGCCAAGACAATGATCCAGGTGGCCTTCTTATTCGGCATCCTCGTGCTCCGGGCGGCGACCTATCTGTCTCCTCCGTTCCGGGGAGGCGCGGAATGGGTGCTCTACGACAGTGGACTTCCAGGACTGGCCCTGATTGGGGTCGTGGGCTTTACTCTTGCCACAGGGGCACTGTACGTGGTGGCCCCTGTCGAAGAGAATGTAGACCTGGAGTAGCGGTCTCCTGGGCCTTTTCCCGTATTGATTTCGTTCCACTGTCTCCATGCCTGACCCTTCGGCTTCGCCCAGTCCCGACGCGTCGAATCTCGCCCGGTCGCTAGCCCGCGCGCTCCTGAGGATTGGCGCTGTGTCGCTCCGCCCGCACGACCCGTTCACGTGGTCCTCGGGCCTCCGAGCCCCCATCTACTGCGACAACCGGCGCACCCTCGCACATCCATCCGTGCGCGGTGCCATCGCGGACGGATTCGCCGACGTGGTACGGGCACACGGCGGAGAATCGATCACGGTGGCGGGGACCGCCACGGCGGGCATCCCCCACGCGGCGTGGCTGGCGGAGCGGCTCGACGCGCCCATGTCTTACGTCCGCTCCGCAGCCAAGACGCACGGGCAGGGACGCCGGATTGAAGGGGCACGGCTCGGGCCGGACAACGAGGTGGTCGTGGTGGAGGACCTCATCTCGACCGGCGGGTCGGCGCTCGACGCCGTGTCGGCCGTCCGGAGGGCGGGGGCGACCGTGCAGGGAGTGCTGGCCATCTTCTCCTACGGACTCGACGCGGCCGACGCGGCCTTCGCGGAGGCAGGGGTGGCGCGCCACGTGCTCACCTCGTTTCCGACACTTTTGCAGGTGGCCCACCGCGACCACGGGCTGTCGGACGACGCACGGACGCTCCTGGAGGACTGGCGGACCGATCCTGAGGCCTGGTCGCACGCTCACGGCGGATAGTTGTCGCGGCGGATGTTCGGGGGGCGACTGTGAAGGCAGGCGGTACGGCTGCACGCAATGACCCCCCATGCCGTCCCAATGGGGCACAACTCATTCCCTCAGATTTCCACGCCTACCCCATGAAAGCCCAACTGCTCACCATCGGTGATGAGCTGCTCATTGGCCAGACCACCAATACCAACGCGGCGTGGCTGGGACGACGGCTGAGTGCCCTTGGCATCCGGGTGGGACGGACCGTCACCGTGAGCGACGACCGCACGCCCATTCAGCAAGAGCTCGAGCGCGCCTACGCGGACGCCTCCCTTGTAATTTGCACCGGCGGGCTCGGGCCCACCCACGACGACATCACGCGCGATGTGGTAGGCAAGTACTTCGATGCCCCGCTCGTGACCGACGACGACCTGCTCGCCCGCGTCCGCTACTACTACACGCGGCGCGGCCGCGACATGCCGGACGCAGCGCCCCGCCTCGCCCAGATGCCCGAGGGCTTCGTGGCGCTCGAAAATCCCGTGGGCGCCGCCGTGGGGCTCTGGCACGCGGCCGACGATGGGCGGCTCATCGCGCTTCTGCCGGGCATCCCCGAAGAGATGAAGGCCATCTTCGATGCATCGGTCGAGCCTCGGCTCGAAGCGCAGTCGGGAGTGGGAGAGGTGCACCATCGGACGCTCGTAACGGCCGGCATCGCGGAAACGCAACTCCAGGAACGTCTCGGGGACCTCTCGGATGCGCTGGGCACCGACGTGCACCTGGCCTACCTGCCGTCCACCAGTGGGGTGCGTCTCCGACTCTCGGCCGACGCGACGGAAACTGACGCCCACGCCCGCCTCGACGAAGTGGAGGCGGTCCTCCGAGAGCGGGCCGGCCGATACATCATCGGTACGGGCGACGTGACGCTCGAGGAAGCGCTTGGGAACTTGCTGCGGACGCAGGGCGCCACGATTGCCGCGGCGGAGAGCGCGACGGGTGGGCTCATCGGGCATCGCCTCACCGGCGTCTCCGGGTCTTCCGACTACTTCCTCGGGAGCATCGTCGCGTACGCCAACTTGGCAAAGCAAGAGGTGTTGGGGGTAACGGACGAGGCGCTCCGTGAGCACGGCGCTGTGAGCGAGGCCGTGGCGGAGCAGATGGCGGCGGGCACCCGCGAGGCGCTTGGGGCCACCGTGGGCATTTCCACGACCGGCATTGCGGGCCCCACAGGCGGCACGGAGGAAAAGCCGGTGGGCACGGTGTGGGTGGGGTACGCTGATGCGTCGGGGGCGCGGGCTCGGCGGTTTCAGTTCGTGGAAGACCGTGCCCTCAACAAAGAGCTTTTTGCCTCGGCGGCCCTGGAGCGCGCCCGCCGCGGCCTGCTCTGAGGAGGAACGGCCCGGCGCAAAAGCCCAACAACCCCTCGCTCCCCTGCGCGCAGTCGCTGAGTCGAGGGCGGCACACAGGGGCGAGACGGAGCGTGGAGAGTCTGAGAGGGGCGCTCCGAGACCCGCGTGTACGGGCAGGTCCACTATCCTGTCGTTCCCAGGCCGTTGGCGATGGCGTTGACGGTCAGCAGCAGGGGCCGGAGCACGTCGTCTGCGTCGTCCTCGGGACTGCTTCGCCACTGATCAAGCAGTGCAATTTGCTGGTGGTGCAGCGTTTTTAGCCCCTGCTGACGGAGATCCAGAAAGTGTTGGACGGCGGGCCGCTGTTCGGACAAGGGCCCCGAATAAATGTGTTCGAGCATTTGCTGCGTCCGGTTATACTCGGCCTCAATGCGGTCCATGAAGCGGGAGCGCAAATCGCTATCGGGGACCAGGTCGGCGTAGGCACTCATGATGCCCGGGTCGGCGGTGGCTAAACTCGTCGCCACGTTGCTGATGACGTAGTGCAGAGGCGACCATACGAAATTCTGTTCCTTCACGGTCTCGAACGTGGAGGGATGCTCGCTGCGGAGCCATTGCAGTGCCGTGCCGGTTCCGTACCAGCCGGAGAGGTAAAACCGCGCCTGGCTCCAGCTGAACACCCAGGGGATGGCCCGCAGGTCGTCAAGGGTTGGGTCGCCGGTGCGGCGCGCTGGGCGCGATCCGATGCGACTGGCCTCAATGGCGTCGATCGGGGTGGCCTGGCGGAAGAAGCGCACAAACCCGTCTGTGCTGAGAAGCTGTTGGTACGCGACCCGACTTTTCTGAGCGAGCGAGTCCATCGTCGGTTCCAGCGGATGCGCGTCGTTCTCGGTATGCCGGTGGCGACAGGTGGCTCCGGCCGTGCCGGCGATCAGCAGCTCCAGGTTGTAGGCGGCGTTCAGCCGGTTGGCGTATTTTTGGGCAATGGTTTCGCCCTGCTCGGTCAGCCGCAGGTCGCCCTGAAGCGATGAGTGGGGCAGGGCGTTGATGAACCGGTGGGTGGGCCCGGCGCCCCGGCTGATCGTGCCCCCGCGACCGTGGAAGAAGCGCACCCGCACGTCGTGGTCGCGACCGACCTCCGCCAGCGCGTCCTGCCCCCGATAGAGATTCCACAGGCTCGAAACAATGCCGCCGTCCTTGTTGCTGTCGCTGTAGCCGATCATTACCTGCTGAACCGGCGTCTCCTGTCCGCGACGCGCCTGGAGGTACGACAGGCTTCGCTGGGTCATCGGGTGGGAGAGGAAGGCGTCGAGCACCTCCGGGGCGTTGTGGAGGTCGTCTATGGTTTCGAACAGGGGGACGATCGGCAGCTTGCAGACCAGTCCGTCGTCGGTGAACGTCGTCAGTCCCGTCTCCCGCGCCAGCAGGTACACGACCAGGAGGTCCGAGAGGCTGCGGGTCATGCTGATGATCAGCGCTCCAACGCCATCGGGGCCGTACGTCTTGATGTGGTCCGACACCGTTTTGAAGCAGTTCAAGACAGCCTCCGCCTTCTCCCCGAGCTCCATCTCGGGGTGCGTAAACGGGCGGGGCGACGACAACTCCTGGTTCAGAAATTCGAGGCGCTGCGTCTCGTCCCATTCCAGGAACTGATCCCCGTCCATGCCGGCCGCCGACATCAACTGGGCCACTGCCTCGTCGTGAAACTGGCTGTTCTGGCGGATGTCCAGGGCCGCCAGGTGAAAGCCGAAGGTCTGCACGGTGCGAAGGACCGGGTCGAGGTCCTGGGTGGCAATCCGGTCGGCGTCCACCGCCATGAGGTGCCGCCGAAGGAACTGCAGGTCGTCCAGCAGGGCGTCCGACGTCGTGTAACGCTGCGGACCGCTGGTAAGCCGGTCCTCGTCGATGGGCAGCCGGGCAATCATCAGGTTCACGAACTGCCGCCAGGGTTCGTCAGGATTCCGCTCGACCGCCCGCCGACCTGCTTCCCCGAGCGCCTCCGCGTCGGTCTCGATTCGTTCGAGTAGGGGTTCGGATGGGGCCTGTAAGAACTCGGACAGACTCAGCCGCTGGGTCAATTCTGTAAGCTGTTCGCGGAGCAGTTGAAGCGCATGGGTGCGAAGTTTGGCGAGCGTCTCTCGGGTCACCTCGGCGGTCACGAGCGGGTGGCCGTCCCGGTCGCCGCCAACCCAGTTGCCGAACCGAAGGGAGGGCAGGCGATCCGGCGATAGGAGGGAGGGGTCGAAGTCCATCCCGTCCCACGCCACCCGCAGCCGCCGATCCAATTCCGGCAGCACGTCGGGAAAAACGTTGCGCAGATAGTGGATGACGTTCCGCCGCTCCGAGGCCAAGTCCGGCTTTTCCAGATAGATTTCTCCGGTGCGCCACAGACGTTCCAGTTCCGCTTTTATTGACGACCGAATCTCCGCTCGTTCTGAGGGCGTCCACATCGTGTTTTCCCGGTCCACGAGCAGCAGGTAGATCCGGCGGTGCTGCTCCAGTACGGTGGCACGTTTGGCCTCCGTGGGGTGGGCCGTTAAGACAGGCTCCACGCGGACCTCCTCCAGCGTCTCCGCGATCTGCTCATCCGACAGCCCGCGCTCTTTAAGCCGTTTCAGGTTTTGCTGCCATAGCCCGGAGATGTTGGCCAGCGTGCCGTCTCGCTCCGACTGACGCCGCAGTTGAACGGCCGCATTTTCCTCGACCATGCTCAGCAGCTGGAAGGCAATCGAATAGCCCTGGGCCGTGTGCTGGGGATCCTCGGTGGTCCCGACGGGAGAGGCGTCCTCGCCCCAGGGAAGTTGCTCGGCCAAGCCTTCTTCACCAAGCTCCCGCAAGACCTCCTGGAAGCAGTTCATTACGAACGTAAGGTCCTGATGAACCTTGTCCAGGGTTTCGTCGGCCAGCGTGCTGGGAATCATTGTTACGCGTTGTGCTATGTATCGAAAAAATATATTCTCCTATCCAAGCGTCGAAAATCTCTAAACGCCAGAACAGAGCGACGGATGTGGGGGGCTTCCAGAGGGAGTCGTCTTCCGGGGATGTACACATGGTTTGCGCAATCACACGGGCCGTATTGCCATTCGTCTTGGAGGTCTCTTAAAAATTTGTGCATCTACAGATTATAATATCTTCTCATTTTCGGTAAAGCAAACAGTATGGTGCAGGTCGTTCCGGGGCGTCTGTGTCAGTAGGGTGGAAAGCGGCCCGAACCGACGAAAATCCGCGCCCGTGTGTGCAGTTCGTCCCGGACGCTGACGCTACAGATGAGCGCATGTGCATGTGTGGTCTTTTTCACCTGGGGAACCAGGGGGCACGTGTGGCGATTGGTCCTGCGGATTTGCACTGACGCCACCCTGGTCTATGCCCCAGCGCCGTTCCATTCTGGCGAGCCTCTTGCTCCTGGCGTTCGCCGTTGGGGGAGTGGCCGGGCCGAGCCTTCACCGGGTCCATCACGGGAAAGCGCAGGAAAGAGAGCGGGACGAGGAGGCCTGCCACGCGCCCGGCGTTCACAACGCTGATACGGCGGTATGGACTGGGGCGACCGAGGACGGCATCGTGCCGGAGTGCGTGCTGTGTACCACGCGCCTTCTGGTGCTGCCGCCGGTGCCGGTGCGCCCCGCTTCGCCTCGCGTCGCAGGGATAGAGGGGCGGCGCCCAGGGCCGGACCGCATCGCGACTCTGACCGTCTCCCACCAATTCATTCGAGGGCCTCCGGTGGCGTCGGAGGCCCGTCTGGCGTAGCCGCCGTGTTGCCGTCCGCCGCGGACCGCTGCTGAACCGGTCGCCCAAGATTCACTGGGTGGGCGCGCAGCCGTAGCCCCGGCGGCCATCCGTGCGACCGCTGCGCGGACCGGGTCTCTTCCTCTTTTCTCTCCCCGTAGCAAGCCGGGGACCCCGCTCCGCGTCGTTGCACCACACCCCCTCTGTCCCTCATGACGTTTCGTACGGTTCTCTCGAGCCTTCTCCTTCTCATTGCGTTTTCTGTAACAATCGCCTCGGCCCAGCAGTCTGGCCGCGGCGTGGTCGCTGGCACCGTGACGGGCCCGGACGGCGCGCCCCTGCCGGGCGTGCAGGTCGTCGACCCGGCCTTCCAGCGCGGCACTACCACCGGCGCCGACGGCCGGTACCGCCTCGACAACCTGCCCCTCGGCGAGCACACCCTCGAATTTCGCTTTGTCGGCTACCAGACCGCCGTTCGCACCGTGACGCTTGAGGCGGGCGAGACGGCGACTGTCGACGTGTCTCTGCAGACGCGCGTGCTGGAGACCGACGGCGTGACTGTGACCGGCACCGCCCGCGCCCGCAGTACGCTCCGCGCCCCGCAGGATGTGGACGTGATGGATGCGCAGGACATCCAGGGCACTAGCAGCGCCGCGCTCGGCGAACTGCTTCGGCAAAACGTGGACGGCGTCTCGTCCGTCCAGACGGGCTCGCAGGCCGGCAAGCCGGTGCTCCGCGGCCTGAGCGGCAACCGCGTCGTGCTCCTCAAGGACGGCATCGCGCAGGAGTACTACCAGTTTGGCGTCCGCCACTTTCCCACTACCAACGCCAGCGAAGCCGAGCGCGTGGAGGTGGTGCGCGGGGCCAGCAGCATCCTCTACGGCTCCGACGCCCTGGGCGGGGCCATCAACGTCATCAGCAAGCCGGCGCCCACCACCGGCGTCGATGAGTTTGAGGTGGGCGGGGCCGCGTCCACCCAGTACTACACGAACAACAACGAGCGCGCTGTTTCCCTTGACCTGAGCGCGGCGCAGGGCAACGTGGGCTGGCGCGTGGGCGCCGAGCGTCGCATCGCCGATAACTACCACACGCCCGACGCCTCTACCTTCTCGGAAACGAAGAAGGGAGGCACCTACGGCGACCCGCGCTACACCGGCGAGGTGCCCTTCACCAATTTCGAGCAGTGGAGCACCTACGGACAGGTGGGCCTGCAGGGCGCGTTCGGGACGCTCCAGCTCTACGGCGACTACTGGTCGAACGCCCACAACTTCCTTCTCCCCGCGGGCGGCACGCCGGGACAGACGCCGTTCCCGGCCGCCGGCCTCGGCCAGAACCTGGCGCACAGCAACGTCGCGTTGAAGGGCAACATCGTCGCCGATGGCTTCGTGTTCAAGCCGCGCCTGAGCTGGCAGCGCTCCATCCGACAGTCGGGAGCGCCGGGCACCAACCTGGGTGATATTCGCGACGGCGGCGGGCTGGGCGGCTTCGACTACCCGCTTGACCTCAAGACCGACATTTACACCGGGCGGCTGGAGGTGGCGCACCCCTCGATCGGCAACCTCAGCGGCACGATCGGGGCGGAGGTGCAGCACCAGGACGCCGACACCCGCGGCCCGGCCGAGCTGCAGCCCTCGGCCCGCACGTGGAATACCGGTGTCTTCTTCTTCGAGGACCTGGACCTCGACCCCATCACGGTCTCGTTCGGGAGCCGCCTGGACGTGCGCACCGTGGAGGCGGTGCCCAACGACCGCAC